>NZ_CP107048.1:2287500-2587500 GCF_025736935.1 Qipengyuania sp. SS22 | reverse complement strand
TGTTCGACTGGATTGGGTAGATCGTGGTCCGGATTACCGAATTGCCGACCGAATCCGGGGCGAGTTCGCCGTCGATCAGCAAATTGGCGAGCTGGAGGTGTGCGCCTTCGCGCAGTTCGATCAGCGATGGGCGTGCGAAGACGATAACCGTGGCCTCGTCGCCCGCGCCCCTCAGCGTCACCGCCTTGTCCAAACCGATCGTGCGTTCGACGACATAGCGGCCCGCCGCGAGTTCAAGCACATCGCCCGATTGCGCCGCGGTAATTGCGTCCACCAACGTGTCGTTGCCGGGCGCGACCGGGGTGACGGTCCCGCTCGCGCCGAACGGGCTGCCATCGTCCGGCTTGGCATACCAGGTCACCCCGACATCCTCGAGCGCAACAGGTGCCAGATCACGCGGCGCACCCACGCCCGCCAGCGCCGGATCAGCTGGATAAAGCAGCCCATTCTCCGCGCGAAGCAGTTCGGCAGCGCCGCTCTTGAGCGCGGATAGCGCGGGATCAATATCGCCGGAAAGCACCCGATTATCGCTGAAAGTGATACCCGAAACCGGGGAGTCGACCGTGATGAAGGCATCGCTCCCGCTCGCACTCATCAGATTGCCGGCGAACACCGTTTTGCTGGGCACAGCGGAGCGTTCCTCGTCGGCCCCGACGCCAAACCCGATACGCGCGCTGTCGAGGATCGAATTGTTCGTCACTCGCGCATTTTCGACTTCGACGTAGCGATTGACGGGCGAGTTGGGCACGCCGTTCATGATCGCCAGCGCGCTGGAAAAGCCCGTGCCGCGCAGACCTTCCATGTAATTGTCACGCACGATCTGGTCGCGATTGATAACGCGAATACCGCCGGTGTAATCCTTGCCATGGCCCATGAAGACATTGCGTTCGACGAGATTGCCGTCGCCATGGCGCAACGTCAGGTTCCCGCGCGAGCGCAGGAAGAGATTGCCGCGAAAGATATTGCCGCCCGATTTGGACGAGATGATTTCGACCTCGCCATCGGTGCGATCGAAGACATTGTTCTCGACCAGTGTATTCGAATTGAACATCGAATAATGGCTGGTGCCGATCCGCAGCGTTTCGCCGCCATTGGAGCCAAGCGACTGGCGCGGACCGAAATAATTGTGATCGATGCGGTGCGCGTTCTCGCGGCTTTCCTCGCTATCGAGGCGGACCGCCAGCGTAACCCCCTTGTTGGTCTTGCCGACAAGATGGTTGTGATCGAAGCGATTGCCGCGTCCGTAGATGCCGACCCAGTAATCGGATTCGTAGCGATCGGGTTTGCTGAAGCCATCGATCACTACTTCGGTGACGCGGCTGTGGCGGGCCAGATTGTCTTCGCTCACACGAAAAGCGATGACTTCGCCGCGCGGGCTGTAACCGTCCTTGAATACCAGACCCGACACCAGGAGGTATTCACCACCGATCCTCAGGCTCGACCGACCGGTCAGGATCGCCCCGCCCTTGGTTTGCGCGGTGACCATGATCGGTGCGTCCTCATCCCCGGACCCGGTCACCACCATGTCGAAATCATGCCATTCGCCATCGGCCAGCATGATCGTGTCGCCCGCTTCCGCGCGTTTCAATGCGCGGGCATAGTCGGCTTGATCATGGACGAGAAATTGGTCTGCTGCGGCAGGCGCGGCAGCAAGCCCCAATATCGCGCAAACAAGGCTACGCCCTGCAAACATCCCTCAGCCCTTTCGTATAGTTATGCGCAAACCATACGGAGCCTTTCCGTCTTGTCAATCAATCTGGACTGATAGAATCGAATTTATTTGTAATACCAGTTTGGCTTAACCGAACTTGGAGGCGGCGAGGAAGCGCTCGCGGCTGCGCGATGCACGCTGCTGGACCTCCTCAAGCGCCTGGCGCTCGGTCGCCTCGAGCATGGATTCCAGCAGGCGCTGGAAATGCTCGCGCATGGCCTGACGGGCAGCGCCCGGATCACGCGCCTTCAGTGCGTCGAAGATCGCGCGGTGCTCTTCGGTGCGCGATGCAGCATCATGGACGCAGACCGCTTCATAGGTTGCCTTCACCTCGGGCAGACCTTCGCGCATCTGCCACAGCGATTTGACGGTATGGACCATGGCCGCATTATTGGACGCTTCGGCGATGGTGAGATGGAATTGTTCGTCCGCGGCATTGGCCGCTTCCTCATCGGGAGAGCTCATCTGCTCGATCAGCCGCTCCAGCTTGGCGATCCCTTCTTCGGAAATGTTATGCGCCGCCAGCGCTGCCGATTCCGCTTCGATCATCAGCCGCGCCTCGGTCACCTCGAACGCGCTCGCCTGCGGCAGCGCACCGATGCTCGCGGGTTTCTTCTCGCTGACATAGACGCCCGATCCGGTCTTGATTTCGAGCCGCCCGACCGCCTGCAGAGCGATTTCCGCCTCGCGGATGGTCACGCGGCTGACGCCCAGCTTCTCGGCCAGTTCGCGTTCGCCCGGCAGCCTTGTCCCCGGAGGATAGGCGCCCTGGTCGATCAACTCAGCGATCTGTTCTGCGACAGATTGGAAGAGTCTCTTATTGGCCATGCGCCCGTGTCTCCGATAAGTTCAGCCGCTCGATACTATACCAATTTCCCTAAACACTCTGCGAGGCTCTGACCAGACAGCATTACCGCCGATGCCGGGAGAGAGATGCGGCACCGGCGGTTTGCTTGATCCTGCGCTGTGGCCCGCGCTGATCAGAGTTTAAGTGTAGCGCCGAAGGTGATCCGGCGGTCGGGCAGGCCCTGGAAGCAAAGCAAGGCCCCGTCGTTGACGCAATATTGCTCGATCTTCGACTTGGTCAGGTTCACGCCTTCGACGCCGATATTCAGCCAATCGGTCACGTCGTAGGTAATGCCCGCATTGAGCTGGCCGCGCGCGCGAGTCACGACCGGGAAGCCCAGCGTGCTGTTGAGCGTCGCGCCGCCCGCGGTGTCGAGCGTGCGGAAAGAATCCCGCCAGGTGTAACGCGCCCGCGCCGAGAGCCCGAACTTCTCATAATAAAGCGTCACATTGTACGCATGTGGCGAGAAATCGAGCAGGCCCTGGACCGCGGTGACCGGCGTTGCAATCCCGGGGTTGATCGCCTGGAAGATGTCTTCGCCGCGACCCGAGGCCTCGTTGGTGGCCTCGCCACCTCCGAAGTCCTGATAGGTGTAATTGGCGAGGATGCCGAAGCCCGAAGCGAAGCCGAGAGTATTTTCAAACTGCGACAAATCATACTGGACGGCAACCTCGATCCCGGTCTGCGTGGTGCTCCCGGTATCGTTGATAGTCGTCTGGATCGGGACGCACAGCCCGTTGCCCGGGACGGGCGACAGCACGTTGCGATCAGGGAGCGGATTGAAAATGCCACCCTGTTCGCACGGCGCAGTGATATCGCGGAAGCCATCGGCATCTTCGAAGGCATCTTCGAGCTGGGTCACGAACAGGTTCTTGCGCTTCTTGTGGAAGACCCCGACGCTGACGACCGAGGCGGGCGCGAAATACCACGAAAGCGAGGCATCGTAGCTCTGTACCGTTTCGGGCGCGAGGTTCGGATTGCCGATCGCCACGGCATTGTTCGGCCCTGTCGGGAAATTCACCGATAGCGACAGATCGTTGAAGTCCGGCCGATTGATGTCCTCGGTATAGCTGGCACGCAACACCAGATCGGGCGTGAGTTCGGCGCTCAGATTGACCCGCGGCAACCACTCTGCATAGTTCCCTTGGGCGGTGACCGGCGTAACCACGCCGTCGGCAACGCTATTGCCGAGCGATTCCACCGAACTCGTAACCCAGCGCACCCCGGCATTGCCGCGCAATATGCCTGCTTCGAAATTGAGCTGGCCATAGACCGAATGCGTGGTCTCTCTGATGTCGAAGAAGCCTGCCGGATCCGAGGACGCATCGTCCAGGACCACCATATTCGGCGTCTGCAGCAGCACGGCCTGCAGCGTCTCCAGCGTGCCATCGGGATCCGAGAATGCGCGATCCGGATCAATCAACAGGAAGTTGCGAAATGCCAATTCGCGCCCGTCGAACTCGCCGAAATTGCTCGGTCCAGGGACCAGGAGATCGGCAAAAGCCGAGCCGTTGGGGCTCGAATCAATCGCGCTGGTTCCGAAACTGGAACGGACAAGATCGAAATTGGTCGAGGTCTTGTTATAGCGGTAGCCGGCATCGAACGAGGTGAAGAAGCCGGTCAACCCGTCGAGATCGAGCGAACCGTCGAGCCGGAACGCATCTTCCTTGTTCTCGGTCCGATTGTTGCCGACCGTGACCGCGTCGAGCACGACGTTATTGGGATCGAGCAATTGCTCGACCGTAGGCGCAAACGGCGAATCGAAGTCGATGCCGAAGGTCAGCGCCCCGCCTGACAGGTCGTAGCGGAACGGCACCGCATTGTCGTTGCTGGTCCCGTTGGTCGGCGTATTGGGATTGATGAAATTCAGCGTGGTGCTGAGGTCCGGACTACGCGAATCCGACCGCGAGGTCGATGCCTCGACCCGTCCCCAGAAACGCCCGGTAGTGAATTCGGTCCCCAGCCGGAATATCTTGCTGTCGGTCAGGCGCGCGCCGGTATCGCTCGAGAACCGGAGGTTGGGGTCGTCTTCGTCGACCGCGAGATTCGGCTGGATGGTGCCCGATTCGGCCGCATCGATACTGCCGAGAGCCACCCCGTCGAGCGAGCCGAAATCGACCGTTTCGAACGTGTCCGGAACATTGTTGCCGATGAGCGCGCTGACGCCCGACCCCTGCACGCGCGAGCTGTCCTGCCGGCGCTCCTGATCGTTGATGATCGCGTCGAAATAGACCTTCACATTGTCGCTCGGAGCCCACTCGAGGCTGCCGGCGAAATTGATGGTTTCGTACTCGAAGTTCTCCAGCTCCTGGTTGAGGAACTGGATGCCGAGGAAGGGCGTGGTCGGGCCTGCCGCGCCGCCCGCCGTGACCGCACCACCAGCGGGTACGACATTGTCGCGGTCGACACGCGGACGAAACGAGGTCGCTTCCTGCTTCGAGTAGCTACCCGCGAGCACAACGCCGATTTCGCCCCCGCCCACTTCCCAAACATCGCCAAAGCTTGCGGCGAAGCGGGGCGAGATGCCGTCGGACAACTCGCTATACTCGCCCTGCGCGCGCACGACGAGCAAGGGCTCGCGCAAATCCAGCGGGCGGATGGTGCGCAGGTTGATCGTCCCGCCGACCGAACCTTCGACCGTCTTGGCCTCGGGCGCCTTGATCACTTCGACCGAAGCGATGATTGCGGCGTTGACGTCCTCGAAATTTATCCCGCCGCGGCCGGTACCCGAACCGACGGTGGAGACCCCGTTGATTTCGATGCGGTTGTCATTGGTACCGCGAATCTGCACACCGGTGCCGACACCGGCTTCGCGCGTGATCTGCACACCGGTCACATTCTCGAGCACTTCGGCGAGGTTTTGGTCGGGAAGCTTGCCGATATCTTCCGACTGGATGACCTCGATCAGGCTTGCGGCATCGCGCTTCTCGGTCAGCGCGCTCTGCAGCGAACTGCGGATCCCCGTGACCAGGATGACGTCGCCATCAGCGGCGGCATTCGCGAATTCATCATCCACCACCTCGTCGACGACACCTGCATCTTCCTCGACCGCCTGCGCCGCCGCGACGCCAGGAAGCGCCATGGCCGCAAGCGCGGTACCGGTAAGAAAACGAGTCAGAGAACGAGCATTGCACACGGCCAAACGGCCGCCATCGACGGTATTCGACATAATTCCCTCCCAAGGGTTTTTGTTATGTTGCTTGGGATAATGCCTAGTCCAGATATGTCAACCGTAATAACATACCCATCGGTTATCTTCTGTCATACCAATTTACGCAGCGCGTGAGAGGGTCGGTATGCGGTTGGAGAAACACTAATGCGGGTAACGCCGCAGCCACCCTTCTCCAGACGAGAAGCGGGATAGCGTGATAATTGGTAGCAGAAGGTGGCGGAGCAGGAGGGATTCGAACCCTCGATACGGGGTTACCGTATACACACTTTCCAGGCGTGCGCCTTCGACCACTCGGCCACTGCTCCGCATTCCTGTCCGGCCTACCGATCCCGACGCCCAGAGGGCGCGGCGATAGCGCTGACAGGAAGGCGCGCGTCTAGCGGCGCTGCAGGGGAATCGCAAGCCGCTGCGGAACCGGGATGGTCGGGCAGGCGTTTTTCATGGTACAAGCCGGTTTAACGACGGTGCTGCGCGGATCAGGCATCCCCTGCGAACACCGTCTCGAAGCCCCCTCCCGCCCCTTCAATGTGCGAGAGGGGGTTTTTGGTTATGCAACTCAGTGCGCCAGCGGCGCGCGCTTGCGCTGGCCTCCCCCACGATCGGATAAGGCTTCCGTTTTGTCCGCGCGAGTGGCACCCCTTCCGCCATGACCAGATCGCTTCTCCCGCTCGCCGCGCTGCTTGCGCTGGGTTCACCCGTGATGGCGCAGAAAGAGGCAGCCGCGCCGTCCCCGGGCCAGATCGTTGCCGAGGCCCCGCGCGATGCATGGGTCGACATCGCGCCCGAGGACCTGCTGGTGATGACGCTCGCACCGGCAACGGACGGCAGCGCGCGTCAGGTGGTGATCCAGCTGATGCCCGAACCGTTCTCGCAAGGCTGGGTCGAGAACATCCGCACGCTAGCGCGCGCCGAATGGTATGACGGCATCACGATCAACCGCGTGCAGGACAATTACGTCGTCCAATGGGGCGATCCCAATTACGACAATCCCGAGGCTGAGGGCGAGGCTAAACCGCTGCCGGAAGGTCTCCGGACCATGCCAGAAAGCGATTATGTGAACTCGGCCCGTGGGGCAGAATCCGATGAAGACGCGATCGTGCTTTGGCATCCGAAACCGGCTCTCAGTGACAGTTATGCTGCCATCGCAACCTTCTCCGAAGGGTGGCCCATCGGTATCGAGATTGCCGAAAACACCAAAGTTGTGCGCAGCTTTCCCGTCCACTGCTACGGCATGGTCGGCGTTGGACGCGGCTATTCGCCCGACACCGGATCGGGCGCAGAGCTCTACACCGTGATCGGCCATGCACCGCGCCATCTCGACCGCAATATCGCGCTGGTCGGTCGCATCTTGAAAGGGATGGAGCACTTGTCTTCGCTGCCGCGCGGTTCGGGTGCGCTGGGCTTCTACACTGCCGAGGAGGCGGGCAAGCGTATGCCGATCCGTTCGGTCCGCGTCGCCAGCGACCTGCCCGCAGCGCAGCGTCCTGCGTTCGAATATCTGTCCACTGAAGGCGAAACCTTCGCGCGATATGCCGAAGCGCGCGCCAACCGCCGCGACCCGTTCTTCATCCATGCCGCAGGCGGCGCGGATATCTGCAACATTCCGGTGCCCGTGCGCCAGATGGCCGATTGAGCGAGAGTGTATCCGTCACCGCGCCGCTGTGGCGGTGGACCGCGAAGAACGGCGTCAGCTGGTTCTTCGTGACCCTGGACGGCGATGCTGGCGAGGAGCTGTCGGCAACCGAAGCGATGCGGCGGCTCGAACTGGGGGGCCAGCGCGGCTTCCGCTCGCTCAAGGTCGAGGCATGCATCGGGAAAACCGTCTGGCAAACATCATGCTTTCCGCACGATGAGGGCGGCTGGATGCTGCCGGTCAAGGCGCCGGTGCGCAAGGCCGAGAAACTCGCCGAGGGTGATCCGGTCGCGGTCACGCTGCGACCTGTCTAGAGCTTCTGCATCAACTCGATACGGTTGCCGAAAGGGTCTTCGGTAAAGCAGCGGTGATAGCCCGCGATCGGCTTGCCTTCCCTGACGATTGACCCCGCTTGCGAAAGCCTGGCGCGAAAATCGGCCAGATCGGCAACCAGCAACGCCGGATGCGCCTTGCGCGCCGGGCGGAAATCGGGGTCGACCCCTAGGTGTAGCTGCACCGCTCCGCATTCGAACCAGCATCCGGCGGGGGAAAGGTTGGACGGCTTGGCCACTTCACGCATGCCGAGCAGAAGGGTGTAGAAAGCGCGGGCCCGGTCTTCCCCGCCATGCGGCATAGCCAGCTGGACATGGTCGATGCCCAGCACGCCGGTCATACGCGCTCGGCCTGGGCGATCGAATCGCTGGCCCTGAGCGCGCTGAGAATGCGCGTCAGGTGCGGCACGTCCTGCACTTCGAGGTCGATCTCGTAAGTGGTGAAGGGATGGTCGAGCTGGGTCTGCTCGAGGCTGGTCACATTGACGTGGTTCTGCGCGAAGATGCCCGCCATTTCGGCCAGCGTGCCGGGCCGGTCGTACAGCGTGACACGCAGCCGCCCGACCGCGCCGCGCGAGCGCTTGCCCCACGACAGGTCGAGCCAGTCGTTATCGATCCCGCTGGCGAGGTGATTGCAGTCGATCGTATGGACCTCGACCCCTTCGCCGGGTTTGCGCAGGCCCACGATCCGGTCGCCCGGGACCGGGTGGCAGCATTCGGCCAGCTGGAAGCCGACCCCCGGGGTAAGCCCGCGGATCGACAGCGCCCTGCCGCTCTTGGCCCAGTCGGGCTCGTTTTCCAGCTCGGCGGTGCAGCCGGGGACCAGCGCTTCCATGACGGCGCGATCCTCGATCTTGGCCGCACCGATGGCGTAATAGAGGTCTTCCTCCTCTTCCATATCGAGCCGCTTCAAGGCCTCGCGCAGCGCCTTCTTGCCGATCTTGGCGGGCACACGCAGCGCGATCTCGTCGAACAGCTTCTGCCCGATTTCCGCCACTTCGGCGCGTTCCTTGAGGCGCACGGCGCGGCGGATCGAAGCGCGTGCCTTGCCGGTCACGACGAAGCCCAGCCAGCTCAGCTGCGGATCGGCATTGTCGCTCTTGATGATCTCGACCACGTCGCCATTGTTGAGCTGGGTGCGCAGCGGCATGTGCCGCCCGTTGATCTTCGCACCGACTGTCTGTGCGCCCAGATCGGTGTGCACGGCAAAGGCGAAATCGACCGGGGTCGCGCCCTTGGGCAGCTGGAACAGCGCGCCCTTGGGGGTAAAGGCGAAGATCCGATCCTGGTAGATCGCCAGGCGCGTATGTTCGAGCAATTCTTCGGGATCGTGGCTCGCGTCGACGATCTCGATCAGGTCGCGCAGCCAGCCGACCTGTCCGTCGGGCCGGTCGTCCTGCTTGTACGCCCAGTGTGCGGCAAAGCCGAACTCGTTCACGCGGTGCATCTCTTGCGTGCGGATCTGCACTTCGACACGCATCGATTTGCCGTAGATCAGCGAGGTGTGCAGCGACCGATAGCCGTTGTTCTTCGGCGTCGAGATATAGTCCTTGAACTTGCCCGGCAGGAATTGCCAGGTCGTGTGCAGGACCCCCAGCGTGCGATAGCAGTCGGCCACATCCTCGCAGATGATGCGGAAGGCCATGATGTCGGTGACCTGCTCGAACGATACATGCCGTTCGGCCATTTTGCGCCAGATCGAATAGGGATGTTTTTCGCGCCCCGACACTTCGGTGGTGACGCCCGCCTCGGACAACGCGTGTTTCATGTCGAGCGCGATCGCATCGACCTGTCCGCCATCCTCGCTGCGGATCTGGTTGAGCCGCTGCGTGATCGTCTCGTAAGCCTCGGGCTCGAGCTGCTCGAAGGCGAGCATCTGCATCTCGCGCATATATTCGTACAGCCCGATCCGTTCGGCCAGCGGGGCGTAGATATCCATCGTCTCGCGCGCGATCCGCTGGCGCTTCTCGGGTTTCTTGATGAAATGCAGCGTGCGCATGTTGTGCAACCGGTCACCCAGCTTGACCAGCAGCACACGGATATCCTCGCTCATCGCCAGCAGGAACTTGCGCAGGTTCTCCGCCGCGCGCTCGTTCTCGGGCATTTGCTCGATCTTGGACAGCTTGGTCACCCCGTCGACCAGCCGCGCGACATCCTTGCCGAAGTGGTTTTCGATATCGTCGATCGTCGCCAGCGTATCTTCGACCGTATCGTGCAGTAGCGCGGTGGCGATCGTTTCCTGGTCGAGCTTGAGGTCGGTCATCAAGCCGGCAACTTCGACCGGGTGGCTGAAATAGGGATCGCCGCTCGCGCGGGTCTGCGTGCCGTGCTTTTGCACGGTATAGACATAGGCGCGGTTCAGCATCGCCTCGTCGGCATCTGGGTCGTATTCCTTGACCCGTTCTACGAGTTCGTACTGGCGCAGCATATCTTCGAGATAGGTTCGCCTGCCGGACATGAACAGATGAAATCTTCAGCGATCATGATCGCGGGTGGCAAGCGACGCCTCGTGATCCTACCTGTGGCATCGAGCAATCCGGAGACCCGACAGGCCATGACCGACACGCGCACCGAAACCGATTCCATCGGTCCCATCGAAGTTCCTGCCGACGCCTACTGGGGCGCGCAGACGCAGCGCAGCCTGGAAAATTTCCCTTTCCCCGCGCACCAGCGCATGCCTATCCAGATCGTCCACGCGCAAGCGACGGTCAAACAGGCTGCCGCGCGGATCAATCGCCAGCACGGGCTGGAGGCACCGCTTGCCGATGCGATCGAGCGCGCCGCCACAGCGATCCGCGCAGGCGATTATGACAACCAGTTTCCACTGACCATCTTCCAGACCGGCAGCGGGACTCAAACCAATATGAACGTCAACGAGGTCATTGCCGGGATCGCCAACGAAGCGCTGGCGGGCACCCGAGGCGGGAAGGAGCCGGTCCATCCCAATGACCATGTAAACCGGTCGCAAAGCTCGAACGACAGCTTTCCCACCGCACTGCATATCGCCACGGCGCTAACGTCGCGCGATGCGCTGTTGCCCGCGCTCGACCGGCTGGCCGCAGCACTCGATGCCAAGGCGCTGGCCTTTGCCGATATCGTCAAGATCGGCCGCACGCATACGCAGGACGCCACCCCGCTGACGCTGGGGCAGGAATTCTCCGGCTATGTCGCGCAGCTGAAAAGCTGCCGGGTGCGGATCGAGGGCGCATTGGAGAACGACATCCGCAAGCTCGCGATCGGCGGCACCGCGGTCGGCACCGGGCTCAATGCGCCGGATGGCTGGGCTGCGGATATGGCTGGCGCGATCAGCGACATCACCGGCTTTGCCTTCGAGCCTGCCCCCAACACCTTCGAACAGCTCGCTGCAAAGGACGGGCTGGTGTCCTTCTCGGGCGCGCTCAACACACTCGCAGTGGCGCTCAACAAGATCGCCAACGATATCCGCTTCCTCGCTTCGGGTCCGCGCTCGGGCCTTGGTGAACTGTCGCTACCCGCAAACGAACCGGGCAGCTCGATCATGCCGGGCAAGGTCAACCCGACCCAATGCGAGATGCTGACCATGGTCGCAGGCCAGGTGATCGGCAATCACCAGGCGGTGACGGTGGGCGGAATGCAGGGCCATTTCGAGCTCAACGTGTTCATGCCGCTGATTGGATCGAACGTGATCCGCTCGGTCGAATTGCTCGCAATCGGGATGGAGGGCTTTGCCGTCCGCTGCGTCGAGGGGATCGAGGCGAACATTGAACAGATCGCCGCGCTGGTCGAACGCTCCTTGATGCTGGTAACGGCATTGGCGCCGGAGATCGGCTACGACAATGCCGCCAAGATCGCCAAGCATGCGCACCAGACCGGCCAGACGCTCAAGCAGGCGAGCCTCGAGCTGGGGCTGGTGGACGAGCCGACCTTCGACCGCCTCGTCCGCCCCGCCGATATGGTGTGACTTAGCCCTCGGTCCCGAGAATGCGGTCGACCCCGCCGCGCGTTACCGCGTGGTAGCGGCCGCGGGTCTCGGCATAGATGCGCTGCGCGATCGGCCGGCCCCATTCGTCCTGATCCCACAGCACCCGGAACAGCGGGCGCACGAATTTCGCGCGGCCGACCTCGGCGAGGAATTCCTCCGCCTGCGGCACCGCGGGTTCGTAGCGGTTGGCGAGCGCCAGTTCGAGCCACAGGAACAGCTCTTCGTTATTGCCCGTGCCCGACAGGCCTAGCGCCTTGTTTAGCGCGGCCAGTTGCTCGGCGGTGCGCTGCTTGGGGATGTTGTCGAGGAAGCGCTGGCGCTCGGCGCTGCTCCACTGCGCATAGCCGTCCGGGATCGTGCCCTCGGCGGCATAGGCGGACACCGCGGCATCGACCGCGGCAAAGGCCGCCGGATCGGGCCGCGCGACATTCGCGGGCAGGCCCGGCTCGAAGATCCATTCGCGGAGTTGCAGCCGGTCGGCCTCGGCCTCGCCCTGCACCAGGTTTTCCATCATGTCCGCGAGGAACAGCTCGCTGGTAGCGGGCTGAAACGCGTGATTGTCGAACCACTGGCGCAGCCAGGCATCGAAACGCTCGCGGCCGACCACGCTTTCTACCGTGCGCAGGAAGAACGCGCCCTTGTCGTAAGCGATCGCGCTGCCGAGCTGGTAGCCGCCATCGGTGCTGAGCGCGGTACCGGGGGCATCCGCGCCCACTTCGGCCAGCGTTTCCTGGATATTGGCAAACATCAGCGCGGCTTCCTGCTCGGCGCGCTGCTTGCCATAGACCGCCTCGACGATGCGGTTCTCGAAATAGGTGGTCACGCCCTCGTTGAGCCAGCTGTCTCCCCATACGGCGTTGGTGACGAGATTGCCCGACCAGCTATGCGCCAGTTCGTGCGCGACGAGGCCGTTGTTCGACCGGTCGCCCGCGATGAATGTCGGGGTGAGGAAGGTCATCACCGGGTTTTCCATCCCGCCATAGGGGAAGGCGGGCGGCAGCACGATCATGTCGTAGCGGCCCCAGCGGTATTCACCGTAGAGCTCCTCCGCCGCGACGACCATTTCCTCGGTGTCGTTCACTTCGCGCCATGCCCGGTCGAGCGTGGCGGGTTCGGCCCAGACGCCGGTGCGCGGACCGATCGCGCGGAAATCGATATCGCCCGCCGCCAGCGCGATGAGATAGGGCGGCACCGGCTTGTCCATCACGAAGGTGAACGCACGGCGACCATCGCCCAGATCTTCGGGCTCGCCTTGGCGCACGCCGCTCATTACCACATCGAGCGGCTCGGGTGCGGTGATCCGCGCTTCCCACGTCTGGCGGATGCCGGGGCTGTCCTGCGTCGGGATCCAGCTGCGGTTGAGGATCGCCTGTCCCTGGCTGAAGAGGAAGGGATGCTCCCCGCCCTTGGTCTGTTCCGGGCTGAGCCATTGCAGCGCGCTGGCATCGGCGGGCGCGCGATAGGCAATGCGCAGCGTCTCCGCCCCGTCGAGCCGAATCGTCAGCGGCGCGCCCTTGCCGCCTTCGGCTACTGCCTCGCCCACCGCATAGGACAGCGCGCGGCCCTGCCCGTCGGTGACCTGCGCGATCTCAAGCCCGTTGGTGTCGAGCACGATCTCCTCGGCCCCCGGCGCGGCCAACACGGTCAGCTGCGCCGTCCCGCCGACGCGCTTGGCGTCGAAATCGAGGTCCAGATCGAGCGCGACATGCGTCACCCGCGCGACCTGCGGCTGCGCATGGGTCAGTGTATCGACTGCCTCGGGCGAGGTCAGGATCGGCGAAACCATACGGTCCGCTGCCGCAGCCACCGGCGCGGGCGCCGCTTCCATCGTGGTACAGGCGGTGCTGGCGAGCAATAGGGCGAGCGGGGCGGCGAATTTACGCATGAAAGGTCTCCGGTGAAGGCCGGATACGCGACCCGGCTATTTGTCTATTTTTGCAGTGCTTGGGCGCGTGGCCGGTTCAGCTCCACACCGCTTCGGGGGGCAGGCTCATCAGAATCGCGTCGATATTGCCGCCGGTCTTGAGGCCGAACAGCGTGCCGCGGTCATAGACGAGATTGAACTCGGCATAGCGCCCGCGCCATTCGAGCTGGGTCAGCTTGTCGGCATCAGTGAAATCGCTCTCCATCCGCCGGCGCACCAGCTTGGGGAAGATATCGAGAAAAGCCTCGCCCACATCCTTGGTGAAAGCGAGATTACGGTCGAACGCGGCCCCTTCGTCGATAGCAGGATCTTCACATTCGAGGTGGTCGTAGAATATCCCGCCCACGCCGCGGTGCACGCCGCGGTGGGGGATGTAGAAATAGTCGTCGGCCCACTTCTTGAATCGTTCGTAATAGGTCGGGTTGTGCGCCGCACAGGCCGCGCGGAAACAGGCGTGGAATTCGTCCGTGTCCTCGGCATAGGGGATCGGCGGATTGAGATCCGCCCCGCCGCCGAACCACGCCTTGCCGGTAGTCAGGAAGCGCGTGTTCATATGCACTGCGGGCACATGCGGATTGGCCATATGCGCGACCAGGCTGATGCCGGTGGCGGTGAAGCCCGGGCTGTCCGCGCTGGCGCCATTGATCGTGGCGGCGAATTCCTGCGCGAAATTGCCGCGCACGGTCGAGACGTTGACGCCGACCTTTTCGAACACCTTGCCCTTCATCAAGCCGCGCGTCCCGCCGCCGGGATCGGCATTGTTTTCCTCTTCGCGGCTCCAGCTGTCGTACTGGAAGCCGGCATCGCTGCCCGCTTCGCGCTCGATGGCTTCGAATTCGGTGCAGATGCGGTCGCGCAGGCTTTCGAACCAGGCGCGGGCGGTCTCGGTCTGCTGGGTCCAGTCGGTCATGGCAAAAGCCTTGCCATCCCCACTTCGCTACGGCAATAGCGAGCCATGGTTCCCCTTTCGTTCGCAGGCGAGGAATGGCTCCTCACCGAAGGCCGCGCGCTGTACTGGCCGCGCGAGCGCGCGCTGCTGGTGGCCGACCTGCATCTGGAAAAAGGCAGTTTCTTCGCGCGGCACGGGCAGCTGATCCCGCCCTATGACAGCCGCGAAACGCTGGAACGCGTGGCGCTGGCGATCCGCGAAACGGGCGCGCGCCGGGTCATCACGCTGGGCGACAATTTCCACGATTCGGCCGGCTCGACCCGGCTTGAAGAGCACGCCGCGGGGATGCTTCACGCGCTGACCCGCACGGTCGACTGGGTCTGGATCACCGGCAATCACGATCCCGCAATGGAAGCGCGCTGCGGCGGCACGCTGGCGGAAGAACTCGAGCTCGGCGGGCTGATCCTGCGCCACCGCGCCAAGGCGGGCGAAATCCGCCCCGAACTGTCGGGCCATTACCATCCGCGCCTCCAGCTCAAGGTGCGCCAGCGCCATATCCGCCGTCCTTGTGCGGTGATCAGTGCGAACGACGGCCCCGGCCGCAAGCCGGGCGGACGCATGATCCTGCCCGCATTCGGCGCTTTTACCGGGGGAATGGATGCCGCCGATCCGGCGATCTTGGAAGCGCTCCAGCCAGCGCAGCGGATCGATGCGGTGGTCCCGGCCAAGGGCCAGCTGGCGCGCTTCAACCTGTGGAACCGCGCTGCCTGATGGCAACAACAGCGCGCAAATATGCGCCCCATTCGCATAACACACTTCCGAATCCGCCCGGGAATGCCTACATGCTGGCTTTCCGAATACCGCAACATGTCCAAATACGGCCACCAAAGGAGAGTGCCCCATAGCCCGTCCACCCCGGCGCAGCATGCAAATGCCCGTGAAAAGCGGCCCGCGCTACGATAACATGATCAATGTGCCGAAAGTCCGCGTGATCGATCACGAAGGCGAAAACATCGGCGTTATGTTCACCCGCGAAGCGGTCGAGCAGGCCAATGAACTTGGTCTCAACCTCGTCGAAGTGTCCCCCAATGCGGACCCGCCGGTGTGCAAGTTCCTCGATGTCGGCAAGCACCGCTACGAAGCGCAGAAAAAAGCCAACCTCGCCCGCAAGACGCAGAAGACCCAGGAAATCAAAGAGGTCAAGATGCGCCCGAACATCGACACCCACGATTACGAGGTGAAGATGCGCAATGTCGTCAAGTTCCTCGAGAACGGCGACAAGGTGAAATGCACGCTGCGGTTCCGCGGCCGCGAAATGGCGCACCAGCAGCTCGGCATGGATCTCCTCAACCGCGTCCGCGACGATGTCGAGGAAATCGCCAAGGTCGAAGCCTTCCCGCGCCTCGAAGGGCGTCAGATGATCATGGTGCTCGCGCCCAAGTAAGGCGCGCACCACACTGCATTGCGAAAGGGCGGCGCTTCGGGGCCGCCCTTTTCGTATCGGGCATCCATGCGCCTGGCGCGTTGCCCCGCCCGCGCGCCGCTGTTAGCAGTTCGCGCCGAGGGGGGATCGCAGCACATGGCGGCCAGACATATCGGATTGCTGGTGGGCGCTGCGGCGCTGCTGGCCAGCATTTTCCTGCCCACGCCCGCGGGCATGGAACGCGAGGCATTCATCGTCGCCGGGCTGGTGGTGCTGATGGCCGCCTGGTGGATGACCGAGGCGCTGCCGCTGACCGCGACCGCGCTGATGCCGTTCATCGTGCTGCCCTTTGCCGGGGTGATGAGCGCCAAGGAAACCGCCAGCGCCTATTATTCCGACATCCTGTTCCTGCTGCTGGGCGGCGGGTTCATCGCGCTGGCGATCGAGCGCACCGGCCTGCACCGGCGGCTTGCGCTGGGAATCCTCAGCCTGCTTGGCGGGCGCGGCGGACAGGCCGGCCTGCTGTTGGCCTTCATGATCGCCGCCGCGATCCTGTCGATGCTGATTTCGAACACCTCCACCACTCTCATCATGATGCCCATGGCCGTCGCCGTCCTCGCGGGCGGCGGGGTGCTCGCCGGCGACCGCGACGGGCTGGCGGGCGCCTTGCCCATGGGGATCGCGTTTGCAGCGAGCATCGGCGGGCTCGGCACGCTGGTCGGATCGCCGACCAATGCGATTGCGGTGGGGCTGCTCGATACCATGATCGGCGCGCAGATCAGCTTTGCCGAATGGTCGTTCTACGGCTTCCCCATCGTGCTGCTCGGCGTTCCGCTCGCGGCTTTCCTGGTGGCGCGCGTCCAGCGCGTTTCCGCGCATCCTTTCGATGTAGCCGCGGCCCGCGCCGCCGTGGTCAACAAACAGCCGATGGGACCCGCCGAACGGCGCCTGATGATCGTCGTCGCGCTGACCTTCGCCGCCTGGATGACGCGGCTGGTGCTGGGGCCCTACCTCCCGGAAGGGTCGTGGACCGATGGCACCATCGCCATCATTGCCAGCCTGGCGCTGTTCCTGCTCCCCGATGGCACCGGGCGGCCGCTGCTGGTGTGGGAAGAAGCCAACCGCGCGCCGTGGGGCGTCATCATGATGTTCGGCGGCGGGCTGGCGCTGGCGGCGGGCATGAACGCGAGCGGGCTGGCCGACTGGCTCGGCAATGCGCTGCTTCCGCTCGAAGCCTTTCCGCTCGTATTTGTCGCTCTCGCGGTTGTCGCGATGGTGGTGCTGATCACCGAATTTGCCAGCAATGTCGCGACGGCCACCGGGATCATTCCGGTAATCGCCGCGCTGGTGGTGGCACTGGGCGTGGACCCGATCCTGCTCGCCATGCCCGCAGCGCTGGCGGCGAGCTGGGGCTTCATGCTGCCGGCAGGCACCGGACCGAATGCCATTGCCTGGTCGACCGGGCATATTCGCATCGACCGCATGGTGAAGGCGGGCCTGTTGCTCGACATCGCCGGCATCTTCATGATCGTCGGCGTGGTGTGGGGAATGGCGACGCTGGCATAGCGCCATGCTGCATGGAGTGGGGACGAGGGAACTTTCCTACCTCGGCCCAGTCGCGCTAGACCCCGCTACATGACCGCTGCACCGCATTTCCGCCCTCTTCCAATAGCTTTTCCCCGGGCTGAGCGTTCTTTGCTTCAGGACCGTGTTCCATGCGTTCCATCCCATGGGACTCGTCGCAGTTGAAACCAACTTCGGTCCAACATATGGACTGGCCCACAGCGGCGGTCGGCGGAGAAGCGTTCCTGCGGAGGTTAGGAACGGGTGCCGCGGCCCATCCGCCTTGGCTCCCGCCTTCCTGGGAGCATAGATCAGGAAGGAGGTTCGCCCGATGAGCGACCACGATATCGACCCTACCTCGCCGCGCATGGCACCCAAGCCCGAAGTCACCAAAATCGACGGGCGCGAACTCAAGCCCAGCACACTGATGATGGGTTATGGCTATGACCCGGTGTTGTCCGAAGGCAGCCTCAAGCCGCCAATCTTCCTCACCTCGACCTTCGCCTTTCCCAGCGCCGCCGACGGCAAGCGCCATTTTGAAGGCATCACCGGCAAGCGCCCGGGCGGCGCAGACGGTCTCGTCTATTCGCGCTTCAATGCCCCCAACCAGGAAATCCTCGAGGATCGCCTGTCGGTATGGGACGGCGCCGAGGATGCGCTCAGCTTCTCCAGCGGCATGACCGCGATCTGCGTCCTGATGCTCGCCTATGCCAGCCAGAATGACGTGATCGTCCATTCGGGCCCGCTCTACGCCGCCTCCGAAGGCTTCGTCGCCAAGGTGCTCGCCAAGTTCGGCGTGACCTATGTCGACTTCCCCGCCGGTGCGACGCGCGAGGAAATCGACGCGGTGCTCGCCAAGGCCAAGGCACAGGCCGACGAGCAGGGCGGCAAGGTGTGCATGATCTATCTGGAAAGCCCGGGTAACCCGACTAATGCGCTGGTCGATGTCGAAGCGGTGCGTGCGTCGGTAGATGCGGCGCAGCTCGACTGCCCGATCGCGATCGACAACACCTTCCTCGGCCCGCTGTGGCAGCGTCCGCTCGACCAGGGGGCCGACATCGTGGTCTATTCTCTGACCAAGTATGTCGGCGGCCATTCGGATCTCGTCGCGGGCAGCATTGCCGGCGCGAAGAAGTGGATGGATCCGGTGCGCATGCTGCGCAACACCATGGGCGGCATCTGCGATCCGAACACGGCCTGGATGTTGATGCGTAGCCTAGAGACGGTCGAACTGCGCATGAATCGCGCGGGCGAGAACGCCGCCAAGGTCTGCGACTTTCTTGCCCAGCATCCCAAGGTCGAGGGTCTCGGCTATCTCGGCATGATCAAGGATGCCCGCCAGCAGGACATCTACGATCGCCACTGCAAAGGCGCGGGCAGCACCTTCTCGCTGCTGCTCAAGGGCGGTGAGGCGGAGTGCTTCCGCTTCCTCGACGCGCTCAAGATCGCCAAGCTGGCGGTCAGCCTCGGCGGGACCGAAACGCTGGCGAGCCACCCGGCCTCGATGACGCATCTGTCGGTTGCCGAAGGACGCCGTGCGGAACTGGGTATCTCGGACAACCTCGTGCGTATCAGCATCGGTATCGAGGATCCCGACGATCTGATCGCAGACTTTACCCAAGCGCTGGAGGCGGTCTGACCCGGATCGGCTTCCTCGCCTGTCCCGAAACGCTCCCCGGCGAGGGTCCTCGCCGGGGAGACGCGTTCGAGCACGATCTCGAAGTGCGCGCGCTGCGGCCCGCATTCGAAGCGGCAGGACTGGAGCTGGTCGAGGTCGACTGGCGCGCTTCGCTGGAAGCGTTCGGCGACATCGCACTGGTCCTGCTCGGAACCGCGTGGGATTATCAGGACCATCTCGAGGAATTCCTCGACCGGCTCCACGCGCTCGCCGCGAAAGGGATCGCGGTCTGCAATCCCCCCGAGGTAGTCCGCTGGAATGCTGACAAACGCTATTTGCGCGAACTGGCCAAGCGCGAGGCGACGACTGTGCCCACGCTCTGGCTCGACGATGCAGCCCCGGCCGATGTGCGTGCGGCGATGGATGAATTCGCTACCGACCGCGTCGTGGTCAAACGCCAGGTCGGCGCGGGCGGACTGGGCCAGCACAGCTTCACCCGCGACGCGCTTCCCGACGCGGATTGGACGATGGGCCGCCCCTGCATGATCCAGCCCTTCTTGCCGAGCGTGGTCGAGGAAGGCGAATATACCTTCGTCTTCATCGACGGCGCCTTCAGCCATGGCGTCCTGAAATGCGCTGGCGCGGACGACTATCGTATCCAGTCGCTCTACGGCGGTTACGAGCGCGAGTACGCGCCCACACCGGAGGATCTTGCGACGGCCGCGGCGGTCATGGCCGCGCTGCCATTCGACGCTCCGCTCTATAGCCGGATCGACATGGTGCGCCTGCCATCGGGCGAACTGGCGGTAATGGAAGCGGAGTTGATCGAGCCTTATCTCTACCCCGAACAGGGTCCGGACTTGGGCCAAAGGCTGGCAGTTTCTATCGTCGCCCGGCTGTAGGGAGGCGGGCATGACGGACAAGGTGTTTCTGGTAATCGGCGCGGGCGCGGGAATCGGCGGCCATGCGGCAGCGCGGTTCGCCCGCGGGGGCTATCACGCAGTGCTCGCGCGGCGGTCCGACGAAGCGGGACTGGCCAGCCTGGTCGGCGCGATCGAGGAAGATGGCGGCAAGGCGACGGGCACGCTGCTCGACGCGGCGGCGGATGGCTCGATCGAGGAACTGGTCGAACGGGTTGAGCGCGACATCGGGCCGATCGACACCGTGCTCTACAATCTGGGCGCGCAGATCGGGAACCGCACGCTCGGCGATACCCCGCACCGGACCTTCGAACTGGGCTGGCGGCTGGGATGCTTCGGCCTGTTCCGGCTGGCGCATGCGGTGGCGCCGCTGATGGTCGCGCGCGGGAGCGGCACCATCCTCGTCACTTCGGCCACCGCTGCAGTGCGCGGGAATTCGGGTCAGCACAGCCATGCTGCCGCGATGGGCGGACGCCGCATGCTGTGCCAGACACTCAACGCCGAATTCGCGCCGCAGGGCGTACATGTCGCCCATGTTGTGGTCGATGGATCGGTGGATGCACCCGACACGCTGGGCAAGCTGCTCGGTAACAGGTTCGAGGCCTACAAAGCCGCGAAAGGCGAGGACGGGGTGATCGATCCTGGCGCGGTGGCCGAAACCTACTGGCATCTCGCGCACCAGCCGCGCAATTGCTGGAGCCATGAAGTGGACGTCCGACCGTTCACCGATGCACCATGGTGGAACGACAATCCAATTCCGACGATAGATACCAAACCGAAATAGCCGTCGTGACGGCTAGCCCTTCCACTCGCGGCGCTCTTCGGCGGCCTTGAGCACTTCATAGGCGAGCTGCAGCTTCTGGAATTCGGTAGCCGCTTCCTTGTCGCCCGGTTTGACATCGGGGTGGACGGTCTTGGCCTTGTCACGCCACGCCTTCTTGATCGCAACGAATTCGGCGTCTGCTTCAAGCTCTAGCACATCCAGCGCGCGCATTTCGTCGGCGCTGCGCGATCCGTCACCGCTCCCGCTCCAGCCATAATGCTGGGCTTCGGCATAGCCCGCATTCTCACTGCGTTCGGCAGTGGCGCGGGCTTCCTTCTCGGCCTTGTCGAGGCCTTCGAAATAGTCCCACTTCCGATTGTATTCGGCAGCGTGCTTTTGACAGAACATCCAGCGTTCGGGACTGTTCGGTGCCTTGGGCGCAGGACATGCACCCGGTTCTTCGCACCCGTGGCGATCGCACAGGCGCACCGTCGTCGCCTCGCGCGACGAACCATAGCCCCGCCAACGCGGAAAGCCCCAATCGTTGGAACGGCGCGGCTTAGCCATGCGCCGGGACAATCGTTTTTCGGATAAGCATGGGGTCAATCTAGGGGGAAAGGCGAAAGGTGCAAGCGCTCAGGAACAAGTTTCAATTTGAAATGTTGCACTGCAAGAATTACTTAATATCTTCGTCCTAGGAAACCGATCGATGAGACCGATAATGAGCAAACAGCTGGGCCTTTCCGCGACTGCCGCGGTCCTGTCGATGGCGGTCTTCGTATTGATCGCAGGCCGGGGCGGGCTACATGCGGACGCGGCAGACCAGATGGTCGCGCAGGCACCGCTGGTGAGCCTCACCGCCTCGCAATAAACGCTACCTGTACACAAGTGCAGGTTTGAAAGGGCTCCCGCTGGCGGGAGCCCTTTTCGTTTCATCAGCTGATGGTGATGGTCGCCGCGCGGCGGTTCTGCGCCCACGCCGATTCATTCGAACCCAGCGCAATCGGGCGTTCCTTGCCGTAGCTTACCGTACGGATACGGTTGGCAGGAATGCCGATCGAGACGAGATAGTTCTTCGCCGCATTGGCCCGGCGCTCGCCCAGCGCAAGGTTGTAGTCACGCGTACCGCGTTCGTCACAATGGCCTTCGATGGTGAAGGTCACCTGCGCATACTGGCTGAAATACTGCGCCTGGCGCTGCAGCTTGGTCTGGTCTTCGGCGTCGATATTGAAGCGGTCGGTGTCGAAGTAAACGACCGTATTCTCCTGCCCGACGGCATTGAAGAAATGCTGCTGCGATCCGACCGACGGGCCCGTCGGCGCGGGGGCCGGCGCAGGCGTTTCGGTCGTCGGCGGCGGCGGCAGTTCCTCAGGTGCCTTTTTCTGGCAGGCTGCAAGCGCGATGGTCGATGCAAGCATCAGACCGGTAGCAACACGGGTATTCATAGGCTGTCCCCTTTTAAACAGCGTGGTGAAGTCGGTTTTGCCCCCCGAATTCGGTCCCTGTTGTATTTCAATGCAGTTACGGCAGGATCGGTCCCCAAGCCGGGTCCGACGCATCGACCGGCGTTGGCAGGCGGCGCAGATTGTCGCCGGTCAGATCGACCTGCCACAGCGACGTCTTACCGCTGTTTCGCTCGGTGCGGAAGAACTGGATGATGCGGCCGTTGGGCGCCCATGTCGGGGCCTCGTCCTGCCAGCCATTCGTCAGCGAGCGCATATTGCGGCCATTGGGGCTCATTACCGAGACGTTGAAATTGCCCGCGATGTGCGTGAAGGCAATCTGGTCGCCGCGCGGGCTCCATTCGGGCGTCGCCGCGCGGCCGCCGAAGAAGGACAGGCGGCGCTGGCCCGTACCATCGGCATTCATGATGTAGATCTGCTGGCTGCCCGAACGGTCACTTTCGAACACGATCTGGCTGCCATCGGGCGAATAGGACCCGCCGATGTCGATCCCCGGCGTATCGGTCAGCCGCTGGCTTTCCCCGCCCCGCGCGGCAACGCGGTAGATGTCGGTATTCCCGCCGACCGCCATCGAATAGAGAATCCAGCGCCCGTCCGGGCTCCAGCGCGGCGCGAAAGTGGCATTGCTGCTTTGCGTGACCAACGTCTGGCGGCCCGTGCCGATGTCGTAGACATAAATCCGCGGATTGCCGTCGACATAGCTGAGATAGACAAGCTGCTTGTAGTCAGGCGAATAGCGCGGCGTCAGCGCAGTGGAACGACCGGTGGTGATAAAGCGGTGGTTGGCGCCGTCGCTATCCATGATGGCGAGCCGCTTGGTCCGGTTATCCTTGGGGCCGGTTTCGGCGATATAGGCGATGCGGCTGTCGAAGAACGGGCTTTCGCCGGTCAGGCGCGCATAGATCAGATCGGCGCACTTATGCGCCGCGCGGCGCCAGTCGGCCGGCGGGACCACCCAGCCTTCACGGACCAGTTCCTGCTGCAGCGCCATATCGTAGAGATAGCAGCCGACCGTCAGCCGATCGTCGCTGCGCCCGCGGACATAACCATGGACCAGCATTTCCGCGCCGCGATTGGACCACGTCGACCAATTGGGTGCGGTGATTTCGCCAAAGCTCGGCTGCGGCAGCGCATCAGGGCCGGTCGGCTTGAACAGGCCGTTGTTACGCAAATCGGCGGTGATGACGCGCGCCAGTTCCTTGCCCAACGCCGCAGTGCCCGACGAACTGGCCGGGGTCGCGACATCGCGATCGGTCGCAAAGCCGGGGATGGCGATCCCGAGATCGTCGAGATTGCCATCGAAGCTGACCGTTCCCGAGAGGCCTTCGCCCTCGTCGATGGTCTCGACCTCGCCGCCCTCCAGTACCGGCTGGCCGAGATCCTGGTTCTGCGCCGCGAGCGGGGCTGCGATCAGGAGCGAAAGGACGAACAGGGCTGATTGCTTCATCGGGACAGGTTCCAGTCGAAATCAACGGTTACGGTCTTCCACGCCTCGTAATATTCGGGCGGGAGGTCGAAAGGGGCGGCGAGTTGAACCGCCCTGATAGCATTTTCCGCATGGCGCGGCGCCTGCGCGCGATTGGCTTCGGTTTCGCCGCGCTGGCCGACCAGGGTCGGCGCGCCCGCCAGCGTTCCATCCGGATTGAGTCGGAAGCGGATCTTCGACACCAGCTTCTCGCGATCCGCGCCATCTACGGGGCGCCAATGGGGACGCAATTGACGGGCCACCGCCTGGAACAGCGATGCTTTCGCACTAGCACCGATTTGCGATGCGGGAACGCGCGTTTCGTCGGTCGTCGTGCTGCTTCCCGAACCTTCGAGGAAATTGTCGCTCAGCCGCGAACCGCCACTGCGCGGGCTGCTTTGCGGCTGGCTCTGGCTGCGCTGCGGCTGCGCTTCGCTGCGCTGTGCCGGGCTTTGCGTGCGCGGCGGATCGGGGCGCCGCCGGGGGCTGGTATCGGCGCGGGCATTGGGCGAGGGAGCGGGTGATTGCACCTGCGGCGGGGTCGGCCGGGTAATCTGCGGCGGCGCGGGCTGGTCCTGCGCAGGCGCGGGTGCGGGGTTGATGTCGAGCGTCGGCGCGATGGACGCCCGGCTTTCGGTAACCGGATCGGGCGCAGTGGCTTCCATTCCGACGTCCTCGGCCAGGCTCACCGTCATCCGCTCCGGCGGATCGATCACGGGGGCGGGGAACAGGCCCTGCACGATCAGCATCGCGAACAGCGCGAGGTGCAGCACGACCGCGACCGCAAGGCCGGTCCGTTCCTCTCCGCTGATGCCTGTCCTCTCCATGGATCGCCGCTACGATTCGTCCGATGAACGGTTGTTGACCGCAGTTGGGGCAGCGCTGTTGGTGATCAGCGAGATGCGATTCAGCCCGGCGCGGTTCAATTCGCCCATGACCGCCATCACCCGGCCATAGTCGAGCGCACGGTCGGCCCGCAGCGTGATATCCGGCCCGTCCCCGCCCATGCGCGGCAAGCTTTCGAGCGCCTGCGGCAGGCCGCCGAGCGGTACTTCGGTATCGTCGATATAGACATAGCCCGCCTGGTCGATGCTGATCGTCACCTGCTGCTGCTCGTTCGACAATTGCGCAGCGCGGCTGTCGGGCAGGTCGATCGGCACGCCCGCAGTCATCAGCGGCGCGGTGACCATGAAGATGATCAGCAGCACCAGCATGACATCGACGAACGGCGTCACGTTGATCTCGGACATCGGCCGGCGGTGCCCGCCACGCCCGCGCCTCCCACCCCGGGACGATGCAAGCCCCATGGCCATCAGCGCGTTTCCAGCTGGCGGCTGAAAGTCGCATTCAGCTTGTCGGCAAAGCGCTGGAGGCGCGCCTCGTAGCGATCGACGCGGTGGCTGAAGCGGTTGTAGGCGATCACCGCCGGGATGGCCGCGAACAGGCCGATGGCGGTGGCGAACAGCGCTTCGGAAATGCCGGGCGCGACCACGGCGAGCGACGAGCTTTCCTGCGCACCGATCTGGAAGAAGCTGTTCATGATGCCCCAGACGGTACCGAACAGGCCCACAAAGGGCGCAACCGACCCGACAGTGGCGAGAAAGTTGAGCCGCTCGGCGATATCGTCCGCTTCCAGCGCGATCTGGCTGTCCATGGCCGTCGCAATGCGTCCGCGCAGGGCCTCGGGATCGCCCACCGGGTTCCTGGTCGAGCGGCGGTATTCCACCACCGCGGCCTGCGCCACGCGGGCGGCGGGAATGTCTTTGTTGCCGCGCTCGGAAGTCAGCCGGTCGAAGCTGTCGGCTTCCCAGAACTCGCCTTCATAGGCGATCGTCCGGCTACGCAGCTTGCGCATCCGCAGGCTGAAACTGACGATGATCATCCACACCCAGATGCTGGCCAGCAACAGGCCCGCCATGACCAACTGGACGACGATATCGGCGTCGAGGAAAAGACGGATCGGATCGAGCCGGGTCGGTGCCACGGCGGCAAGGAGTGTAAGCGAGCTCATGGGTTCCCTTGATCGGCAAAACGCGCGAAGGCCGCGCGCCATTCCTCCGGCTGGCGCCTGGGCCGGCCTTCGGGTGAAACGAAGCCGACGCGCAATTGTGCCTCGGCCAGAAGTTCGCGCTCTTGACCCGCCAGCCTGAACGCAAGCTGGTGCATGCGGCACGATGCCGCGCGCAGTTCGGTGCAGCGGGTTTCGATCAGCACATCGTCGTCGAGCTTGGCGGGACGAAGATACTTCAGATTGACCTCCGACACCGCATAAGCGCCCACCCCCGCCTCGATCGCCGACCGCTGGTCGATCTCGAGCTGGCGCAGCAGGTCGCTGCGTGCGCGTTCGAACCAGCGCAGGTAATTGGCGTGATAGGTGATCCCCGAAAGATCGGTGTCTTCATAATAGACGCGCACGGCATAGAAATGCCGGTGGCCGTCGAGCGTGCCATCGGGGAAGGTGGGCAAGGTCATATGCAAGCGCGCCCCTTAGACGAGCCGCTATTCCCGCGGCAATGCAGAACGACGAAACGACCTATTCAAGCGACCAGCCGGACGCGGGTCACTCACCGCGCAGATCGGACAGCTTGCGCTCCCATTGCAGCGCATGAGTGATGATCTGCGACAAATCGGCATGTTTGGGCTGCCACGGCAGCGTATCGCGGATGCGTGAGGGATCGGACACAAGCTCCGCCGGATCGCCCGCGCGGCGTGCTTCGAGCCGCCGTTCGATCGTCTGGTTGGTCACGCGGTCTACCGCGTCGAGCACTTCAAGCACCGAGAACCCGCGCCCATAACCGCAATTCATCGTCAGCGAGCGGTCGGGGTGTTCGATCAGCGCCTCGAGCGCCAGCAGATGCGCGTTCGCAAGGTCGCTGACATGGATATAGTCGCGCACACCGGTGCCATCGGGCGTGTCGTAATCGGTCCCGAACACCGCCACGGCGTCGCGCTTCCCAGTGGCGGCCTCGCAGGCGACCTTGATCAGATGCGTTGCGCCTGCAGTCGACTGGCCGGTGCGCGCCTGCGGATCGGCCCCCGCGACATTGAAATAGCGCAGCGCGCAGAAATTGAAGCCATAGGCCGCGCTCGAATCGGCGAGCATTTGCTCGGTCATCAGCTTCGACCAGCCATAGGGGTTGATCGGCTGCCGCGGGCTGTCTTCGGAAACCGGCGAGCTTGCGGGCGTGCCATAGGTAGCCGCGGTCGAGCTGAAGATGAAATGCTGCACCCCGCCCTCGACTGCCGCCTCGATCAGCGCCCGGCTCTTCACCGTGTTGTTGTCGTAATAGGAAAGCGGGTCTTCGACCGATTCGGGCACGATGATCGAACCGGCGAAATGCATGATCGCCTCGATCCCCTGTTCGGCGAAGATCTGTTCGAGCAAGATGGTGTCGGAAATATCGCCTTCATAGAGCGGCACGTCTTCGGGCACCGCAAAGGCGAAGCCGGTCGACAGATTGTCGATCACGGCCACCGGCCAGCCTGCATCGCGCAGCGCCAGGACCGCATGGCTACCGATATAGCCCGCCCCGCCGGTGACCAGCACGGGCGCTTTCGTCGTCTCGCTCATGGGCTGCGGACGTAGCATACCAAATGGTAACAGCAACTTTCTAGATTTCCGGTCGAACGCCCCGGTGCGGATTTCCATCGTCATGCGTTGCAGGGGCAGGCATTAAGGCCGCCAAGACGTTAGAAGGATCGCCACAGATGAAACGCTTCCCCCTTGCACTGGGCATCGCCGCCACCCTGACGCTGGCCGGGTGCACCACGCCGGTCGGCCCGGTCGAGGTGACCCGCTTCGTCGCGCCCGAGCAGGCGGCGCAATTGGGTCAGGGCAGCATCTTCGTCGAAACCGCGCCGGGCAGCGGCGGCGACAGTCTTGCGCTGGCCCCCTACAAGGCTGCAGTCGCTAAGGAACTTCGCCGGCTGGGCTATAGCGAAAGCGACCGCAGCGGCGCGCGCCAGATCGCGCAGGTATCGCTTGCGCAATACGTTATCGGCAGTGGCGGAAAGCGCAGCCCGGTCAGCGTAGGCGTGGGCGGATCGACTGGCAGTTATGGCTCGGGTGTCGGCGTGGGCATCGGGATCAATCTTGGCGGCGGGGCGAAGGATCGTCTCGGCACCGAGCTTGCCGTGACCATCCGCGACGAGGCCACCGGTCAGAGCATCTGGGAAGGCCGCGCCGATTTCCAGCCGCCTGAGAATTCACCCCTTGCGCGGGGACAGGCGAACGCCCAGACGGTCGCCTCAGCGCTGTTCCGGGAGTTCCCCGGCAACAATGGCGAAACGATAGAAGTAGAGGTTACCGAGTGAGCGATATCCGGATCGATTCTGCCTTCGACAGTGGCAATATCGAGGTCCTGTCGGTGGATGGCGCCAGCGCGAAGCTGGCGATCCCGAAGGACACCAATAGCGACTTCAAACAGTGGTTCCATTTCCGTGTCGCAGGCGCTGCGGGACGCGAGCTCGAGCTGATGATTACCGGCCTCGAGCAGAGCGCCTATCCGGGCGGCTGGCCCGATTACGACGCCTGCGTATCAGAGGATCGCGACTATTGGGGCCGCGCTGTCTCATCCTATGACAAGGATGCCGACTGCGGTACGTTGACGATCCGCTATACGCCCGCCAGCGATATCGCCTGGTTCGCCTATTTCGCGCCCTATTCGATGGAGCGCCATCACGACCTCGTCGCCGAGGCCGCGTCATCCGAAGGCGTCGACCATGTCCATCTGGGCACGACGCTCGACGGGCAGCCGCTCGATTGCCTCGAAATGGGCGAAGGCCGCTTCAGCGTGTGGCTCTATGCGCGCCAGCATCCTGGCGAAACGCAGGCCGAATGGTGGATGGAAGGCGCGCTGGAAGTGCTGACCGACCCCGCCGACAGCGTGGGCCGCGAATTGCGCAAGCGCTGCCGCCTGCATCTGGTGCCCAATTGCAATCCCGACGGATCGAAGCGCGGCAATCTGCGCGTCAACGCCGCGGGATCGAACCTCAACCGCGAATGGGAAAACCCGACCGCGGAAAAATCGCCCGAAGTCCTCGCGATCCGCAACCACATGGACAAGACCGGCGTCGATTTCGCCATGGACGTACACGGCGACGAGGCGATCCCCGTCAGCTTCCTTGCCGGTTTCGAAGGCATCCCCAGCTGGACCGACGAACAGGGCGAACGCTATTATCGCTACGAGGCGATCCTCGACCGCCGCACGCCCGATTTCCAGACCGAACTCGGCTATACCAAGTCGGCACCGGGCCGGGCCAATCTGTCGATGAGCACCAACCAGGTCGCCGAGCGCTTCGGCGCGACCGCGATGACGCTGGAAATGCCTTACAAGGACAATAAGGCCAATCCGGAGCCCGAGCAGGGCTGGAGCCCCGAGCGCTGCAAGATGCTGGCGCGCGACTGCCTCGCGTCATTGCTCGAGTTGCTCGAAACGCAGGACAGCTGAGCGCAGGCCTCAGTCGCCGAGGATTTTGCGCGAAACCTCGTCCATGGTGCCGGTGACCAGCAGCGGCTGGCCGCCGACGATGCCGACGGTAGTCTGGCCGTTTTCGGCCGTACGCAGCCATGCGATGTTGGACGCAACTACGAGGTAGTTTCCGCCACGCGAATCAAGGGCAACGAATTTCATAATGGGGGGTGTCTCCTGACCCTGCCCCGATAGCCCGAAACCGCCGGGGAAGCGATCAAGATCGTGTGGCCTCAGGCAACAGCGGGTTCGAGCATCCGTAAAGTGCGCGAAGCGGCGTCCAGTTCGACCGGAACATTGACGGGCAGACACAGCTGGTTGCGGATATGGCCGGTGTTGAAGCCCGCGATCACCGGCTTGCCCAGATCGCTCAGATGTCGGTCGAGCACTTCGTCGAGCGTGAACCCGGCATAGCCGGGATCGCGCCCGGTGCAGCGGGTGCACTGGCCGAACACCACCCCCGCCACGCGATCGCATACTCCGGCCAATCGTAATTGCTGGAGCATGCGGTCGACGCGATAAGGCTCTTCATTGATATCCTCGAGAAACAGGACCGCGCCATCGAAACCGGGAAGCCAGCCGGTGCCCATCAGCGTCGAGAGGATCGTCAGATTACCGCCCAACAGCCGCCCGCGCGCGGTGCCGGGGACAAGCGTTCGCGCAGGTCGGCCGGTCGCCTCCTCGATCCTCCCGCCACCAAGCATGGGCATGCCCCCGGCAAAAGCGATACGCCACAGGCTGTCCCAGCTTGCCCCGTCCCACCGGCTCGCCGCATTGGGTCCGTGCAGTGTCGGGAAACCGGCGCGTGCGGCAATCGCAAGATGCAGCGCGCTGGTGTCGCTGTAACCGATCAGCAGCTTGGGGTTGGCGCGGATCGTGTCCCAATCGAGCAGCGGGAGGATACGTGCCCCGCCCCAGCCCCCGCGCACCGCGAAAATCGCGCGGACATCGGGCGCGGCGAACATGACCGCGAGATCCGCCGCACGATCCGCATCGGTGCCTGCGAGATAGCCTTTCTGGTCCGCCACATGCGCGCCGAGCCTGGGGACCAGCCCCATTCCGCGGATCCAGTGGATCGCGCGGTCGAGTTCATCGGGCAGCGTCACCGCACTGGCGGGGGCGACGAGGCCGACCGTATCGCCCTGCCGCAGCCGCGGCGGCTTGCGCACAGATGCTGCCGCCAGCTGGCCCGGAACCACGGCTGCACCCGCTAGCCCGCCGAGCAGGCCAAGCGCGGTACGCCGCGCGATCATCCGAGGCTCGCGGGTCCGAACGCGTCGGGCAGCAGGTCGGATAGGCGCACCTTGCGCACGGTATCCGGCCCCACGCAGAGTATTTCGGGATCGGTCCCGCCAAGCTGTGCGAGCTCGTTGAGCACTTGCCGACAGCGCCCGCAGGGGGTGATGGGATCGGGTCCCGGCCCGGTCACCGCAACCGCTTCGAGACCGCCGCGCACGCCATCGGCCATCGCCTTCGAGACCGCGACCGCCTCGGCGCACAGCGCGAGGCCATAACTCGCATTCTCGATATTGGTGCCGGTCACCACGCTGCCATCGGCAAAGCGCAAAGCGGCCCCCACCGCGAAGTTCGAATAGGGCGAATAGGAATGGCGCGAGGCCACGCGGGCGGCGGCGATCAGCTCTTCGTCGGTCATCACACTGTCCTCAGGGCCGGACCACGACCCAGCGTAGCGGCTCCTGCGCCGCTTCGGTCTGGTACCAGCGATTGGCGGTCCACATCAGCCAGGGCCGTGTGGCATATTCGGGTTCGAACCAGCTGCGCGTCAGCCACAATTGCCGGTCGAACCGGCGCGACGGGGCATAGGCCGCCTCGAATTCCTCGACCGGGGCCAGGATCGCGGGTTTGCCCGCATGCGCCTCGATCTGGTTGACCAGCGTCGTCAGTTCACTCTGCACCGCGGCGTCCGAAATCCGCGTCGGGCAGTCATCCGCGGTCGTTTCGAGCAGGATCGCGGGCGGCAGCAGGTCGGCATCGCGCGGGACCATGGTGACGAAATTGCCCGATTGCCCATCGGCCACCGCGCAAGGATCGAAGCGATGTGCCGCACCGACCTGCAGACCGGCGTTGCGCGCACGGGCGAAGTTCGGCCCGAAACCGGCGTCCTTGCGTGCGGCCCCGTCGCTGGCCTCGAGATAGACGAACTGGGCGCCCAGCCCCGCCAGCGTGTCGAAATCGACCGCGCCGTCGCCCGCACCCACCAGCGCGCCCTGGTCGGGCCAAAGCTCTTCATCCGGCCGCCAGTCGCGGCCTTCGTACCAAGCATAGGCCGCGCCGATCAGGGCGATGAGCGCCAGGAACATGGCGGTCTTGCCTGCGCGCGACAGCACTGGGGGCAGGCGAAACGTGCGCCGTTTGCGTCCGCGTCTGGCCATGTGCTCTCCCTCAGCCCTTGATATGCAGCACGCAGATCAGCGTGAACAGGCGGCGGGCGGTGGCGAAATCGGTTTCAATCTTGCCTTCGAGCCGCTCCATAAGCAATTCGGCGGCCTGATTGTGGACGCCGCGGCGGGCCATGTCGATGGTCTCGATTTCGGACGGCGTGGCTTTGCGGATGGCTTGGTAATAGCTGTCGCAGATCGCGAAATACTCGCGGATCGGGCGGCGGAAACGCGCCAGGCCGAGTAGCAATTCCTCAAGCAACTGCTGCTGTTCGTCGGCGATTTCCATCAGCAATCGCCCATCGCGCACGGCGAGCTTGAGGCGATAGGGCCCATCGGCGCCGCGTTCGACCGCGCGCAGCGGCTTGAAGGTATTTTCCTCGATCAGGTCGAAGATCGCGATCCGCCGTTCCTGCTCGATATCGGCATTGCGCCAGATGATCGTCTCCTCGTCGAGCTCGATATGCGCGATGCGATGGTCGCCCGGGGAGGATGGGGAATCGGTCATGCCTGGGCGCTGCTTTCGCAGAGATAGGCGGGGTGCGGCAAGGGCTTGGCGAAGTGTCCCCACTATCCACAACCCTCGCGAAAAAATTAGCTGTCCAATTTCCTTGTCATCCACGCCGGCTGGAGCGCATCAGGGCGCGATGCCCGATAACGACCTTCTTGTCCCCGCCGACGATTCGACTTCCACGAAACCGGCGAAGGGGCCGGTGCTGCCTGCCAATCTGGAGGCGGAGGCCGCCTTCCTCGGCGCGGTGTTGATCGACAACAAGGTGATCGAGGAACTGACCACGCCGCTGATGGCGGAGCATTTCCACGAGCCGGTGCATCAGCGCATCTACGAACGCGTCCTGCGGCTGCTCGATCGCAATTCGGTCGCCACGCCGGTGACGCTGCGGCCCTATTTCGAAAGCGACGAAGCGCTCAAGCAATTGGGCGGGGTGACCTATCTCGCGCAGCTCACCGCCGACGGGCAGGGCCTGCTCCATCCGCGCGAGCTGGCCGAGCAGATCTACGACCTTGCGCTGCTGCGCGAACTGGTGAGCGTAGGGCGCAATCTCGTCGAAGGCGCGCTCGACACTTCGGACGAGGTCGAACCGCTGCGCAAGATCGAGCAGGCCGAAGCCGATCTCTACCGCGTGGCCGAGGGTGCCAGTTCCGGCAATGAGGCGCAGACCTTCCGCAAGGCCGCCTTCGGCGCGCTGGAAGTCGTCCAGGCAGCAATGAATTCGGGCGGGCGCTTTTCGGGCAAGACCACCGGTCTCGACACGATCAACGACAAGACCAGCGGCCTGCACAATTCGGACCTCGTGATACTCGCGGGCCGTCCGGCCATGGGCAAGACCTCGCTCGCGACCAATATCGCCTTCAACGCCGCGCGCCGGCTGATGGACGATCAGAAATCGGGGATCGAGATCGACAAGTCGCCCGGTGCGGGCGTCGCCTTCTTCAGCCTCGAAATGAGCGCCGACCAGCTCGCCACGCGTATCCTTGCCGAACAGGCGGAAATCTCGAGCGAGAAGCTGCGTTCGGGCAAATTGAGCCGCGAGGAATTCCAGCGCCTCAGCTTTGCCAGCCAGGAACTGACCGATCTCCCGCTGTATATCGACGATACGCCCGCACTGACCATCGGCGCGCTGCGCACGCGCGCGCGGCGGCTCAAGCGGCGGCACAATATCGGGCTCGTCATCGTCGACTACCTCCAGCTGCTGCAGGGTTCGGGGCGCGCCAGCGACAACCGCGTGAACGAGATTTCGGAAATCAGCCGGGGCCTCAAGACGCTGGCCAAGGAACTGCATGTCCCGGTGGTCGCGCTGTCGCAGCTCAGCCGTCAGGTCGAACAGCGCGAGGACAAGCGCCCCCAGCTGTCCGATTTGCGCGAATCGGGCTCAATCGAGCAGGATGCCGACATGGTGTGGTTCATCTTCCGCGCCGAATATTATCACAATGCGCTCAAGCCCGACACGCCCGACGAGACCTCGTCGGAAGAAGTGCGGATGAAATATGCCGAATGGGAAGCGCGCCATCTCGAACTGGTCAACAAGGCCACGCTGATCGTGTCCAAGCAGCGTCACGGCTCGACCGGCAATGTCCCGCTGCTGTTCCACAGCGAGTTCACCAAGTTCAGCAGCCCTGAAATCCGTCACTACGACGATTACGAATAGGTTAGATGCCCAGGTTGAGCCTGCGGGTCACCGTGTAATCGATCACCGATACAAGCAGCCAGCTGAGGTTCCAGCGAATGCGGTTCCACAGCGTGGCGCGGCGTTTGTGAAGGGAGACGGTGATCCGCTGCGAGGCGGCAATCTGCTGGCTGACGAAGTCGCGCATCCGGTCGGCCAGCGCGGCATCCTCGATCTTCAGCATCAGTTCCAGATTGATATAGAGGCTGCGCATGTCGAAATTGGCACTGCCGAGATAGACCGCATCGTCGAGCACGATCAGCTTGGTGTGCAGCTTGCACGGCGCGAACTCCCAGATCTGCGCGCGTTTCGACAGCAGATAAGAATAGAGCGAGCGGCTCGCGCCGATGGTCGCGCCATTGTCCGACTTGCCCGCCATCACCAGCCGCGTCGCGCCCTTCTGCGCGATTGCGCCCATGCGGCGCAGCAGCCGCTTGGGCGGGCTGAAATAGGCCATGAACATATCGAGCCGTTCGCCGTTTAGCAGATCGTCCGACACGCAGCGCGCCCAGCTCGATAGGCCGCGCGTCGGCCCGCCGACCAGCCAGGTGACCCCCGGCTGCTGCCATTGCCAGTCGCGCACCGTGCGCGCGATTTCGCGGGCATGCTGTTCCTCCCGCTCAGTCCATTGGCGCAGCCGGGCATACCAGTCGTTGAGGCCTTCGATCGCGGAACCTTCGATAACGACGCCGAGATCGGCCCAGCCGTTCTGTTCGGGCGGGGCGAAGTAATCGTCGGCGATGTTGAAGCCGCCGAACATCGCCCTGACGCCATCGGCGATCACCAGCTTCTGGTGATTGCGGATCAGATAGCGCCGCGTCCATTTGGCGGAAAAGCGTAGGCACACGCCCCCGGCATCGGTCAGCGGGCGCAGGAACTCCTCGCTCGCGCCCGCCCCGAACTGGTCGATGATCAGCGTTACCCGCACCCCGCGCTTCGCCGCCGCGGCGAGCGCATCGCGAAATTGCGCGCCGACATCGTCGTCGGCGAAGATGTAGAAGCAGACGTCGAGCCGCGTGCGCGCGCTTTCCACCACATCGAACAGCGCTGCGCGCCGGTCCGCGCCCGCGGGATAGAAGACCAGCCGCTGTCCCGCGGCCTCGGCCTCAAACGGCGCCGGCTCGGCATAGTCCGCATCGCGGTCGGCAGCTTCGGCAGTTCGCATCTGGGAGGGCTTAGCCGCTTGTCCGCACCGCGCAAATCCTTGACTATTCCGCGCCTCGAACCTATGTGGCGCGCTTTCCCGGAATCACTTGATTTGCATCGGAGTGCCCCATGGCGCGCGTTACCGTCGAAGACTGCGTAGACAAGGTCCCCAACCGTTTCGATCTCGTCCTGCTGGCTGCCCAGCGGGCGCGCGAGATTTCGGGTGGTGCGGAGCTGACTGTCGATCGCGATCGCGACAAGAACCCGGTCGTCGCGCTGCGCGAGATCGCCGAACAGACGATCAAGCCCAAGGAACTGCACGAAGCTGCGGTTACCAATCTGCAGAAGATTCTGCCCGACGACGATGACGAGATGGATGAAGTCGGCTCGCTCAGCCAGTCGGCCGAAGCGCTGCGGATCACCGCCTCCGCGCCGACACGCTCGACCTCGATCGGCGCCGATTACGACGGCTAAGCCGTTCGCCGCATCGGTATTGTTGTGAGAAGGCCGCCCATCGGGCGGCCTTTTTGCATTGCAGCCCAAGCCCTCCCGGTCTTACCCTATGTGCCGACAAGGGGGCATGATGAGCGATATCGTTGAGGGGCTGGGAACGGCGGCCGAAGGCGGCATGTTTGCCAAGGTGGTATCTGGCGACACGGGGAAGGCGACCCCGCTCGAAAAAGGGCATTTTGCCGAAGGGGCCTGCCTCAACTGCGGCACCGCTCTGATCGGCGACCACTGTCATGCGTGCGGCCAGCAAGCGCATTTGCACCGTACGCTGAGCGCGTTTATGCACGACTTGCTGCACGGCGCGCTCCACTTCGATGGCAAAACCTGGCGCACGCTGCCGCTGCTAATAGCCAAGCCGGGCGAGCTGACCCGCCGCTACATAGACGGCGAACGCAAGCGCTTCGTCAGTCCGATGGCCTTGTTTCTGTTCTCGATCTTCCTGATGTTCGCGGTGTTTCAGATCGCCGGGATCAGCGCGCCGACCGATATTGCCGGCGATGCCGACGCGCAGCTCAACGAACTGGCCGGCGAAAAGGAAACCGCGCTGCTCGAGCGCCGCGAGGTGCTGTCCGACCGCATCGACGATCCAGGAATCAGCGAAACCCGGCGTGACCGTGCACGCGATTCGCTCACCGATGTCGAACGCCAGCTGGATGCACTGGTGCTGGCCCGCAAGGAACTGCCCTTCCTTGTCGATACAACGGATCGACAACCCGCGACTGCGGCGCCCAGCGGCATCGCTACCGCCGCCGCAGCGGACACCCCGGCTACCGACGCAACAGGGGTGGTGACTGGCGATGAAGCCAACCTGCGCGAGCTGGAGGAGTGGGAAACGGGCCTCGAGCAGATTTCGTGGGTCGAGGCAGCGGTCAAGAAGTGGCGCATGAACCCCGGGCTCATGCTCTACAAACTACAGACGAATTTTTACAAGTTCAGCTGGCTGTTGATCCCGCTGTCCATCCCGTTCGTGTGGGTCTTGTTCGCCTGGAAACGCCGGTTCAGGGCCTATGACCATGCGATCTTCGTGACCTATTCGCTCAGCTTCATGACACTGCTGATCCTGGGCGTCGTGTTGGCGGGACTGGCGGGCGCCGCAGCGGAAACGGTGGCGCTGGTGTCGGTCTTCGTGCCGCCGATCCACATCTACAAGCACCTGCGCGGCGCTTACAGCCTGTCGCGGTTCTCGGCCTTCTGGCGGCTTTCGGTGCTCTCCGTGGCAATCGTGGTGATCCTCGGCCTGTTCACTGCGCTTCTGGCGCTACTCGGGCTCTACTGAGACGGCAAAAGGGCCGCCCGGTCATCCCGGACGGCCCTTCGCAATCGTTGTTATGGATCGAGAGGATCAGGCACCCTGCGGTGCCGGTCCTCCGCCAAGCTTGTTTCGACCAGCCTTGGGCACCGCAATACCCGCAACCGGCTTGACCGCGATCGGGCCCTTGGGCTCGTCGGGACGGTCGATCTTGCCGTCCTTCATCAGCTGGTCGATCTCGTCCCCGGTCAGCGTCTCGTATTCGAGCATGGCCTGCGCGAGCAGGTGGAGCTTGTCCTCCTGTTCGGTCAGCACGTCCTTGGCGCGCGTGAGGCCTTCTTCGACCAGCCGCTTGATCTCGGCATCGATCAGCTTGTTGGTCTCCGCGCCCGACATGGTGCGCGCGGTCTGGCCCATGCCGAGATAGCCTTCCTGGCTGGCCTCGTACTGCAGCGGCCCAAGCTTGTCGCTCATGCCCCATTTGGTGACCATGTTGCGCGCAAGATCGGTGGCATATTGGATGTCGCCCGACGCCCCGCTCGACACCTTGTCGTGGCCGAAGATGATTTCCTCGGCGACACGGCCACCCATGGCAACCGCGAGGTTCGCATGCATCTTGTCGCGGTGGTAGGAGTAATTATCGCGTTCGGGCAGGCGCATGACCATGCCCAATGCCCGGCCGCGCGGGATGATCGTCGCCTTGTGGATCGGGTCCGACGCGGGTTCATTGAGGCTGACCAGCGCGTGACCGGCCTCGTGATAGGCGGTCATCTGCTTTTCGTCCTCGGTCATGACCATCGAACGCCGTTCGGCGCCCATCATGACCTTGTCCTTAGCGTCCTCGAATTCCTGCATCGCGACAAGGCGCTTGTTGCGCCGCGCAGCAAGCAGCGCCGCCTCGTTAACGAGATTGGCGAGATCGGCACCCGAGAAGCCCGGCGTACCGCGGGCAATGGTGCGCGGGTTCACATCGGGTGCCAGCGGCACTTTCTTCATATGGACGGCAAGGATCTTCTCGCGGCCCTCGATGTCGGGCACGGGCACCACGACCTGGCGGTCGAACCGGCCCGGACGCAGCAGCGCTGGGTCGAGGACATCGGGACGATTGGTCGCCGCGATGATGATGATGCCTTCATTGGCTTCGAAGCCATCCATCTCGACCAGCAGCTGGTTGAGCGTCTGTTCGCGTTCATCGTTCGAATTGCCGAGGCCGTGGCCACGGCTGCGACCGACTGCATCGATTTCGTCGATGAACAGGATGCACGGCGCGTTCTTCTTCGCCTGTTCGAACATGTCGCGCACGCGGCTGGCACCGACGCCGACGAACATTTCGACGAAGTCCGAACCCGAAATGGTGAAGAAAGGCACGCCCGCCTCACCCGCGATTGCGCGCGCCAACAGCGTTTTACCGGTACCGGGCGAGCCGACCAGCAGCGCGCCCTTGGGGATCTGGCCGCCAAGCTTGGAGAAGCGCTGCGGATCCTTGAGGAATTCGACGATTTCCTCGAGCTCCTCGCGGGCTTCGTCGATCCCGGCGACATCGGCGAAGGTTACCTTGCCCTGCCGTTCGGTGAGCATCTTGGCCTTGGACTTGCCAAAGCCCATCGCGCCGCCGGCACCGCCGCCCTTCTGAACCTGGCGCAGGGCGAAGAAGGCGATGCCCAGGATCAACACGAACGGCAGGATCTGGATCAGCGCGTAAAGCAGGAGATTGCCGCTATCGGCCTCGGCCCCCGAATAGCGCACGCCATTGTCTTCGAGCAGCTGCGGCAGCGTGGTGTCGTTGGGGACGGGAATGGCCGAGAACTGCTCGCCATTCTTCATCTCGCCGACGATCGAGGTGTCGGAAATCTGCACGCTGGCAACCGAACCTTCAGCAACCTTGTCGCGGAAGTCCGAATAGAGGATCTGCGCGCCACCGCCGCTCGACCCGCCGCCGAAGACCGAAACGACCATCAGCAGGGCGAGAAAGATGCCGCCCCAGATCATCAGGCTCTTCACCCAGGGGTTCGGGCCGTTGCCCTCAGGCTCGGGCGGGGAATTCTGGTCGCTCATGCACGGAGTCCTTTCGTTCCCGATTATGTAGGGTGCGACTGGTGAATGGCAAGTTGCGCCGAGCCAAGGGAATCCCCGCGATGCCTCGCGCGGGCGCGGCCGGACCGGCGGCAGCGCTGGCTAGAGGAACGGCAAACCCGCGCCGTCGCCCGAGGAATTGAAATACATGGCAAGCCCCAGAGCGGTGGCGAGAGCGGTAAACAGCAGCGCTCCCAGAACCAGCGCCCCGTCGCGTACGGTCAGGGCCAGGCCGAGAACCGCTATGGCGAGCATCGGAACCGAACTGGCGAAAGGCAGGAATTCGAGCGGCGGGACCGTGCAGCACAGCAGGATCACCGCCGCGGCGACCAGCCGGATCGCCGCGCCCTGCGTCAGGCCTTCCAGCCGTCCTTCGCTATGATGATCGAGGAAACTGGCCAGCCCGCGCAGTTTGCGGACCGATTTATGCAGTTTCTTCGAGCCGACCGAGCGCTGCTGGACGAAGCGCGGCATCCATACATGGTCGCGCCCCACAAGGAGCTGGATTGCGATCAGCGCGATGAATAGCGCCAGTGCGGTGGGCAGGCCGGGAATGCCGCCGATGGGGGTGATCTCGAGCAGCGCGGGGAGCATGATGAACGGGCCGAAGCTACGTTCGCCGAAGTCGTCGAGCACATCGGCGACGCAGACCTCGTCATGTGTCGAGGCTAACTCGTCGAGTTCGCCGAGCACTTCGCCCATGCTGGTCGGTTCGTGTTGCACCAGAGCCATCTCCCTTGCGCCATAAACGCGCCGGGAGCCAAAAGGTTACGCGCGCGGAACGGGACGGTGTCAGGCGGGTCGCTTGTTGAGCAGCGCCGAGCGTTCGCAGCGGCACACCACCTCGCCGCGCTGGTTCACGGCTTCGTGGAGGAAAGTGACGATGCCTGCATCGGGACGCGACTTGCTTTCGCGCAGGCCGATTACCTCGCTGGTGGCATGCAGCGTATCACCGATAAAGACGGGTTTGGGCATGACCAGCTTGTCGTAACCGAGGTTGGCCACAAGGGTACCCAGCGTGGTGTCACCGACACTGAGCCCCACCATCAGCGAGAAGGTGAAAGTCCCGTTGACGAGAATCTGCCCGAACTCGCTCGCCTTGGCCGCTTCCGCGTCGAGATGGAGCGGCTGCGGATTGTGCGTCATGGTGGTGAAGAGCAGATTGTCCGTCTCGGTCACGGTCCGGCGGATCTCGTGGGTCAACGTATCGCCGACCTGCCATTCGTCGAAATACCGGCCCGCCATCAGCCGTGCCCCATCACGGCTTTGACTTCGAGAAAGTCGTGGAAGCCCCATTCGCCCCATTCGCGGCCATTGCCCGACTTCTTATAGCCCCCGAAGGCGGCGTTGAGATCGTAGCCGCCGTTGATCGCCACGCGGCCCGCGCGAATGCGCTTGGCAAGGCTGCGGGCGAGTTCGATGTCCTCGCCGGTGATCGCGCTGGCGAGGCCGTATTCGGTGTCGTTGGCGATGCGGATCGCGTCGTCGTAATCCTCGTAGCCGAGGATGCACAGCACGGGGCCGAAGATTTCCTCGCGCGCGATGGTCATGTCGTTGGTGACATCGGCGAAGACGGTCGGCTTGACGTAGTGGCCGGTCTCCAGCCCCTCCGGCTTGCCGGGGCCGCCCGCAACCAGCGTCGCGCCTTCCTCGACGCCCTTCTCGATCAGGCCCTGAATCTTGTCCCACTGCGCGCGGCTGACCACTGGGCCGATCGCGGCATTGCCCTTCGGATCGCCGGGGATGACGCCCTCAGCGGCTTCCTTGGCTGCGGCCTTCGCCTCTTCCATCCGCGCGTGCGGCACCAGCATGCGGCTGGGCGCGGTGCAGGTCTGGCCCGAATTGCCCATCATCGCGGCCGTGCCCTTGGCGACCGACTGGGTGAAAGCGGAATCGTCGAGCACGATATTGGGGCTCTTGCCGCCCAGTTCCTGCGCGACGCGCTTGACGGTATCGGCGGCGTTCTTGGCGATCGCGATGCCTGCGCGGGTCGAGCCGGTGAAGCTGACCATATCGATATCGGGATGCCCGCTGATCGCTTCGCCCACGCCCGGCCCGTCGCCATTGATCAGGTTGAAGACGCCCGCGGGAACACCTGCCGCATGCATGATCTCGGCGAAGATATGGGCGTTGAAGGGCGCGATCTCGCTGGGCTTGAGCAGCATGGTGTTGCCCGTCGCCAGCGCGGGGAAGACCTTGCAGGCGATCTGGTTGAGCGGCCAGTTCCACGGGGTGATCATGCCGACCACGCCGACCGGCTCCCACACATGCAGCGTCGGCCCATCCTGCCGCTCGAACGCGAAGCCTTCGAGGATCTCGATCGCCTTCTGGCAATGGCCCGCAAGCAGGCCGACATGCGGCCCGCTGGCGAGGCTCATCGGCGCGCCCATTTCATCGCTGACCGCGCGCGCGAGATCTTCCTTGCGGGCCTCGATCTCGGCCTGGATCGCGCGCATGACGCGCAGGCGTTCCTCCTTCGAGGTCTGCGACCAGCTATCGAACGCGCGCCGCGCGGCAGCCACCGCCTTGTCGACATCGGCGGCGCTGCCGAAGCTGATATGGCCGATGGTCTTCTCGGTAGCGGGGTTCTCCACCGCAACGGTGTTTTCGTCGACCGGGTCGACCCACTGGCCGTCGATATAGAACTGGGTGCATTCGCGCATCGGAAACTCTCCTTTGCGCGCGCCTCTAGCTCTCCTGACGCCAGCGCGCCACCACCTCTTCGCCATCCTGCGCGCTGTCGCGGATCGTGTTCGGCGTGCGGTCGAACCGCGGCGCGGGCGCAGTATGCCAGCGCCCGTCCTTTTCGACGAAAGCCTCGCGCGCCTTCATGTGCGGATGGTCCTTGGCATGGTCGAGCGGGACGACGGGCGAGAAGCAGGCGTCGGTTCCTTCGAGCAATGCGCACCATTCGTCCTGCGTCTTCGTCACGAACAGCGCCGCCAGATCCTCGGCATAGCTATCCCAATTCGCCGGGTTCATCTGGGCCTCGCGCAAATGCGAGGGCGCATCGGCACGCTGGAGCAGCTCGGCATAAAATTGCGGTTCGATCGCGCCGACGCTGATCTCTTTCCCGTCCTTGCAGGTATAGCAGCGATAGAAATGCGCCGCCCCGCCCAGCAGGCCAGCGCCGCGATCCACCGTGCGCAGCGCGCTGTGCGGCTGACCGTAGAAGAAGCTCATCAGGCTGGTCACGCCATCGACAATCGCGGCATCGACTACCTGCCCCTTGCCGCTGCGTTCGCGTTCGAACAACGCTGCGAGCACGCCCATCGCGCAATACATCGACCCACCACCGAAATCACCGACGAGGTTCTGCGGCGGCACGGGCAGTTCGCCGCGCTTGCCGATCGCGTCGAGCGCTCCGGTGATGGCGATATAGTTGAGATCGTGGCCTGCGGCCTGCGCCAGCGGGCCCTCCTGCCCCCAGCCGGTCATCCGCGCATAGACCAGCCGCGGATTGGCCGCGAGCATGTCCTGTGGGCCCAGCCCGAGCCGTTCCATCACGCCGGGGCGGAACCCTTCGACCAGCACATCGGCATGCGCCAAGGCCTGCTTGACGAACGCCTTGCCCTCATCGCTCTTGAGATCGACCGCCGCGCGGTGACGCGCGCGCTCGACCACCGGGTTCATTGGCTGGTGGCCTGCGCGCTCGATACGCACCACTTCGGCACCCATGTCGGCCAGCATCATGCAGACGTGCGGCCCCGGACCGATACCCTGGAATTCAACGACCTTGAGGCCGGTCAGCGGACCGTTGCTCGACATTTCTCTCTCCTTGGAAACGTATGTGTTCTAGAAACTCTTGGGAAGGTCCAGGACATGCGTGGCGACATGGCTCAGGATCAGATTGGTGCTGATCGGCGCGACCTGGTAGAGCCGCGTCTCGCGGAACTTGCGCTCGATGTCGTATTCCTCGGCAAAGCCGAACCCGCCGTGCGTCTGGATGCACATATCGGCGGCGAACCAGCTGGCCTCGCTCGCCAGCATCTTCGACATGTTCGCTTCGGTCCCGCCGGTTTCGCCGGCATCGAACATGCGCGCGGCCTTAGTGACCATTTCGGCGGCTGCGGATAGTTGGACATAAGCGCGCGCAATGGGGAATTGGACACCCTGGTTCTCGCCGATAGCGCGGCCGAACACGCTGCGGTCTTTCGCATAGGCAGCCGCGCGGTCGATGAAGAAGCGCCCGTCGCCGATGCATTCGCTGGCGATCAGGATGCGTTCGGCATTCATGCCCGACAGGATGTAGCGGAAACCCTTGCCCTCCTCGCCGATCAGCGCGCTGGCCGGCACCCGTAAATCGTCGAAGAACAGTTCGGTGGTGGCATGGTTGAGCATGGTGCGCACCGGGCGGATCGTCAGCCCGTTGCCCACCGCCTCGCGCATGTCGACCAGCAGCACGCTCATCCCGTCGGACGGCTTGGCGCATTCCTCGCGCGGAGTGGTGCGGCACAACAGCACCATCAGGTCCGAATGCTCCGCACGGCTGATCCAGATCTTCTGGCCGTTGACCACGTAATCGTCGCCATCGCGCTTGGCGAAGGTGCTGATCCGCGTCGTGTCGGTGCCCGCCCCCGGCTCGGTCACCCCGAAGGCCTGCAGCCGCAATTCGCCGCTGGCGATCTTGGGCAGGTATTCGCTCTTCTGCTTGTCCGAGCCATGCTTGAGCAGCGTGCCCATGGTGTACATCTGCGCATGGCAGGCACCGCCGTTCGATCCCGAACGGTGGATTTCCTCGAGCACCGCGCACGCCGCCTCGAGCCCGAGGCCCGAGCCGCCATATTCCTCGGGAATCAGCACCGACAGGAAGCCGGCCTCGGTCAGCGCGCTGACGAATTCGCTCGGATAGGCGCGCTCGCGGTCGAGCTTCTGCCAGTATTCACCGGGGAACCGCGCGCACAACCGCCGCACCGCTTCGCGGATTTCCGGAAAGGTCTCACTCAAATGTCCGTCTCCCATTGCAACCTGTTTGGCGCGGGAAGACGGCTTTGGCAACGGATGTAAGAAAACTGGATGCCCTGTGGGTACCCGGCCGAGGAGGGAACGCTCCGAGTGTCGCCGCGTGGGACGGATCGAGACCGTCTGGTAGTGCGATCGGACAGCAGAAAGCAGCGATCCGCGTCATCGACTGTGAGTCCGGATATGGCCGCTCGCGGTCGGTCGCTCCTGATCAGGCGGTAGATGTACGCTGCCGGAGGTTTCGGCTGGCGCGAGCCATGGCTCTGCTCAGTGCCCGCCGAACCGAAGGCGGATCCCGCCGTTCAGAATGAAGCCCTCGAGAGGCGCCCAGGCATCGACGGTCCACTGCCCGCTCGCGGCGCGTTGCGGGAGCAGCAGCGGATCGTATTTCGTCTGGCGAACGTCGAGCAGGTTCTCGGCGTTCGCGAAAAGGCTGACTTTACCAAGCGTAATCTCGCCGAGAATGCCGAGATGCAGGTAGGGGCGCGAGCGCGTACGGTAGGGATTGTCGTCGAGGGCCTGTTCGCCGGTGTAATAGGCCTCGATCCCGATCCGGCCCTTGCCGTGCTCTTCCCACATCCCGACGAGACCCGCCGTATGCTTGGGCGTCAGCGGTGCGGCGCGGCGGCCGGCACCCGACGGATCGGGTTCGCTCGCATCGACGAACACATAACTGCCGGTGACCGTGAAACCGTCCTGCTTGAAGCGGAGCAATACCTCGGTCCCGCGAACCCGTGTGGTGCCATCGATATTGACCAGCTCGACTCTGTCGGGGCCAATCTCGCGAAGCCGCGATGCGTTCTCGATATCCGCACCGAACAGCGTCAAGTTGGCTTCCCAAGGGCCATCGGCGTAACCGACATCGAGCGATGCGGTTTTCGCGGTTTCGGCTTCGAAGCCCCCTAGCGGCTCGAGCCGGGAGAGGCCTGCCGCCTCGATTTCATCGACAAAGGGAGAGGGGGCGAAGAATCCTCCGCCGAACGATCCACGAATGGTCCAGTTGCCCGGACGGTAGAGTGCGGAAAGCCGCGGGCTGAACTGCGTTCCAAATTCGTCGTGGAAATCGACACGCGCGCTCGCTGCCAGCGTCAGGTCCAGCGTCGCTTCGTGTTCGACCTGCGCGAAGATGCCCGGCACATCGTAAGTGTAATCGAATGCCGGGAAAGTCTCGGACCGGAAGCCATCGGACTGGAAGGCGACGCCGCCGACCCAGGAGGTTGCGCCGCTGCTGCTCGAAACCGAGGCTTCCCCGAACAGGCTCGTGTGGCGATCATCCTCCGTCACGTCGCCAAAGCGGTGGAGATGGTCCTGACGCATGGCCGATGCGCGCAAATTCAGCGTAGCGAGGTCCGACAGGGGCGTCTGCGCGACAACACCTGCATCGAGGCGTTCGGTATCCTGCGTCTGGCGAAAAGCCGTGCCATCGGGCGCGGCCCTGCCGGGCAGCGTGCCCCCTATGCGGTCTTCCGTCATCGCGCCGACGGTGAGATAGACCGACGAACCGTCATCGCCGTCCCACTGGAAGCGCGGTCTGGCCGTCAGCCGATCGTAGGCGGCCATGTCATACCAGCCATCACCGTCGAGGTCTTGCCCGCTCTGGCGATGCGCCCCCACAGTGAGCGAAAGGCCCGAATTATCATCCAACGGACCGGCGGCATAGGCGGTCACGTCCTGTCCGTTGCGGGTCGTGGCGTTGCCAAGGACTTCGGCTTCGAACGCGTCGCCGGGCCGTTTGGAGATGAGGTTGATCACGCCGCCCAGTGCCGAGGCACCGTAAAGCGCCGAGGCCGCACCCTTGATGACCTCAACCTGCCCGAGATCGGTCGGCGGGATCTGCAATAGCCCCAGCGATGCCGCCTGCCCGCCATAGAGCGGGAGGTTGTCGGCCAGCAGCTGGGTGTATCGGCCCTCGAGCCCCTGGATGCGGATATTGGCAGCACCGAGAGCCGGCGACGTGACCTGGACGCGCACGCCGCCGGTCTCGTTAACGAGCATCGCGATATTGCCGGGACGCATGATCGCTTTTTCCTCGATTTCCTCGCCTGCGATCACTTCGACCCGGATCGGCTCGTCCTGCACCCTGCGACCCGAACGCGTGCCCTGAACGATAATGGCCTGTGTCTCTTCCCCTTCTTCATGGGCATGTTCATCCTCGCCTGTCGGCGCATCCTGCGCGAACGCCGGCATCGAGAGAGTGAACGGCGAAGCGGAAGCGAAAAGCAGCGCAAGGCGCAGGGCATTGGTCACGGTCGGTCTTTCTTTCAGAGTTGAATGCGGAAGATCACTGGTGCGCGAGTTCGCGGCGGGCATGCCCGAAGACCTCGGCGGCGCCCCACAAGGCCAGTCCCGCCATAATGGTGGCTACCAGAAGATCGGGCCATGCCTGTCCGGTTCCGAACACACCGAACGCTGCGCCAAGCACGGCCAGGTTGCCGATCGCGTCATTGCGCGAGCAAATCCACACCGAGCGCATGTTGGCATCGCCATCGCGGTAGCGGAACAGCATGAGCGCGACGACAATGTTCACGATCAACGCGAGCGTCCCGATCACACCCATTGTCTGGGGTTCAGGATTCGATCCAGCGACCAGACCGTAGATGGCATAGCCAATCACCCACAGGCCGAAAGCAAGCATCGTGGCGGCCTTGAACAGAGCCGCCTTGGCACGCCAGGCCAACACCATGCCGGCAACGCCGAGGCTGATGGCGTAGTTGGCGGCGTCGCCGAAGAAATCGAGGGCATCGGCCTGGAGCGAGCGGGAATCCGCTGCAACGCCAGCGACGATCTCGACAACGAACATCGCCGCATTGGCGATGAGTGCGACCCATAGGATCGCGCGCCAGCGTGGATTGTTGTGCGCATCCTGGTCGGGTTCGGATGTTTGGCAGCAGGATTTGCCCATGCCGCGCTCCTTGCAACGTTCGAGTCGCGGAGACATATGCACCCTGTAGCAACTACAAGGTCAAGCGATGCGTATCGGCGAACTGGCACAGGCAACCGGCACCAAAGCCGAGACGATCCGCTATTACGAGCGGGAGGGCATTCTCCCGCCCGCCGACCGGACCGAAAGCAATTACCGCGACTACTCCGACGAGCATCTGGAGATGCTGACATTCGTTCGACGAGCCCGCGAGCTTGGCTTCAGCATGGCGCAGGTGCGAGAATTGCTCGCGCTGTCCGATCACGAGGACAAGCCATGCGAGGACGTCGACCAACTCGTCCATCAGCAAATGGTCGAGGTCGAGCGCAAGATTCGCTACCTCACTTCGCTTCGCGATGAACTTGGACAGATGCTGCGGTCGTGCAAGGCCAACAAGATCGGCGAGTGCAAGATCGTGGAAAGCCTGGCGCGCCGAGAGATTGGATAGACGAGGAGGGGGCGATGGTGCCGACTCGAGCCGGTAGCGCCCGGTTCCTCCGCCAGACTGGAAGCCGCCGCCAAAGCCTGACCTCATGACGTCCGGCGGGAAACGCAAGTGAGGGTCGATGAAAACACAGCAGTTCTGACCCTTGCCGAACGCGAGATGGAACAGTCTCTAGAAGTGTTCTGCATCAGCGACAGAGATTAGCGAAGCTCTCGAGATCAGGCAGCGCGCTCCTCCATCAACCGCATCAGACCACGCGAAACGCAACCGGAAGGATCGTTGGCAATGGCGACCGGAATACCGCATTCCGCGGTGATCGCCTCAGCCAGGAAACGCGCGCAGGTCCCGCCGCCCGTGGCGACAACGCGCTCGCTCAACAGGTCAGCAGCAAGATCGGGAGATATCTCGCCCACCACCAGCCGGGCGGCATCTGCGAAACGACCGAAGTGTCGCTTCAGCACCGGATTGAACTCGGTGACCGACAGGGTCAAAGTTCCGGGAAGGCCGTTGTGCAATGACCGCCCTTTGATTTCCACTTCCGCGTCTTGGGCACCATCTTTCGCGAGATGCTTCTTCAGCGTTTCGGCGGTGATTTTGCCGATGAGGAAATGATGCCGCAGGTGGAGGTGTTCGATGAGGGCCTCGTCAAGGCTCAGCCCCCCCAAACGTACGGAGCGTGAACGACAATGCCCGTCAATCGAGAAAACCGCGATCTCGGTCGTTCCCGCCCCGCATTCCACAACCATGGAAGCACGGGCTTCGCGAACGGGCAGTTCCGCCCCGATAGCCGCTGCAAAAGGCTCGCGCACCAATTCGATCCGCCCGAAGCCGGCATCGTCTGCGGCAACAAGAAGTGCGTTCGCCTCCGCCTTCGTGGCGTCCGCGGGAATGCCGATCATGGCCGGGGGGCGTCCCCTACGCTTCTTGCCGACCACCGAAGCCAGTCCATGTGCAAGCAAAGCGGTGGCTGCTTCCATATCCTGAAGAACGCCGCGGGCGAGAGGACGGCGGACCACGTGGTTCCCGGGAACCCGATCAATCATCGCCAGGACGTCTCGGCCTGCTGCAATCAGTTTCATCTGACCGGCCGTGTTCTCGTAATAGCACAAGGATGGTTCGTCGAAGACGACCCCTTCGCCTCGAACCATGATGCGCATATTGGCAGTGCCGAGATCGATCGCGAGATCTGGCCCGCGCCTGGATCCGAAGGAAGGAAAGTTCATCATTTCCTGCCGATAGGCGTTCCGGACTCGAAAGTCTCGGACTAGTCGATGAGGCGATTGCTACGTTGCGATTTGACTAGATCAGAGTTCGCGCCCACATGTGGCTCATGGTCTTTTCGCCGCACATCGACCGACACTTCGCGCACGCAGGTCAGCTGCCCGCACGGGCGGACGCCTCGTCTCGACGGCCGTGATCCGGTCCGGGGCGAGGCTCCCGGACGATCGACAGCCCTGCCGCGATACTCTTGCGGCTCTCAAGCGAGTTACAGAAATGACCACCTCCCAGAACGGCGAAAAGCCGACCATTCACGTTATCGATACCGAAGCCGACGCACTCTACGAACTGGCGATGTCTATTGAGGAACGCAGTCCAGATGTAGCTGGAAAACTGTGCGAGGAACTGGACCGCGCAATTGTCGTGGCGGCCGAAGGCTTGCCGTCCGATGTCGTGGCCATGCAATCTGAGGTCGAATTCATCGACGAGCGGTCGGGCGATCGGCGCCAGGTCCAACTGGTCTGGCCACGCGATGCTAACTTGGACCAGAACCGTCTCTCCGTGTTGACGCTCGTGGGTGCCGGTCTCATCGGGATGCAGGCTGGCTCTGCGATCAACTGGCCCGATCGTTCTGGTAAGGAGCGCCGTCTGCGGATCGTCGAAGTGCGATAGCCGGCACGAATGGATCGAATGGTCGGCTGTTCACCTCGTCCTTTGCGCTCTCTGAACTCGCTCAACGATAAAATTCGACCTTAAATTGAACGTCGCCAATGGGCCTGACGAAATGCACTTGTCGAGGCTCGATAACGATGTGTTCGCCCGTTTTTATCGCACGTTTCTGATCCGGCGCTCCCGGAACGTGATAGGCGAGGTGGCCAGCGATCACGCATAGCTTGCCCCACACTCCAGCCTTGAGGTCGTGCTCCGAAGTAAGCTTATCAGGTACCGTCTGCTGGTTAAAAACCGGCGTTTCCGAATATTTGCGGACATCATCTGGCAAATTTTTCGTCATGCCTATGCTCCGATACCGATCAGGACGGTAATTAAAAGGATCCCGATGCCGAACAGGGCGACCGCGAGCGGCACGATCAATACCTGGCCGTAAACCGCTCTTTTGTCCATCAAGCCGGTCCAGGTATCGAGCATCTGGCCCTGTTCGAGCGGCGATGTGGCTTCTCTCCCAGCCTGGCGCGCGCCGATCCTCGCCACCCCGAAATAGACCGCAGTGTAGAGGACGGAAATGACGATGGCGAAGCGCGCGGCGCTACTGCCGCCGGTCGCGGCGAAGATGGCTGCGAAGAATACCGCATAGCAGGACAGCATCGCCGTCCAAACACCGCGCGGCAGCTGGAACCCCGCATTCTGTGGCGCGACGGGTGGTGCTGCCAAGGGGTGGAGTATGCTCTCCAGAGGCTGAAGCTCGGTCTCCAGGTCGGCTTCCCGTTCGGCTAATATCGATCGTTGTTCAAACATGGGGGAGGTCCTTTCCTGCTGTGGATCCGGAGAGACCTTCTCGCCGGATCGAGATCCCGGTGAGAAGGCTGTCGGCGATGGAGCGCGCGCGTTCGGCGACGAGCGCGACGCCCTTGGGTTGGGGTCCGAGTGCATCCAGAGTTGCGTAGAAAAGCTCGAGCCAGCGCACGAAGTGAGACTGCTCAAGACCAGTGATCGCCATGTGTTTGGCCATCGGGTTTCCCGAGAACTCACCGCTGTTAAAAAGAATGGAGCGCCAGAAGGCTTTCATCCGCTCGAGATGTTGGGGCCAGTCAGAAATGCGCTCGGCGAAGATTGGAGCGAGCAGCTCGTCCTCCCGAACATTGGCGTAAAAACGCTCCACCATGAGCGACACGAACCGCTCATCGACGCCAAGTGCCACCGCCTGCGCGCGCTTTGCTGCTCTTGCGGCGTGGACTTGTTCGCGGGACTTCTCGGCGAGGGTGGACATGTTCGACTCTTTCAAAGCGGTATTTGATATGCCTGTTATAGCGCCTTGGAGCGAAAATCAATATATGATATACCTGTTTTATGCAGTTGAACCTGAGAACTGATTATGCCTTGCGAATGCTCATGGCGCTTGCCGCCAAGGATGAGGTGGTTTCGATCGATTGGATGGCCGATCACTACGACATTTCGCGCAATCATCTCGCCAAGGTCGCACAAGACCTGGTCGCAGCAGGCTATGTCGTATCGCTGCGGGGACGAGGCGGCGGACTGCGACTTGCGCGGCCGCCGGCAGAGATAAACGTAGGCGACGTCGTCCGGAGCATGGAGAACCTCACGGGCTTCGTTGCCTGCATGGGCGGAAAGGAAAAGTGCGTGATAGATGGTGCGTGCGGCCTCAAGCCCGCGCTAGCGGGCGCTATCGAAGCCTTTTTGACGCACCTCGATCAGTTCGATTTGGCACAGATTACTGTGTCGCAGGCACGCCTGCTTCAGCGATTGGATCCGGAGCGAGCCTGAGCCAAGTACTCTTCGCTTCCACTTCGCAATCAGACAAGTCCCTCGTCGGTGGCCAGAGCGGAGCTGTCGGTCCGCTTTCCGGTATCTGCAACCCGGCTCGAACGGCAGGGAAACAGGCCGCAAAGCTGCCCGGCAGAACCTAACCGAAGCAGCTAATCTGGCATCGAGCCGACGATGGACTGCGCGCTACTGGCTCGAAATTCTCAAATAGGCGACCGTCAGTTAGCGATTGGATCCTGCCGCAAGGATCGCGCGCCCGGCTAGAGAGCTAGCCGGGCGCGCTGAGTTCCTCGCCGTTTGGAAGCGTGCCTATTCGATGCCCGATCAGAACCGATAGGCTACGCCGGCGCTCAATACCCACGGGTCGAGCTTGTGCTCGGTCTCGATTGCCAGCATATCGCCGACATACCAGCGCGCGGTCGTGTCGACGAAGTAGCGCTTCGCGTCGATCGTCAGGCCCATGCCGCTATCGCCGAGCGCGATATCGGTACCCGCCTGCAGCACGAGGCCGAATTCGTCCGACAGCGTGGTGCGCGTCACACCAAGCGGAATGGTGTCCGCACCCGGTTCGACATCGACCCACCAGAAATAGGTGGCCCCGGCACCGAGATAGGGTTTTACGCCGCCGAGATCGAAATGGTACTTCGCCGTGAAGGTCGCGGGGATGACCTTGGCGTCGGACACCAGTTCGGCACCCGGCAGGCCGGCCACCGCATCGACATCGTGCTGGGTCACGCAGCAGATCGTCTCGATCGAGAAATTCGGCGTGGCGAAATATTCGATTGCCAGCGTGGGTACGAAATTGTCGCTCGCCTTGGTCTGCGTGGTGGCAGGAAGGCCCACGATATCCGTGTTGATATCGGTGATCTTGCCATCGGGCGCGACATAGGTGCCGAGCAGCTTTAGCTGCACTTTACCTTCGTTTTCCGCGGCCTGGACAGGCGCAGCCAACATTGCCGTACCGGTCAGCGCAGCCACCAGAAACTTCTTCATTCGATTGTCCTCGAGCGCCGCAGTGGCCGCCCAATGCAGCCCAGGGTTGTTGCAGCGCTGGGGCGGCTTTGAAGCGAAAGTTTCTTGTCGGCATTGATCTAGATCAAGGAAGTGTCGGCCCATCGGGGCGAGAGCGGTTTCATGATCACATCAACCGATCCCTTCCAGCGTTTTGCCCACCGGATTCTTCCTGCGGATCTACCGGATTCCGTGTTTTGCCGGTTCAAGTCGCTTTCCCGGTCAAGCCAGCTCGCCAAGGGGCATGCGCTGGGATTCGCGGGCGCGGGTCAGCAGATCGTCTTCGTCGTCAACGGGGCCACCAAGCTGGTTGCGCACGCGTCGGAGTCGCGCGACCAGATCGTTGCCTTCCAGTTCGCCGGCGAGGTTTTTTCCGTGCCGGATTCCGACAATTACTCCTACTCGGTCAGCGCGCTCAGGGATTGCGACATTCTAGCTTTCGACTCGGCGCGGTTCCTCCGGCTGGCATCGGGCGAGGCGGGGGTCCTGCACCATTTGCTGGATAGCACCTCGCGCTCACTGCGCCGGTGCCGCGAGAAGACGATCGCGCTGGGACGCAAAACGGCCGGCGAGCGGGTCGCTGTGTTCCTGATCGGGATGGCGGACCGGATCGGCGTCGAGCAGGGCGATCGACTGTTTCTGGAATTGCCAATGTCCCGCCGGGACATCTCGGACAGCATCGGCCTCACTATCGAGACCGTCAGTCGGCAGCTATCCAAGCTGAGGGACGACGGGGTGATCGAGACAGTGGGCCGCTCGGGCGTGATTTTGAACGCCTTGGAAAGCCTTCGCGACCGGGCGGGATTCCTGCGCGAGGCCGCATGATTTCTTTTCCAAATTTGATCTGGATCAATGCCCTTCGCGGGATACCCGCTTAACTCCCTGCAAAAGGACGGAGAAATCTATGCAAGCGGAAACTGCGCTGGGCCGTGTGGGCCTGTGGTTCCTTGTAATGCTCATCGCGATGGCGGCGGCAGTTGGCGCGGCGGACAGCGGTTTCGCGGCGCATGCCTGGATCATCGCGGCCCTGGGTTTCGTGATGATCTGGGTGAGCGCATCGCGGTTCGACCCGCTGGGCAAGGCGAGGGGCTTTTTCAAGCTCCCCGACGGCCCCTCTCGCTATGACGACGATCCCATCCGCTGGGGTGTCATTGCCACCATGTTCTGGGGAATCGCGGGCCTTCTGGCTGGCGTTTTCATCGCTGCACAGCTGGCTTTTCCGCAGCTCAATTTGGAACCTTATTTCAATTTCGGCCGACTGCGCCCGCTGCATACCAGCGCGGTGATCTTCGCCTTCGGTGGCAACGCGCTGCTGGCGACCAGCTTCTACGTCGTGCAGCGCACCTGCCGCACGCAGCTGGCCTTTCCCAACCTCGCGCGCTTTGTCTTCTGGGGCTACCAGCTGTTCATCGTCCTGGCGGCAACGGGCTACCTGCTCGGCATTACCCAGTCGAGGGAATATGCCGAGCCTGAGTGGTATGTCGACCTGTGGCTCACGATAGTCTGGGTCGCCTATTTCGTCGTCTTCGTCGGCACGCTGGCGAAGCGCAGGGAACCGCATATCTACGTCGCCAACTGGTTCTACCTCGCGTTCATCGTGACGGTAGCGATGCTGCACATCGTCAACAATCTGGCGATCCCGGTCAGCCTGCTGGGGGCCAAGAGCTACAGCGCCTTTGCCGGGGTGCAGGATGCGCTGACGCAGTGGTGGTACGGCCATAATGCGGTCGGCTTCTTCCTCACCGCGGGCTTCCTGGCGATGATGTACTACTTCGTCCCCAAGCAGGCGGAGCGCCCGGTCTATTCCTACCGACTGTCGATCATCCACTTCTGGTCGCTGATCTTCCTCTACATCTGGGCGGGACCGCACCACCTGCATTACACCGCACTGCCCGACTGGGCGCAGACGCTGGGCATGGTGTTCTCGGTTATGCTGTGGATGCCGAGCTGGGGCGGCATGATCAACGGGCTGATGACCCTCAACGGCGCGTGGGACAAGGTCCGCACAGACCCGATCATCCGCATGATGGTGATGGCGCTGGCTTTCTACGGCATGAGCACTTTCGAAGGGCCTATGCTGTCGATCAAGAGCGTCAACAGCCTGTCGCACTACACCGACTGGACGATCGGCCACGTGCATTCGGGCGCGCTCGGCTGGAACGGCATGATCACCTTCGCCTGCGTCTATTTCCTCGTGCCCCGGCTGTGGAAGCGCGAACGGATGTATTCGCTGCGCATGATCAACTGGCACTTCTGGCTCGCAACGATCGGCATCGTTTTCTACGCCGCTAGCATGTGGGTCGCGGGCATCATGCAGGGGCTGATGTGGCGCGAATACGGGCCCGACGGCTATCTGGTGTGGTCCTTCGCCGACAGCGTCGCTGCCATGTTCCCGATGTATGTCATGCGCGCAGCGGGCGGCCTGATGTACCTCAGTGGCGCTCTCATCATGTCCTACAACATCTGGATGACGCTGGCCGGAAAGCAGCGCGTCGAAGCACCGCTGAACGACGCTGCCTACGATCCCGAAGCGGATCGCCCGATCGTCAATCAGCCCAGCGCCGTTCCGGCCGAATAGGATCACGCAAGTCATGACCGATCCCGTCGTCGAAGAAACCGTCAAGGGCCACAAACGGCTCGAGCGCAACATCACCCTGCTGGCCATCGGCACTTTCGTGACCGTCGCCATCGGCGGTCTGGTGCAGATTACGCCATTGTTCTATCTCGACAATACGATCGAGGAGGTCGAGGGTGTGCGTCCTTACACCCCGCTCGAACAGGCCGGACGCGACATCTACATCCGCGAAGGCTGCTACGTGTGCCACAGCCAGATGGTCCGTCCGTTCCGCGACGAGGTGGAACGCTACGGCCACTACAGCCTGGCTGCCGAAAGCATGTACGACCATCCGTTCCAATGGGGCTCGAAGCGCACCGGGCCTGATCTCGCGCGCGTAGGCGGCCGCTATTCGGACGAATGGCACGTACAGCACCTCGAGAACCCGCAGAGCGTGGTGCCCGAAAGCGTCATGCCGCAATACGGCTTCCTCAAGGAAACCAAGCTCGACCTCGGCGATCCGGAAGCGACCATGATCGCCCTGATGCGGGTGGGCGTACCCTATACCGAGGAAGACCTCGCGAATGCCGAAGCCGATCTGCTCGCGCAGGCGGACCCCGATCGCGACCCGGGCGATCTCGCCACCCGCTATCCCAAGGCGCAGATCCGCGATTTCGACGGCGATCCCGACAGGATAACCGAGATGGACGCGCTCATCGCCTATCTCCAGATGCTCGGCACGCTCGTCGATTTCGACAGTGCCGCGCCGCTCGAAGAACTGGCCGAGGAGAAGGGCCGATGAGCATTTACGAAACCCTGCGCCACTTCGCCGACAGCTATGCGCTGGTGTTGATGCTGGCGCTGTTCGTCGGGCTGTGCGCCTGGCCGTTCCGGCCCGGTGCGAAGAAACGCAACCGTGACGCTGCAAACCTGATCTTCGAAGGGAAAGCCGATGGCGAATAAGCGCATCGACCAGCCGACCGGCACGCCCACCGTCGGCCATGAATGGGATGGCATCGAGGAACTCGATACGCCCTTGCCGCGCTGGTGGCTGTGGACCTTCTACCTGACGATCGCTTTCGCGGTGGGCTATGTGATCGCTTATCCCGCCTGGCCGATGATCGACAGGGCGACCGAAGGTGTGCTCGGCTGGTCGAGCCGGGGCGAACTGGCGAAGGAAATGAGCGCTGCCGATCAGGCGCGCACCACCGTGAGCGAACAACTCGCGCGTATTCCGGTCGAACGCCTGCCCGATGATAGCGCGTTGATGCAGCAGGCAATTGCCGGCGGCGCAGCCGCGTTCCGCGTCAATTGCGTACAATGCCATGGTTCGGGCGCGGCGGGCAGCCAGGAACTAGGCTATCCCAATCTCAATGACGACGACTGGCTGTGGGGCGGCGATCTCAAGGCGATCGAATATACGCTTGCGCATGGCATCCGGCAGGATGGTGACGACGAGACGCGCAGGAGTGTCATGCCGCCCTTCGCTGGCGCGTTCGACACCGACCAGCTCGATGCGCTGACCGATCATGTCCTCGCGTTCAGCGGCAAGGCCGCGAGCAATCCGGTGGGCGCACAGCTCTATGCCGACAATTGCGCCGCCTGCCATGGTATCCGCGGGGAAGGGGACCGCGCGCAGGGCGCGCCCACTCTCAACGATGCGATCTGGCTGCGGGGCAGCAGCCGCGAGGCGATCAAGCGGCAGATCCTCAATCCGCGGATGGGCATGATGCCCAAATGGGAAGGCCGGCTCGATCCGGTGACGCTGAAGATGCTGGCGGCCTATGTACACTCGCTCGGGGGAGGTGAAGACTTCGTGGAAGTTGCCGAGGATCCCGAGGTAGCGGTCGATGAACAACCCTGAGGACACCAGCCCCCCGGGAGAACGCGACTGGTCGGTAGTCGTCGAGGACGGCATCGCCAAGAGCAACGAGCCGGTTTCGAGTGCGGTTGCCGATCCCGCGGCGACCATGCGGCGGCACGAGCCACACGAACCTGCGCGCGAGCACCTGCCCGAGCGGCTCTACGAGCCGCGTAAAGCAGTGCATAACAAGCGGATCGATGGGCCTTTCCGCCGGTTCAAATGGCTGGTGATGCTGGTCACTCTGGGGATCTACTACGCCACGCCGTGGATCCGTTGGGACCGCGGCCCTTACGCGCCCGATCAGGCGGTGCTGGTGGATCTCGCCAATCGCCGCTTCTACATGTTCAGCATCGAGATCTGGCCGCACGAATTCTACTTCGTAGCCGGATTGCTGATCATGGCGGGGATAGGCCTGTTCCTGGTGACCAGCGCCGTGGGACGTGCATGGTGCGGCTATGCCTGCCCGCAGACGGTGTGGACCGACCTGTTCCAGCACGTCGACCGCTTTGTCGATGGGGATCGCAACGCGCGCATCCGCCTCGACGCGGCACCATGGACCTGGAGCAAGGTGGTTCGCCGCGCTTTCAAGTGGAGCATCTACCTGTTCATCGGTTTCTGGACCGGCGGCGCGTGGATCATGTATTTCGCCGATGCGCCCACGCTGGTCCAGGATTTCTGGCGCGGCGAAGCGGCACCGGTTGCCTACATAACGGTCGCGGTGTTGACGCTGACCACGGTCACGCTGGGCGGCTTCATGCGCGAACAGGTGTGCATCTACATGTGCCCCTGGCCACGCATCCAGACGGCAATGATGGATGAAAAATCGCTTCTGGTGACCTACAAGGACTGGCGCGGCGAGCCGCGCGGAAGTGTCAAGAAGGCGGCGAAGAACCCCGACCGGTTCGGCGATTGCATCGATTGTACCCAGTGCGTGCAGGTGTGCCCGACCGGGATCGATATCCGCGAAGGTCCGCAGATCGGGTGCATTACCTGCGGACTGTGCATCGATGCCTGCGACCGGGTAATGAACGATATCGGGCGCCCGCGGGGTCTGATCGACTATGCCACGCTCGAAGATTGCGAGCGCGAGGCAGCCGGAGGCGCCGTGAAATCGCCCTGGCGCACCTTGCTGCGGCCGCGAACGATCGCTTACTCGATGATCTGGGCGGGGATCGGCGGAGCACTGGTGTTCGCGCTGGGCACGCGCAGCCATACCGAACTGACCGTGGCCCCCGATCGCAACCCGCCCTTCATGCTGATGTCGGACGGATCGGTGCGCAATTCCTACACGCTCAAGATCCGCAATATGGAAAGCCGCCCGCGCGAGATGGAAATCGCAGTCGAGGGCCTCCCCGGTGCAGTCATGTGGACCGATACGATCAACCGCGGCGAGGCAGCGGCCACGCAGCGGGTGACGGTGCCCGCCGATCTCGTGCGGCAGGTGCGTGCCTATCTCGTCGTTCCCGCGGGGACCGCGCCGCAACAGTTTGAATTCCGCGTCACCTCGCTCGACAAGCAGCGCGAAACGGATGTGGTGGAAACGCGCTTCGATGCGCCGGAGGATGAATGATGCGCCGTGAATTCACAGGCCGGGACATGGCCGTGGTCATGGTCGCTGGTTTCGGCATCGTGGTTGCCGTGAATTTCTATATGGCTTCGCTCGCCATCGGCGGTTTCGGCGGCGTGGTGGTCGAGAATTCCTATGTCGCTAGCCAGAAGTTCAACGGCTGGCTCGACGAGGCGCGCGAGGGCGGCAAGCTTGGCTACGCTGTAAACATGACCCGCGCTGGCGACGGCAGGCTGGTGGTAACGACGCAGGGCGTGCCGCAGGCGGCACGCGTCTCTGCCGAATTGCGGCGTCCGCTCGGCCAGCCGCAGGACATGTCGTTGCAGCTAGAGCAGGTGGCACCGGGTAGCTATGCCTCGACCGAGACCCTCCCCTCGGGTCGCTGGATCGCGCGCGTTGCCGTCACCGATGGCAACAATCGCTGGATGGACGAAGCGGAAGTGCAATGAACGCCCCGCTCGCTCTCGATACGCAAGACAGTATGCCCTTGCGCGACAGCCGGTTCACGGTGCCGGGGATGCGCTGTGCCGGGTGCATATCGAAGATCGAGCGCGGGCTGGCGAAGCTCGAAGGTGTGGATTGGGCACGGGTGAACTTCTCCGCCAAGCGTGTCGCGGTCCGCCACGACGCTCGGCTGGATGAACGCGACGTCGTAGAAGCGATCGCCGCCATCGGGTTCGAGGCCCAGCCCGTGGCGGACAATCCGATGGCGCGCGACGACCGCGAAGCGGCGACGTTGATGCGGGCGCTCGCGGTCGCCGGGTTCGGCATGATGAACATCATGCTGCTTTCGGTCAGCGTGTGGTCGGGTGCGGAAGGGGGCACGCGCGACCTGTTCCACTGGTTGTCGGCGATGATCGCCCTGCCGGTCGTGGCCTATGCCGGAAGGCCCTTCTTCGCGAGCGCGGCGATGGCACTGCGCCACCGGAGCACCAACATGGACGTGCCGATCTCGATCGGGGTCCTGCTGGCGACGGGGCTCAGCCTCTACGAGACCATCGCGGGCACCGGCCATGCCTATTTCGACAGCGCGGTGATGCTGCTGTTCTTCCTGCTTGCCGGGCGCGCGCTCGACGCGACGATGCGCAACCGGACCCGCGCAGGAATCGGCGCCCTGCTGTCGCGCATGGGCCGCAGCGCGATGGTGCTCGATGAAAGCGGGACGCATCGCACGGTCGCTGCGGAGGATCTCGAGCGGAGCATGCTGATGATCGTCGCAGCGGGCGAGGCGCTTGCGGCCGACGGCGTGATCGAGGAAGGCGAGACGTCGCTCGACAACGCCATGCTGACCGGGGAAAGCGCGCCGCAAGCCGCGCGGGTCGGCGACACGGTCTATGCCGGGGCAATCAACCTGGGGAACGCGGTGCGCGTGCGCGTGACGGACGCCGCTTCGGATACGGCGCTCGCGGGGATCGCGCGCCTCATGGACGAGGCGGGCCAATCACGCAGTCACTACGTTCGCATCGCCGATCGTGCCTCGCGGCTTTACGCCCCCGCGGTGCATTCGCTCGCGTTGCTGGCCTTCGCCGGGTGGATGATCGCCGGGGCGGGATGGTACCAGTCGCTGGTGATCGCGATTGCCGTGCTGATCATTACCTGCCCCTGCGCGATAGGACTCGCGGTTCCCGCAGCGCAGGTCGTGGCGTCGGGGGCGCTCGCCAGGAAAGGCCTGCTGGTCAAGGATGGCAGCGCGCTCGAACGCCTTGCCGAAGTCGATACCGCGCTGTTCGACAAGACGGGAACGCTGACCTTGGGCGAGCCGGTTCCCGAGCTGGGGCATCTTACCGACCGGCAGGCGGCGATCGCTCTGGCACTTGCCCGCACCAGCCGCCATCCGCTGAGCAAGAGCATCACCAGCGCGCTCGAAGGTCGGGGCGTCGAAGCCATCGATTTGTCCGGCGTGCGAGAAACGGGAGGCAATGGTGTCTCCGCTGTTCTTGACGGCATCCCAGTCGCGCTCACGCGCCCCGATACGGACGGCATCCGGATCGCTACGGGCCTGCGGATCGGGGACGAGGTCACCAATATCGCCTTCGACGACCCCGTCCGGCACGACGCCAAGTGGACATTGGACGAGCTTGCCGCGGCCGGGGTGCAAAGCGCAGTGGTCTCTGGCGACAGAGCGGGGCCGGTGAGTGCGGTTGCCGACGACCTGAGGCTCGAATGGCAGGCCGAACTGCACCCCGATGCCAAGCTGGCGCATATCGAAAAGCTCAAAGCGGCGGGCCGCCGTCCGCTCATGGTGGGGGATGGCATCAATGACGGCCCGGCGTTGGCCGCAGCGCATGCCTCGATAGCCCCGGCCAGCGCCAGCGATGTGAGCCAGCAGGCGGCGGATGCGGTGTTTCTCGGCAGGTCACTGCGTCCCGTCGCGCTCGCAGTCCGGGTCGCTCGCCGGACCATGCGGATCGTTCGCCAGAACTTCACTTTCGCAATCGTCTACAACGTCTTTGCCGTACCGCTGGCGCTGGCAGGCCTCGTCACGCCGCTGATCGCGGCAGTGGCGATGTCGCTCAGTTCGCTGGTAGTGGTGGGCAATTCGCTCCGGCTCGCCAGGGCGGCACGATGAGCGGCCTGGCCTTTCTGATCCCGATCGCGCTGGGCCTCGGCATGCTCGGTCTCGCAGCATTCTTCTGGGCGATGAAGAGGGGGCAGTTCGAAGACCTCGATGGCGCGGCGCAGCGCATCCTGATCGACGATGAGGAAGACGAGCTGTGACCGGCTCCGTGCTTCCGAGCATCCTCGTGCTGCTGCCGCTGGCGGTCGGGCCGCTGCCGCAGCCCGTGCGAACCATCACGGCTAAGCTGTGCAACGGGGGATCGGTGGAAATCCCCATTGATCGTAAGCCGGCACACGAGGAACCCTGTACCGTAAAGGCATGTCATGCGGGATCATGCCGCAAGAGATTTGATCTGGCGCAATGACGCGCATCGTGGGCAGCTTCAAGTAGGCCCGCATGTGGACATACTACCCCGATCTGCTTGCCAGGCCCGTGCCCCGTTACACGAGCTATCCCACCGCGGCCGAATTCGGCGCCATCGACGCCGGCCTGTATAGGCGAGCGCTGGGGGAGGTCAAAGGCGACATCTCACTCTACATCCATGTCCCGTTCTGCGAGAAGATCTGCTTCTATTGCGGATGCAACACCGCTGCATCGGGCCGCCGTCAGCGGCTCGAGACGTATCTTGCGGCGCTGCACCGCGAGATCGAACTGGTCGGCTCGCTCCTGCCGAAATCGGCGCGGATCGCGCGGATCGCTTTCGGCGGGGGTAGCCCCAACGCAATTGAGCCGAGCGACTTCGGGCGCTTGATCGATAGTCTGTTTGCGAAGCTGCCCGTGTCCGATCCAACCTTCTCGATCGAACTCGATCCGCGAACGATGACGCGGGAATGGGCCGAGATGATCGGGCAGGTCGGCATCGAACGCGCCAGCCTGGGGGTCCAGACCTTCGCGGCCCAGTGCCAGGAGGCGATCGGGCGCGTGCAATCCGAGGACTGCATTGTGCAGACCGTCGACTGGCTGCGCGGGGCGGGCGTGACGTCGCTCAACTTCGACCTGATGTACGGCCTGCCGGGCCAGTCTATGCATGATCTCGAAGACAGTTTGCAGCGCACTCGCGCTCTCGGCGCCGACCGGGTCGCGCTGTTCGGCTATGCCCACGTGCCGCATATCGTGCCACGGCAGCGGGTGATCGATGGCAGCAACCTGCCAGGCCAGCGCGAACGCTTTGCAATGGCCGAAATGGGATACGCGTATTTCGCCACGCATGGCTACACGCCGATCGGCTTCGACCATTTTTCCAAGCCGGACGGAGACCCGCTCGCCCGTGCGGCACTCGATGGGACTTTGCGGCGCAACTTCCAGGGTTTCACCGACGATCCCAGCGACATCCTACTCGGGTTGGGCGCCTCGGCGATCAGCAGCTTTCCGCAACTGCTCGCGCAGAACGAAAAAAACAGCGGCCGCTATCGCATGCTGAGTTCGCAGGGACACCTCGCGGCCGAGCGCGGCATCGTCCGCAAGCCCGACGACCGGTACCGCGCTGCGGTGATCGAACGTCTGCTGTGCCAGGGCCGCGCGCAGCTTGGGGCATGCCTCATGCGGGAAGCGAACGAGACGCTCCGCCCGTTTCTCGAACGAGGGTTGGCATCCACCGACGGGCAATGGCTTACCATCTGTACGGAGGGGCTGCCCTATGCACGAACGATCGCCGCGGCGTTCGACGTCTATCGTCAGCCCTCAACGAGGCAGTTCAGTTCGGCAGTGTGATACCGTGCAAAACCACGATCCCGAAGGGTGGTGCTGCAGGATCGGACCACCGTCGTTGAGGCTATCTAGCGATCGAAGAAGTCGACCGCTCCGGTCCCAAGATTGTAATGGGCCCCGACGACCTTCAGCTTGCCGGTCTTTTGGGGATCGAGCAGCAGCGGGTCGGTGGTGGTGCGCAAGCGGTGCACCACGCGCGACACATTGTTGCGGATCGCATGGTCGAGCATATCGCCTTCGCGGCCGCGAGCTTCGAGCACGGCTGGGATGATCGGTTCGATCATGCGGCCGATGCTGCCGGGGAAGGTAGCATTGTCGTCGACCACGGCCTTGGCCGCTTTCACCGCGCCGCAGGATTCATGCCCCATGACCACGATCAGCGGCACGCCCAGTTCGGCAACGGCATATTCGATCGATCCCAGCGCGACGGTGTCGACCGTGTTGCCCGCATTGCGGATGATGAACAGCTCGCCCAGGCCGCGACCGAAGAGGATCTCGGGCGAAACGCGGCTGTCTGAACAGGTGACATAGGCAGCAAACGGGGCCTGGCCCTGCGCGATCTCGAGCCGGCGCTTGCGTCCCACCGGTGCAGAGGTGGGGACGTCGTTGAGAAAGTTGCGATTGCCCTCGATCAGGAGGTCGAGCGCTTCGTCGGGCGACAGAGCGGTCTTGCCGTCGACCACAGGGACGAGCCGTGCGGGAGCCTGCGCCGCGGCCGTGCCGACTCCGGCGGCCATGGCACCCCCGGCGGAAGCCGCACCGGCGAGAACATTGCGTCGTGACATCATCGTAAGCTCCTTGAAGTCATGCATTAGAAACGAGGTGGGCGAGATAGGCCGCGTAACCGGCCAGCAGAGCCAGCGCGGGGATGCGCGAAATGCCGCGCAGTAGCGTGAAGCCGAGGATGATCACGGCGCTGGCGAGCACCACGCCGAGGTCGACGGGAAGCAGGTCGGCGGGGATCGCGCCGGGTGCGAACAGCATGGTCGCTCCGCCGATACCCAGCAAATTGTAGATATTCGATCCCACGACATTGCCGAAAGCGACTTCGGTCTCGCCCTTCCGCGCGGCGATCACCGAGGTGACAAGTTCGGGCAGCGAAGTGCCGATCGCCACGATCGTGAGGCCGATCAGCGCCTCGGTCAGCCCCGCCATCCGGGCAAGGTCGATCGCCCCGATAACCAGCATACGCCCGCCGCCTATCAGGACCGCAAGGCCAAACAGAATCAGCAGGATGGGTTTGGTCCAGCCATTGCGCAGGTCGTGCAGATGCGTGTCGGTGAGTTCGAGGGCCTGCGCCCGGTCGAATGGCGCATTGTGCACGCTGGCCGGCTGCGCGAGGCGTTCTTCGCGGTAGCAATAGGCGATGTAGCCCGCGAGGCAGGCAAGCAGCGCGAGGCCTACCGGTGCCGATCCCGCACCGCTCGCCACGAGGACCAGCATGATCGCGCTGGCCCCCACGGCGACAAGCGGATCCCGCCAGCGATTGGGCGAGGCGATCGCTATCGGGGTGACCAGCGCGGCCGTGCCGAGGATCAGCAGGCTGTTGGCGATATTCGAACCGGCGATATTTCCCCAGGCGATCGCCGGGGCGCCGGCCAGTGCGGCTTCGATGCTGGTCACCAGCTCGGGCGTGGATGTGCCGAGACCGACGATGACGACCCCGATTACGAGGGCGCTGACCCCGGCCTTCTCGGCCAGCGCCACTGCGCCGCGCACGAGCAGGTCGCCGCCGAGGACCAGCGCAACGAGACCCGCCGCGACAAGCAGCAGCGCGGTCGTCATGCGGCCACCTGCGCCGGTTGGTGCGGGGTAGCGAAGCGCAGTGCCACGATACCCGCGATCGCCGAGACCAGCGATCCGCCGAGCACCCCGAACTTGACCGCCGCGATCTGCTGCGGATCGGCGAAGGCGAGGTTGCCGATGAACAGGCTCATGGTGAAGCTGATCCCGGCAAGACACGAGAGGCCGTAGATATGATGGAAGCCGACGCCTTCGGGCAGCTTCGCCCAGCCGGCTCTGATCGACAGCCAGCAGGCACCGAAAATGCCCAGCTGCTTGCCGATGACGAGCCCCGCCGCAATGCCCAGCGACAGCGGCGCGAGCAGCGCGTCGAGCCCCGCACCGGCAAAGGAAACGCCGGCATTGGCAAAGGCGAAGACCGGCAGGATGAGGAAGGCGACCCACGGGTGAAGTGCATGTTCGAGCCGTTCGAGCGGGCGCTCCTCGCCCGTTGCGATAGGCACGAACAGCGCGGTCACCACGCCTGCCAGCGTCGCATGGACGCCGGACTTGAGCACGCAAATCCACAGCAGGGCCGCAAACAGGAAGTAGGGTATTGTCCGTGCGACGCCCGCACGGTTCAGCAGCAGCATGGCAGCGGCGGGAACCAGCGCCAACGCCAGCGCGGCGAGGTTCATGTTCTCGGTGTAGAAGATGGCGATGATCGCGATCGCACCGACATCGTCGATGATCGCGATGGCGAGCAGCAGGGCTTTGAGCGCGACGGGAACGCGCGAACCGAGCAGGGCCAGCAGGCCCAGCGCAAAGGCGATGTCGGTGGCGGCGGGAATCGCCCAGCCGCGCAGGTTCTCCGGCGAGCCGAAATTGGGCGCGACGAAGATGATCGCGGGGATCGCCATGCCGCCGACTGCAGCGATGATGGGCAGCGAAGCCTGCTTCCAGCTGCGGAGCTGGCCGGTCACGATCTCGCGCTTCACTTCGAGCCCGATGAGGAAGAAGAACAGCGCCATCAGCCCGTCGTTGATCCACAGCAGCAAGGGCTTGTCGATCGTGACGAGGCTGCCCGCGCTGAACGCAACCGGCGTCGCCAGCAGTTTCTGGTAATCGGGCAGCAGCGGGGAATTGGCGATCGCCAGCGCCAGCGCGGCGGCCGCGATCAGGATGATGGCGCCAGCGCTTTCGCTGGCAATGAAGGCGCGCAGGCGCTCGGCAGGGCCGATCGGGCTCATGACTGCTATTCCTTTGCAGATGGCGGATGGCGGCGACTGGCCCCTGGTCTTGGGGAGAGGGGAGGGAGCCTGGCCGCCGCCTGCGGGTCAGCCCGCGAGGCTGCGCCCGTAATAGTGGCGCTGGAGCGCGACGATCTTGTCCTTCAGTCGCAAGCGGAGGCGCTTCATCGCCTTGATGTCTTCGCTGGCGCCCAGCGCCTTGGTGGTGTCGATCAGGCGGTTCAGCGCGCGATGCTCGCGCAGGAGCTTCCGCAGATAGGGCTTCATGATCTTTTCGTCGGGCGAGCTGGTCATCGCACTTTCCTTCGTTTGTGTCCGGACAAGGTATGAGGATCGCACAGGCGATAATCCAATTCGAAACATTGCGGTAAAGCGATAAGCAATGCTAATGGGGCGCAATGGTCACCCTCAGGCAGATCGCAATCTTCGCCAAGCTCGCCGAAACCCGCAACATGGGCGAGGCAGCGGTCGCGCTGGGGCTGACGCAGCCCGCGCTGAGCCAGCAATTGCGCACGCTCGAAACCCGCCTGGGTCTGCAAATGTTCGAGCGGGTGCCCAAGGGCATGCAACTGACTCCGGCGGGCCGCGACCTCTTGGGACCCGCGCGCAGTGTGCTAAACGCGCAACGCGGGTTCGAGGATGCTGCGGATCGCGCTGCGGAGCGGTTCATCGGTTCGATCCGCTTCGGCGTTACGCCCACCATCGGGCCCTATCTAATGCCCAGCGTGATCAAGACGTTGCACCGGCGCTATCCCGATTTGCGGCTGTTCATCCGTGAGGGCATCCCCGATATCCAGCACGGCGAACTGGCGGCAGGCGAGCTCGACATGGTGCTCTCACCCTTGCCGGTCGCGGGGCATGGCCTGCATGTCGAACCCCTGTTCCGCGAACCACTCCGCATCGTCGTTCCACCCGACGATCGCCTGGATGAACGCGCCCGGCTCCAGACCGGCGACTTTGTCGGACGAACCTTCCTGACGCTTGACCATCGCCACCATTATCACCGCCAGCTCTTGGAGATTTGCACCGCTCTCGGCAGCACGGTGATGGCCGATTACGAAGGCACCAGCCTCGACGCGGTACAGCAGATGGTCGGTTCGGGGGTGGGGCTCGCGATATTGCCGGAGCTGTACATCCGCTCGGATGCTGGCGGACTCGATGTCGTGCGGATCGCGGAGCCGGCTGGCTGGCAGGAGTATCGCAGTGTGGGTGCCGCGTGGCGTCAGACCGCCGCCTTCGCCGAACTCTATGGCGAGATATCCGCTATCATCGCCAAAGAGGCGCGATCGCGGCTGACAGTTTCGTCTAAGGCGAACTAGGGACTTGGACCATTTTGTGATGGCCGAGTTGCCCGCATGCTTTTGCCAGCAAAAGGGCGAATGGAAGCCGCCGAGTTATCCGGTCTTGAAGTCCTCGCGCGCTACCAGAAGTTGATGATCGGCGAGGCGTGGTCCGCTTTCTACCGGTGGAACCGTACGGTGGTGCCAGAAATCCCATCCGTGCGTTGCATGGTGATGGACAAGACCATTGATGATCTCCAGCGCGATATGGAAGCTGCGGCGAGCGCTCTCGATTTCGAGGAGGCCCGGCGAATTCGCGACCGCATCAACCTCATCCGAGGCGGAGCAGATGCTGCAGACGCCGCGCAGGCCGACACGTCGGGTTTGGTGCGCCAGCGTTCGGGCGCCATGGGGCTCGGCTCGAGCCGGCAGCGCCCGCTCCCTCCGCCAGACTGGAAGCCGCCGCCGAAGCCCGACCCCATGACCTCCGGCCGGAAACGCAAGTGAGGGCCGATGCCGCAAACGCGGCAGTGCTGACATTACTTGCCGAACGCGAGGCGGGAGCAACGATCTGCCCCAGCGAAGCGGCACGCAAGATCGCCGATCACAAGGACCAGTGGCGTCTGGCAATGCCGCTTGTCCATGCAGCGGTCGATCGTTTGTTCGACCAGCAAATCGTCGGACTGAGTTGGAAAGGCAGGCCGCTGTCGGCGCGGTCCGGACCCTATCGGATCGGCCTAGCGAACGACAGCTAACAGGGCAGCCGGAGGTGACCTGATCGATCGCTCATATCGTGGGCCGTTCGAACGTGGCACGCAGAACATAAGCGTCGCGAGGAAAAGCAGTGGATGCCCCGTGAGGATTCGAACCTCAATTGACGGAGTCAGAGTCCGCAGTCTTACCATTAGACGACGGGGCAACGGAGGCGCGCGCTTAAACGGCGGTTTTCGGCGGGTCAAGGCCCTACTTGGGGAATCTCGGTGCGACGCTCGGTGCGACGATGCGTCGCACGGGCCCGTCGCAGGGAAATCAGGCAGCCGTTCATTTTTTAAGGGCTTAGTGCTGAATGTCTTCTGATCGCACATTTTCGGACTTGAGAGCGGAATAGACCTCTCTCAGCTTCGGGTCCCGCGAGCCCGTCACACTATGTCTGTCTCAGCCGGTCACAACCGTGGTCTACGAGATTTATGAACTCGCGAGCATCAGAAAAGTAGTTTTGGAAGGCGATCCGGACTTCACCAGAGGTGTCTGCACGGACAAGCACGATATCAAGTTCGGGGTGTTCGGCTTCCAACCTAAAAAGTTCTCGCAGCGCGTCCGTGGCATCGCGGAAAGAGGTAATATTCCTCAGCCGATCGTCACCCTCAATTTCTGGATCGAAGATCAGGATGACGTTCTTTTTCTCATCTACCTCCTCGTGAGCAGAGTTCAGACCACGCAACATGTGCATCAGGCCAATTTCCGCATCCTTCTCCAGAAAAACTTGGACGAGATCTGTGTTCGACAAATCTGGAAAACAGGAATTGGAATCTTCGAAGGTCCGAGCGATTATCTCGCTAGCGTAGGCCAGTACGACTTGGTAGCGATCGTCGCCTTGTTGAAATTTGGGTTGGCTTTCCGTGATGGCGCCCACCACTTCGACTGCAGTGGCCCATGCATGCTGGTAGATGGTTCGATATTGAAGCTCGATTAAAAGCCCTTTGAGCGGCTTCCCGCTAACCGAGTTGACGTCATAAGAGTAGACGTCGTGAACGCCACGATAGCCCGTATCTTTTGGTGATTTTATATAGTCGTATTTGTCGGGCTGATTCTTCAGTTTATGGCGGAAACGCGCATCATGAAGCTCTTTCCGGAACTGATATAACTCTTCAGCGGTTCTGAAGATCAATCTACATCCCGCGACATCGTCCATTCGAGCAAGCTGCATTCCCGGAAAACGTTCGAGCTTCCCGAAGATCGTAGTGCGGCGCTTGTGCCGCTGCGCGACAATAATATGAGACCCTCTGGTTCGATTGCGCAAAATGCCTTGAAAGGTGTTCAGTACCTGACGATGCGCGGCGCGCCAGGTTTCGATCACATCATAGTCGGTTTCGGTCGCGGCCTCATCTCTGACAGCGTTGCCTGCCTTATTGACACGTCCCTTTGACCCACCGGGGAATCCGTCTTGCGCCACCTTATGCTCCTAGCCGCAAAGAACGCTAATCGAGCTCAACAAATTTGGCTAGGGTACGGTGCGACGATTAAGGGAAAACACCCCGCATTTCGCGCATACTTAAATTCGTAAGTGCCTGATTTTTTTGAGCCCCTCACTGTCTTACCATTAGACGACGGGGCATCAGCTGGCCGGGCGAGCGAGAATCGCGGGCCGCTCCGGAACAGAGGCCGCGCATCTAGTTTTGCCAGGGCGCGAGGTCAACCCCGCGCACGCTGCCTGCCCTTGCCCCGCCCCCGCTTCACCGCTAGCATCGCCGCCAAGTCCCCGTGCACGTTGGTTTGCGCGGGAGGAACAAGAAAGCTCTCGATATGGCGGATCATTCTCCGCCGGACACGACCAGGGGGCCAGGGACAAAACGGGGCGGCAAGTCCGGCAAGGTAGCCGATTTCCGCTACAAGCGCCCCTCCCGGCCCGACGGCAAGCACGGCGACAGGCGCAATGCGTCACGCCGCGATGGCACCTTCGCGCCCCGCCCGAACGTTGCCGCAGCCAGCCCTCCCGCGCGTCGCCAGGCCTATGCCGCGCTCGATCTCGGGACCAACAATTGCCGTCTGCTGATCGCCCGCCCGTCGGGTGAAAATTTCACCGTAATTGATGCCTTCAGCCGCGTGGTGCGACTGGGCGAGGGGCTGGCTGCGAGCGGCAAGCTGTCCGACGAAGCGATGGAGCGCACGCTCGCCGCCCTGCAGGTCTGTGCGGAGAAGCTGCGCCGGCGCAATGTCCGGCTGGCGCGTTCGGTCGCCACCGAGGCGTGCCGCCGCGCCAGTAATGGCCCGGCCTTTATCGAGCGGGTACGCCGCGAAACCGGAATCATGCTCGACATCATTTCGGCGCAGGAAGAGGCACGGCTGGCAGTGCTCGGCTGCCACGTCCTGCTCGAAGAGGGCAACGGCCCGGCGATCATCTTCGACATCGGCGGCGGTTCGACCGAGCTCGTGCTGGTGCAACCGAGCGAGAACGTCCCGCGCATCGTCGACTGGCTGAGCGTACCGTGGGGCGTGGTCTCGCTGACCGATACGGTCGAGGGATCGGACGACACCGAGACCACACGGCTCGAACGCTATTGCGAGATGCGGCGGACCGTCGGGCGCAGCTTCGCCGAATTCGCCGAGCGGATCCGCGAACATACGCATTCGCGCGACCCGATCCGCCTGCTCGGCACCAGCGGCACCGTGACGACGCTGGCGAGCCTGCATCTCGAACTGCCGCAATATGACCGGCGCGCGGTCGACGGTCTGATCGTGCCGTCGCAATCGATGCGCGATATTTCCACTCGCCTGTCGCTAATGAGCGGCGCTGAACGCAAGTGCCTCCCGTGTATCGGCGATGACCGCGCCAATCTGGTCATCGCGGGCTGTGCGATCCTTGAATCGATCCTAGACATCTGGCCCGCCGAACAGCTCGGCGTGGCCGACCGGGGCATCCGCGAAGGGATCCTGCGCAGCCTGATCGCTGCCGATGCCGAGGGCGAACGCAGCCGCGCGACAGTACAAAGAATGCGAGAACAGGATGTCTAGATCGGGCAAGGATCGCGACGTTCGCGTGCGCACCGCAAAGAAACGCACGGCGAGTTCGACGCGCTGGCTCCAGCGCCAGCTCAACGACCCGTATGTGAAGCAGGCCAAGGCCGACGGCTATCGCAGCCGCGCGGCGTACAAGCTGACCGAGCTGAACGAGAAATACGATTTGCTCAAAGGCGTCACCCGCGTGGTCGACCTCGGCCTTGCGCCGGGCGGCTGGAGCCAGGTGGTACGCAAGCTCAAGCCCAAGGCGCTGGTCGTCGGGATCGACCTGCTCGAAGTCGAGCCGATCGAGGGCGTTACGATCTTCCAGATGGATTTCATGGATGACGACGCCCCCCGCGTGCTCGAAGAGGCGCTGGGCGGCAAGGCCGAGCTGGTGATGAGCGACATGGCTGCCAATACGGTCGGCCACAAGCAGACCGATCACCTGCGGACGATGGGACTGGTCGAGGCGGGGGCATGGTTTGCGATCGAGAACCTCGCGCCGGGCGGTACCTTTCTCGCCAAGGTTCTCGCGGGCGGGACCGACAACGATCTGCTCGCCCTGCTCAAGCAGCATTTCCGTACGGTGAAACACGCCAAGCCGCCCGCCAGTCGCAAGGACTCGAGCGAGTGGTATGTCATCGCACAAGGCTTCAAGGGCGCTGACTGAAACGAAAAAGGCCCCGCCGCAGCGAGGCCCTTTCGATTATCCCGAGAGGGATAGCTTATTCGTCGACCTTGGTCGCGCCGTCATTGTTGGTGGCGGCATTGCCCGCCGGGACCGGCTGGTCCGCGCCCATGCCACCGGCCGATTCCGCGGCCCCGGCTTCGGCACCTTCGACCGGTCCGGCACCGGCGCCGGGTGCGTCGGCCGGTTCTTCTTCCGCAACGACCGGTGCAGGCTTGGCTGGCGCACCGCCATAAGTGGACATGAATTCCATGACATTGGCACGGTCTTCAGCCTTGCTCAGACCGGCGAAGCTCATCTTCGTGCCATTGGCGAAAGCGCGGGGGCTGGTCAGCCATTCGTTCATCGCTTCCCAGGTCCAATCGCCACCCTTGCCCGACAGTGCCGAGCTGTAGGCGAAGCCCGCGGCGTGACCGCCGATCGGCTTGCCCATCACACCGTAAAGGTTCGGGCCGATGCCGTTGCCGCCGCCCTGGTCGATCGTGTGACACGCGGTACACTTGGCAAAGACCTTCTCGCCCGCCGCGGCATCCGCGCTGGCAAGCAGCGTGCCGAGGTCGGGGCCCGCATCGGCACCGCCTTCTTCGGCTGCGCCTTCGATGAAGTAGCCCGGCTCTTCGGGGTGCTCGGCGCTATCGGCATGGAAATACATGCCCGAAACGATGGAGCTGCCCAGGGCCACGATACCTGCGCCAAGGACCCAGCCTGCAGCGGTGTTGAAACGATCGTCCATTGCGTAAAATACCCGGCGAAAATCGGTTGGTCAGATGGTTGCGCGCCGCTCTAGTGTGCACCGCCGCCTTTCGCAAGTGCGCAAGCCGCAATAGCGCTTGATGCGACCCGAACGCAGCCGTAACGCCCGCAGACCATGCGCCAGTTTGCCAAGCCTGCCCTCGCCCTTGTCGATTCGATGCGCACCGCCGCTGCACAGGAACCGTTGCGCGCCATCGCCTTTGGCGGTGCCCCGGGATCGAATTCGCACCAGGCGGCAATGCAGTTCGCCCCCGAGGCGCTGCCGCTGCCGTGCTTCAGCTTCGAAGATGCGTTGGCCGCGGTCGAAAACGGCGCGGCCGGATGTGCAATGATCCCGATCGAGAACAGCCAGCACGGACGCGTGGCGGATATCCATTTCCTGCTGCCCGAAAGCGGGTTGTCGATGGTCGCCGAGCATTTCATGCGCATCACCCATTGCCTGATGGCGCTGGGGCCGGGTCCGTTCGACGCTGCTTACAGCCACCCGCAGGCGCTCGGCCAGTCGCATAAATTCCTCAGCGAGCGGGGCATCGTCGGCCTCGGGCATGCCGATACCGCGGGCGCGGCGGCCTTCGTGGCGGAAAGCGGCAAGACCGACATCGCCGCCATCGCTCCCGCACTCGCCGCCGACCTCTACGGGCTCGAGATCGTCGAGCGCGAGGTCGAGGATGCGCCCGACAATACGACGCGCTTCGTGGTGCTGGCGAACGAGGCGCTCGATCCGGCCGCACTCGCAGACACGCAGGCGATGACGACCTTCATCTTCGAAGTGAAGAACACGCCCGCCGCGCTGTACAAGGCGCTGGGCTGCTTCGCGACCAATGGGGTCAACATGACCAAGCTCGAAAGCTATCAGAAGGGCGCAAGTTTCGCCGCGACGATGTTCTTTGCCGACATCGAGGGGGCGCCGGGCGATGCCCGGGTCGATACCGCGCTTGAGGAACTTGCCTTCCAGACCAATGGCGTGCGCCTGCTCGGCAGCTATGCGCAGGCCCGCCCGCGCGGCTGAACGCCTACTCGTCGCCGTAGATCGCCACTTCGCGCAGCCCGTCGCTGGTCGCGCGTCCGCGGTACATGCCCGAAGTGTTCATGCTGAACAGCGGATGCCCGTCACGGGTGACGACGATTACCCCGCCATCGCCCCCGAGACTGCCGACATCGGCGATGACCGCGTCGATTTCTTCCTGCGCCTGTGCGGCGTCGAGGCCGAATTCGCTGGCGTGAACGACATAGGTTGGAAAACCCTCGTCATCGAGCGGGACGCTGGCCTGCGCGGCATCGATTTCGGTGCGGAAGCGATGGCGTAACCGAGTGCAGATTTCATGCGCCACGCCGACGCGGATGAAGAACTCGCCCCAGCCGGTTGCCGAGACCGCGCAGGCGCGATTGTCGGCATAGGTGCCCGCGCCGATGATCGGAGCATCGCCGATGCGGCCCCAGCGCTTGCCGGTCATCCCGCCGGTCGATGTGCCCGCAGCCATGTTGCCATCCCGGTCGAGCGCCACCGCGCCGACCGTGCCGAACTTGATATCGACATCGAGCGCTGACAGCCGCTCGGCCTTCATCCGCTCGAGCGCCTTCTTGCGACGTTCGGTCTCGAACCATTCGGGGGGCATGGTCGCCAGACCCTGCTCGGCCGCGAACTGAACCGCTCCGGCCCCGGCCAGCATGACATGCGGGCTGTCGGTCATCACCTTGCGCGCAAGCGCGATCGGATGGCGGATGCCCGTGACCCCTGCCACGGCGCCTGCATCGCGGGTCCGGCCATCCATGATCGAGGCGTCGAGCTCGATATCGCCGTCCCAAGTGAACACCGCGCCGCGCCCGGCGTTGAACAGCGGATCATCCTCCATCGGCTCGATCGCCGCCTGGATCGCATCCATCGCGCTGCCACCTTCACGCAGCACCTGCGCGCCTGCGTCGAGGGCGTTCTGCAGCGCGGCGCGATAGGCCGCATCCTGCTGCGGCGTCATATCCTCGCGCGCGATGGTCCCCGCGCCGCCATGAATGGCGATCGCCCAGCCGGGTTCATCCTGAGCTGCGGCAGGTACTGCGATAAAGACGAAAAGCGCGGCAAGCGCGCGGGCGATGCGGGTGCAAAATCCTCTCATGTAAAAGTAGTAGCATGACCGCTTTTCCACTTCATCCGTTAATGCGTTTTGGAAAATGACGGATTGCGTGATAGCCATTCCCTTACGGAAACCACTTGGGGGGACGGGGTTATGATTTTCGACCGCTATCGTTTCGACGAACAGGTGGCGATGGAACTGGGGGAAAAGATTCTCCTCGCCGTCGTCGCGCTGATCATCACCTGGCTTGTCGCGCGGGGGGCAAAATGGGCCTTCGCCAAACTTGTCGACACGGTCGACTTCTTCAAGCGCGGGACTGGCAGCGGCCAGTCGCTCGGGGAATCGCTCGGCAAGATCGTCAGCCTGCTGGTCTGGCTGTTCGGCCTGTTGATCATCCTCAACATCCTCGAACTCGGCGGAGTAGCCGGCCCGATCGACAGCCTGCTTGAAAACGTCGTCGCTTTCCTCCCCAACCTGCTGTGGGCGGGGCTGATCTTCTTCATCGGCATGATGGTGGCGCGGATCGTCCGCGACCTTGTCGTGACCATGCTGCAGACGGTCGATTTCGACAAATGGGCCAATCGCGGCGGGGTCGAAGGTGTCACCGGCAACAGCGCCATCAGCAAGACCATCGGCACGATTATCTATGTCCTGATCGCGATCCCGGTGGCGATCGCCGCGCTGGAACAGCTCGGGATCGATTCGATCAGCGCACCGGCCAGCGAAATGCTGCGGATGATCTTCGCCGCCATTCCGAACATCATCGCTGCGGCAGTCCTGCTCGGCATCGGCTATCTCATCAGCAAGTTCGTGGTCCAGATCGCCAAGGAAGTCTTGCCGGGGCTGGGGGTCGACCGGGCCATGGCCGAAAGCGGGCTGGTAACCGAAGGCACGACCGCATCGAGCATCATCGCGCGAGTCGCGCAGGTGGCGATCATCCTGTTCTTCGCGATCGCGGCGACGCGGCTGCTCGGCTTTCCCGAGCTGACCGTGATCCTCGACCAACTGCTCGAACTGGGCGGACGGGTGATCTTCGGGGCGGTGGTCATCGCCTTTGGCTTCCTGATCGCCAACCTCCTCGCGCGGCTCATTGCCGGCGATGCGGGCGGCTCGACCGCCGGCACAATCGTACGCTGGGCAACCATCATCCTGTTCGTCTTCATGGGCCTGCAGTTCACTGGCATCGGCGGGATGATCCCGGCCAATGCGCTGACGATCCTGATCGCGGGCGTCGCGGTGGCGGGTGCGCTTGCCTTCGGTCTCGGAGGCCGCGACTGGGCAGCGCGCAAGCTCGAACAGATGGACAGCGATCTGGGCGGCGCCTCCGCCCCCAAGCCGGGGCGCAAGGCCGCGTCCAAATCGGCCGATCCGCTCCCCCCGGGGGCGTAAACAACCGACCTTTCGGTCTCGCAAATTACGGGCGTGGGATTAATCATCCCGCGCCCTTTTTTCTGTGCTAATTCGGTCTGCAAAGGGAGAGAGCGTATGAGCGAGTTCGGGTTCGAAAGCACGGCCGACGAGGTCCTTGCAGACCGCGATCTGAGCGGGCGTACCGTGCTGGTCACGGGCGGGTATTCAGGCCTCGGGCAGGAAACCGCGCGGGCGATGGCGGCCAAGGGCGCGCATCTCATCCTGGCGGGGCGCGACGCGACCAAGCTGTCCGCCGCCGCCGACGAGATCGCCGAGGGAACCGGCGCGAGGGTGGACACGCTCGTCTGCGACCTCGCCTCGCTCGACAGCGTGCGCGCTGCGGCCAAGGATGCCGCCAACCGCTTCGACAAGATCGACTTGCTGATCAACAATGCCGGAGTGATGGCTTCCCCGCTGGACCGCACCGCCGATGGATTCGAGATGCAGTTCGGCACCAATCATGTCGGTCATTTCCTGCTGACCAATTTGCTCATGCCGCTGGTCGAACGGGGCGAGGCCCCGCGCATCGTCAATTTATCGAGCCGCGGTCACCATATCGACCGCATGCATTTCGACGATCCCAATTACGAACAGCGCGATTACGACAAATGGAAGGCTTACGGGCAGTCGAAGACCGCCAACATTCTGTTCTCGGTCGGGCTGGAACAGCGGCTCGCGGACAAGGGCATCCATGCCTATGCGGTGCATCCGGGCGGGATCATGACCAACCTCGGACGCCACATGACCGAGCAGGACCGCGAATGGATGATGGAGCGGATGCGCAAGTCGGCCGAGGAATCGGGCCAGCCGGGTCAGGGCTTCAAAACCATTCCGCAGGGCGCCGCTACCACCTGCTGGGCGGCGACCAGCGACGCGGTGGCCGGTAGCGGCGGGCTCTATTGCGAGGATTGCCATGTCGCCGACCAGGACGATGCGGACCCGATGGGCGGCGTGCGCAGCTATGCACTCGACCCGGACAGCGCCGAACAACTGTGGACGATGAGCGAGGATCTGGTCGGCGAACGCTTCGCTTACTGACCGAGGCGCTCGATCCACCCCTCGCCGACCCAGCGGGCCAACATGGCGCCCGCTTCGGTGATTGCGGCTTCCTCGCCGAGCGCGTCGATCATGGCCCCGCAGACCGCGCCGAACGATGCCCCGGTGCGAAATCGCACCAGTGCCTCGCCTTCCCATGCGGGGCGGATGACGAACACCGGTCGCTCGCCCGCGCGCCAGACTACGGCGCAATGCGGGGAGTCGAGCGCGGCGAGATCGGCCTCGGTGTTATCCGCTTCCAGCGAAGACCACAGGCGGACCAGATCGTGACTGGCAGGAATGCACCGGATATCGGGCATGAGTACGAGCTGGAGGCTATCCCATACATCCTCCGCAAAGTCGGCACAGGCATCGGCGAATTCGGCCAGCGTCAGCGGCACCGCATCGCGGATTGTGAATGCTTCGTGCATCGCCCATTCGAGCGCAGCAAGCTCGGCAACATCGGGATCACGGGCGAACAGTTGCGCGCAGGTTTCGGGGAAGCCCGCGCCTGCACGGTCGAGCGTCCAGCTGCTTGGCGGGTGCGCGATGCAGTGGTGCGCTGCGGCGCGGTGAAAGGCAGCCTCGCCCACCAGTCGCTCGGTCCGTTCGAAGGTCGTGCGCAGTGCCTCGATCAGCGCGCTGCGGTAATTGTTGCGATAGATCGCGAGGCCCGGCGCGCGTTCGGCGTCCCAGCCCGGCGGCAGCGGCGCGGTGTCATCGAGGATTGCGCCAAGGAAGGCTTCCTGCCGCTGCGCCAGACCGGTCACGCCGCCATCGTCCTGTCGATGTCATCCGCAATGGCGCGCGCCCGGTCGAGTTCGCGCAGCAGTTCACCCAGCGGGGGGATCTTGTCGTCGCGCTCGATCATCGTCGCGATCGGGCCCGTCAGCGCCAGCGTTTCGGCATAAAGGCCCCACACCCCGGCGCCGACTTCGCGGTCATGTGTATCGACTGCGATCGCGCCCGGCTCATGCCCGGCGAGATGGATCTGCCGCACCCGGTCGAGCGGCAGGCCGGCGATATAGTCGAGCGCCGCAAAGCCGTGATTATGCGCGCTGACATAGACATTGTTGACGTCGAGCAGCAGGTAGCACCCAGTGCGCTGCGCCATCTGCGACAGGAATTCCCATTCGGGCATCTCGTCTTCGGGAAAGGTGAGATAGCTCGACGGGTTTTCGAACAACATGGGCCGGGCCAGCGCGGATTGCGCGCGGTCGATATTGTCGCAGACCACATCGAGCGCCTCGCGCGTCAGCGGCAGCGGCAGGAGGTCGTGGCTGTTATGCGCACTGGTGCGGGTCCAGCACAGATGGTCGGAGACCCATAGCGGCTCGATCCGGTCGGCCAGCGCACGCAGCCGGACGAGATGTTCTGCATCCAGCCCATGCGCCGAGCCGATCGACAGCGAAACGCCGTGGAGGATCACCGGGTGCCTGGCGCGCACCTGTTCCAGCACGCGCAGCGGTTTGCCGCCTTCGGCCATGTAATTCTCGGAAATGACCTCGACGAAATCGACAGCGACCTCGCCAGAGAGAAAGTCGGCGTAATGTGGGCGCCTGAGGCCCAGGCCATAACCCTTGAAGGGGGCAATCGGGCTCATCGAAACTCCATGGGCTTGCAAAAAGGGCGGCCCGGTAGTGCCAGGGGGGGCAGACGGACTACCGGGCCGCCACAACGATCGGCGCTCAGTCGAGGTCGCCGATCGTGCCGTTCTTGGCGAGGCAATCGCCCGCCGTCAGCGCCTTGAAACCATGGCCCTTGCAATCGTTCTGGCCCTTGCAGGCATGTTCGGCAGTGGAGCAGTCCGACTGGCCCTTGCACGAATGCACGCCGTAACAATGGACGGTATCGCCGGCATTGAGCGCGCGGCCATTGCTGCCGGCAGGCGGCTCGGCGGCGAAAGCAGCCATGGAGGAAAGCGCGAAAGCGGCGGCGGCAGCGGCAGCGGCGGGTTTGCGGATGGCGGTCATTGGCTGTGATCCCTTGTGGTCGCGATGCGCGGATGATGCGCATGGCAGGTCATTCGTCGCGCGATCCGATCCGGTTACACCGCACAAAATTTCCGCCCCGCTGTAACGCCCGGGACGTCCTCTTCGAATGACAGGCCAGTTCCGGCGATCATGCCGGGACTTCCCCCGATGTTTCGAGAGAGAAGACCCATGAACACTCAACCGATCGCCCGTATCGCCGGCCTCGCATTGTCCGCCACCGTCGCTGCAGGCCTCGCAGCAAGCCCCGCGGCGGCGCAGAAGACGCCGATGGAAAAGTGCTACGGTGTGGCCAAAGCCGGCAAGAACGACTGTGCTGCCGGCCCCGGCACCAGCTGCGCCGGAACCTCCACCCGCGATTATCAGGGCGATGCCTGGAAGCTCGTCCCCAAGGGCACGTGCGAGAAGATTGCGACGCCCAAGGGCAAGGGTTCGCTGAGCGCGATCAAGCGCTGATCGCCGGTCCCGTCACGCCGCACGAGGTAAGTCATGCAGACGCTTCTCACCTACCATGATCGTATTGTCATTTGGCTCGCATCACGCCGGGTCGAGGGGCTTGCACTACTGCTTTCCCGTGTGGCGCTGGCCGGAATATTCTGGCGCTCGGCGCGTACCAAGATAGAAGAGGGCACACTCTTCTCGATCAGCGACCAGGCCTATTTCCTGTTCGAATACGAATATACCGGGCTGCCGCTGCCTCCTGCACTGGCGACCCCGCTGACCACTGGGGCCGAGCACCTGTTCCCGCTACTGCTGGTGCTTGGCCTGTTCACCCGCCTGTCGGCGCTGGCGCTACTGGCGATGACGCTGGTGATCCAGCTGTTCGTCTATCCCGAGGCCTGGTGGCAAACGCATATCGTGTGGAGCGCCATAGCCTTGATACTGGTGTCGCGCGGGGGCGGGCCGTTCGCGCTCGACGCCCTGCTCGCCGCACGGCGGGCCGAGTGATAGGGTCGCGCGCGATGAGGACGACACGATGATCGCCGACGAAGCCAGCCTCGCGCGGCTCATGGCCGCCTCGCAGAAGGGCGATGCCGCGGCCTATCGTGTGCTCCTCGCCGAAATCCGGCTGTGGCTCGAGCGCTATTTCCGCCGCCGGGTCGCGCCTGCGCAGCTCGACGATCTCGTCCAGGAAGTGATGCTCGCGGTCCATGCCAAGCGCGCCACCTGGGACGCCACCCGCGCTTTCCTGCCGTGGCTCGCCGCGATCGCGCGCTATCGCTGGGTTGATCATCTGCGCAAGGTCTATCGCAAGGCGGAGGACGAACTGGGCGACCACGACGCCGCCGAAGACAGCGCCGAAGAAGCGGTCATGGCGCGGATGAGCCTCGAGCGGCTGTTCGTGCACCTGCCCGAAAAACAGTGCGAGGCCATCGAACTCGTCAAGATCGAGGGGCTGTCGATCGCCGAAGCCTCCGCCAAGACCGGCCAGAGCGAGAGCCTGGTCAAGGTCAACATTCACCGCGGGCTGAAAAAGCTGTCCGCGCTCGTAGAGAAAGCCGACTGACATGAACCGGGTCCCCCATCCCCTGATCGACCAGCTTGCCGACGATCTTGCCCCCGTGCGGCCGATGAAGCTGTGGCATGGCATTGCGCTGGTCGGACTTGCCGCGATCGTCACGATCGGGCTGGTCGAAATGTTCGACGGGCTGTGGCGCGGGATCGTATCGGGCCGCGCATCGGCCTTTTTCTTCATCGCCAACGGCATGCTCGGGCTGCTCGGCGCGGCGTCGGCGCTGACCGTCATCCGCATGGCCGGGCCGCGGGTCGGCAACCGGCATGACGGTGCACGCTGGGCGCTGGCCATGTTCACGGTCCTGCCGCTGGCGGCGCTGGTCGTGCTCGGCCTTCAGGGCAATCTGGAGGAGGTCACACACGATCCCTACGGGCTCGATTGTTTCCTTGCCGCTTCGGGCTTTGCCGTGCTGACTTTCGCCGCGCTGGTAGTCTGGTTGCGCCGCGGGGCCCCGGTTGCGCCCGCCACCGCCGGGACTTTCGCCGGGATTGCAGCGGGGGCGATCGGCAGCTTCGCCTATGGCCTCGCCTGCCCGCTCGACACGCTGGCGCATCTCGGCACCTGGCATGCGCTGCCGGTGGTGCTGGGTGCGGCAGGCGGTCGCGTCACCGTCCCGCCGCTGGTACGCTGGTAGTCAGAGCCAGCGCAACCGGCGAAAAGCGACGATCAGCCCCGTGAACAACAGCGCGCATAGCGCCACCACTGCCCAGAAGGCGTCGGAATCCTGCATCCCGGGCATACCGCCGACATTGATCCCGAGCAGACCGGTAAGGAAGCTCAGCGGCAGGAAAATACCCGCCACGATGGTCAGCATATAGGTCGCATGCTCGCTCGAGGCGAGGCTGGGCGCCCGGATCTCGTCTTGCAGCACCAGCGCGCTTTCCTTGCTGATGTCGATATCGTCGAGATAGCGGCGCAGGCGGGGGATGCTCTCGGCGATTTCGCGCCGGTCGTGTTCCTCGAACCAGAAGGGCGCGTCGCGGCTGATCTGTTCGAGCACATCGAGCACTTCGTTCATATCGACGATCGACTGGCTCATCCGCGCGATCAGCAATTCGGCGAGCAGCGTGACCAGCCGCCGCCCGTCGCACCAGGACTGCATCGAGATCATGTCTTCGGGTTCGGCGCCGGGATTGAAATTGATCCCGCGCAGCGTGCCAACCAGCGTTTCGCCTTCGCGAAAGGCGCGCGGACGCGTTTGGTCGCTGACGAGCAGTTCCGCGGTCGGTTCTCGCCTTCCAGCCATTCCTGCACGCCGGGGCGGTGGAAGGGGCGATGCGCAACCCACGGCAGCCCGATGAGCACCCGCGGACCGCGCACGGCGCGCCAACCGACCAGCGTCATTGCCCCTTCACACTGGGAGCTCTATATTGCGCCGCATGTCTTCAATTCGCCCTTGGCGCACTATCGAGCGCCGCCCGTCCCGCCAGATCATGGTCGGCAACGTCCCCGTTGGCGGCGATGCCCCGATTACGGTGCAGACCATGACCAACACGCCGACCGAGGATGTCGGCGCGACGATCGACCAGATCCGTCGCTGCGAGGATGCCGGTGCGGACATCATTCGTGTGTCCTGTCCCACGGCGGAATCGACCGAACATTTCGACAGGATCACGGCGGCAGCCAATGTGCCGATCGTCGCCGACATCCATTTCCACTACAAACGCGCGCTCGAAGCGGCGGACAAGGGCGCCGCCTGCCTGCGGATCAATCCGGGCAATATCGGCAGCAGCGAACGCGTTGCCGAAGTCGTCCGCGCGGCCAAGGCCAATGGCTGCGCGATCCGCATCGGGGTCAATGCCGGCAGCCTCGAGAAGGACCTGCTCGAAAAATACGGCGAACCCTGTCCCGAGGCGCTGATCGAAAGCGCGCTTGACCATATCAAGCTGCTTCAGGATCACGATTTCCACGAATACAAGGTGGCGGTGAAGGCGAGCGATGTGTTCCTCGCGGTGGCCGCCTATCACGGGCTTGCCGAGGCAGTGGACTGCCCCCTGCATCTGGGCATCACCGAAGCGGGCGGGCTGATCGGCGGCACCGTCAAGAGCTCGATCGGCATCGGCAGCCTGCTGTGGGCGGGCATTGGCGATACGATCCGCGTCTCGCTTTCCGCCGAACCCGAACAGGAAGTGAAGGTCGGCTTCGAAATGCTCAAGGCGCTCGGCCTGCGCACTCGCGGCGTCCGCGTGGTGTCCTGCCCGAGCTGCTCGCGCCAGGGGTTCGACGTCATCCGCACGGTCGAAACGCTCGAAAAGCGGCTCGAACACATCAAGACGCCGATGAGCCTCTCGGTGCTTGGCTGCGTGGTCAACGGCCCCGGCGAAGCGCGCGAAACCGACATCGGTATTACCGGCGGCGGCGCGGGCAAGCACATGGTGTTCCTCTCGGGCGTGACCGACCATCATGTGAAGAGCGACGACATGCTCGACCACATCGTCGCGCTGGTCGAAGCCAAGGCTGCGGCGATCGAGGCGGGCGAAGCGGTTGCCTTCGATCCGCACGCCCCGCAGCCCGCCGAAGCGGCGGAATAGGCACTTTACGCCAAATTAAACCCGATCCCGCATGCTGGTGCCATGCGTGAGGCCATCTTTCTTGCCATTGCCATGCTGGCCTTCGTCGGTGCCGCTTTCGTGCCCGGCGGCGCGATCGATTCGGCGACCGAGGGCGCAGAGGATTTTGCGAGCGAGAAAGCCGCTAACCCCGCTCTTCTGGACCGCCATTCGGACAGCAGCGCCAGCTATGCGAGCTGGGTCGCGGGGGCGACCGAACTGGCGCGTGCGGAAGACGGACATTTCTACGCCGAAACGCGGGTCAACGGGTCGCAGGTTGAATTCCTGGTCGATACCGGCGCGACCAAGATCGCGCTGACGGGCACCGACGCGCGCGCAGCAGGGCTCTACTGGTCCGATGCCGATGTGCGCGAGGTCGCCCGCGGGGCTTCGGGGCCGGTCTATGGCGTCAGTGTCACGCTCGACCGCGTTACGCTCGGCGGGCACGAAGCGCGCAATGTCGCGGCGATTATCGTGCCCGAAGGCCTCGGCATTTCGCTGCTTGGCCAGAGCTTCCTGTCGACCGTCCAACCGGTCCGTATCGAACGCGATCGCATGGTGCTGGGCGAATAGCTGCGCCGCTTCACCGCAATATTCATGACGTGGCCAGCACAAGGCTGCTAAGGTGTGAAAGATGAAACGTCGCGATATTCTCAAGGGCTCGCTGGCCGCCGGTGCGGCGCTGACCCTGCCCGCGCGCCTGTTCGCACAGGTCAATCCCACTGCCGCGCGCGATGCGCAGCTGATGGCAATCGCGCGCGATGAACTGACGCGGGCGGGCGATAATATCTGGCGCAAGGATGTGGTTGGAATCGCCGATTTCGGGCTGCATTCGGCGCAGAAGCGGTTTCACTTCGTCGATCTCGAGAACGAGCGCGTGGCGAGCTACCATGTCAGCCACGGCTCCGGTTCCGACGGCGAGCACGATGGCTGGCTGAAGCGCTATTCGAATATCGAAGGCAGCGAAGCCTCGAGCCGCGGTGCCTTCATGACCCGCAGCTGGTATGTCGGGCGCTATGGCACCTCGCTCCGGCTCGATGGGCTCGACCCGACCAATTCCAACGCTCTGCCTCGCGCAATCGTGATGCACCAGGCGAGCTACGCCACGCCCAGCCATGTCGATCGCTTTGGCCGGTTAGGCCGTTCGAACGGCTGTTTCGCGATGGGCCCCGAACAGTTCGACCGTGCGCTGATCGACCTGTCGGGTGGCCGCCTGCTCGTTGCGGGCAGTTATGGCATTGCGGAAGACGGCAGCCGCGTCACTCCGCCGGTCGCGCAATACGACCTGCTGCGAAATGACCACGGCGGCACGTTCGAACGGACCAATCCGGGCGTCTTCTAACCCCGTCAGCTCGTCTGCAGGTCGTCGACGATCTCCACCACTTCTTCGCTTGTCTCGCGCGCCCGGTCGCGTTCGCGCGGGGCGTCGAGCGCGGCCAGTACCGGCGCATCGCGATCGTAGATGTCGGCGAATTTGGTCAGATTGCCCTTCACGTCCACGCCATAGGTGAAATAGGTGATGTAGACCGGCCACTGCTTTTCCATCGCATAGCGGGTGTAGGTTCCGCTGGCGGTGATCTCGGACACTTCCTGCTGGATGACCGGCAGATCCTCGCGCGTATCGGCATTGCCCAGCATGGCCATCGTCATCGCCAGTTCGCGCGCGCCCTGCACGCGGATACAGCCGTGGCTGAGTGCGCGATTGTCCTGGTTGAACAACGATTTGGCGGGCGTATCGTGGAGGAAGATCGCGTGTTCATTGGGCATGTCGAGCTTCATCAGGCCAAGCGAATTTCCCGCACCCGGTTGCTGCACCACGCTGACCCAGCCATTCGCGCCCTTGGTCGCCTTGTAGCCATTGGCGCGCGCCCAGGCCGGGTTGTTGAGCACTTTCGCGCCCAGCCCTTCGCCCTTCACGATCGATTGCGGCACGGTCCAGGTCGGGTTGAAGATCACCGCCTCGACCATTTCGGAGAGTTGCGGCGTGGCCGTGCGGCCGGCCTTGCCAACCACCACGCGGTAATTCTTGATGATCCGGTTGTTGACCGTCAGCCGCAGCTGGTATTCGGGGACGTTGGTCAGCAGGTACTGCTTGCCCAGATCGCGCGCCAGCCAGCGCCAGCGGTCCATGTTCGCACGGATCAGCTTGCGCTTGGTCGAATCGGTGGTCTTCGCCAGCTCGGTTTTGAGCCGCGCATAGTCGGGCGACACCGGATTGAGCGCGGTCAGCGTGCCTGCGATATCGCCGCTGGCGACCGCCTGTTCGAGCAGGCGATGCGACGGCAGCACATCGGGGTCGGGATCGACCACGAACCACTGGCGCCGCGCGTCCATCGGCGTGCGCCCGTCGCGCAGATCCTCGACCAGCCAGATGAATATCTGGCTGGCAATGTCATTCAGCGCCGCGCCTTCGCCCGCAGCGATTGCAGCGGACAGCTCGGCACTGCGGTAATCCGCAGGCACCAGCCCCTCGGCTTCGACAGTGGGGATGAAGGCGAGCAGCTTTTTCGCTTGCGGCACGCTCCATTCGCGGACCAGCACCGGCAATTGCTGGACCACTTCGCCCGACGCCGTGCGGATATCGTCGAAGCTGTCCTCGACGCTCGGCGGGGTCGCCCCCGTGGGGGTACCCGCGGTGTAGTCGGGCAGTTTCTCGGTCACCTTCGCCGGTTCGGGCGGCAGCAGGTCTTCAGGCGCATTGTCCTGCGCCATGACCGACGTTGCACACAGCGCCGCACCCATTGCGGAGCCGAAAATCAGACGGAAGCGTGTCATAAGTCCTACCAGATGCACCCCGCGCCCCTGTAGCGCGTATGGGGGGATATTAGTCCAATGCGCCAAGCTAATCCAATATCCCGGCTTTCGCAGTGCTGAATTAACGGTGACGGTTGACGGATGCGCAGATAGAGCCGTGCTGTGACCCGCGACCATGTCCTGCTTCCCGTCTTCATGGCCGCGCTGGCGGTTGCCAGCCTGTCGCTGATGGATGCCTTCATGAAAAGCGCTGCGCTGGCGGTAGGCGCGCTAACCGCCTCGTGGCTGCGGTCGGTAATCGGTACGGGAATTGCGCTGCCGCTGTGGCTGGCGCGCGGCGGACGCTGGCCGCAGCGCCATGTGCTCACGCTGCATCTGCAACGCTCGGTGGTCGCCACCTTCATGGCGCTGGCCTTTTTCTATGCGCTCACCAAGCTGCCGCTGGCGGAAGCGATTGCGATCAGCTTCGTGGCACCGCTGATCGCGCTCTATCTCGCGCGCATCCTGCTGGGCGAAACCATTCGCCGGGAAGCCATCGCGGCGTCGCTGCTTGGCTTTGCGGGAACGCTGATCATCGTCGGCGGAAAGATCGGGCAGGCCGATTTCGACCGAGATGCAGCGCTGGGGCTTGCCGCGATGATCGTCTCGGCATTGCTCTATGCCTATAATTTCATCCTGATCCGGCGCCAGTCGCAGGTCGCCGGTCCGGCCGAGATCGCCACCTTCCATTCGGGTGTCTCGGTGGTCCTGCTGGGCGTGGCCGCGCCGTTCCTGTTCGAAATGCCCGACACCGCCACCGTGATCGATCTCGCCGCTGCTGCCGCGCTGACGGTGGCGGGGGCGATGGCGCTTGCCTGGGCTTATGCCCGCGCCGAGGCGCAGGTGCTGGTTCCGCTGGAATATTCGGGGTTCCTGTGGGCTTCGCTCTTCGGCTGGCTGTTCTTTGCCGAGCGGCTCACGCTGCCGACCGTGATCGGTACGGCGATCATTATCGCATCGTGCTGGCTGGCGACCCGCAGGCCCCGCGCCGCAGCGATGCCGGATCTGCTCTAGCGCGGCTGAGCGACCGTAGCGGCGCGAACGGGTTGGTCGGCAAAGGTGAAAGCGGCGGTAAAGCATCCCGCCACACCCAGCGCGACCGCGGTAACGGCGACCCGCAGCGACCGGCGCGAACGATCGCCGGCATTGAAAAACGAACGCATTAATCACTCCTCATGCGGGCCCTGGTGCCCATACGGGGTCCGTGCCCCGATTCTGCCACACCAAGCGCACAAATCGCGCAAGGGTTCCTGCCGATACGCGATGTTGCACCGCCGCACACTTGATTTTTGCGGCGTTCCGGCGCAGGTGCGCGGCACATTCTGCAGTCCCGGCCATTGGGCAGGTGACGGCTCTCAAAGGAAAGGATCAACGCGCGCATGACCCAGGTCGGTAAGGACACGCTCGGAACCCGCTCAACCCTCACCGTGAACGGCAAGGACTACGCTTATTATTCCTTCGCCAAGGCGGAAGAAAAGATCGGCGACGTGTCGAAGCTGCCCTTCAGTCTCAAGGTCCTGCTCGAGAACATGCTGCGGTTCGAGGACGACGGTTTCACCGTCTCGACCGACGACGCGCAGGCAATCGCCGACTGGCAAAAAAATCCGGCGACCGGAAAGGAAATTCAGTACCGTCCGGCGCGCGTGCTGTTGCAGGATTTCACCGGCGTGCCCTGCGTGGTCGACCTCGCCGCGATGCGCGATGCGATTTCCAAGCTCGGCGGCGATACCGCCAAGATCAACCCGCAGGTTCCCGTCAACCTCGTGATCGACCACTCGGTCATGGTCGACGAGTTTGGCCACCCCAAGGCGTTTGAGAAGAACGTCGAGCTCGAATATGCCCGCAATGCCGAGCGTTACGACTTCCTCAAATGGGGCTCGAAGAGCTTCGAGAATTTTTCCGCCGTACCCCCGGGCACCGGCATCTGCCACCAGGTGAACCTGGAATATATCGGCAAGGGCGTATGGTCGACCAACGACCCCGACGGTAACGCGGTTGCCTATCCCGACACCTGCGTCGGCACCGACAGCCACACCACCATGATCAACGGCCTCGGCGTGCTGGGCTGGGGTGTCGGCGGGATCGAAGCCGAAGCCGCGATGCTCGGCCAGCCGATCTCGATGCTGATCCCCGAAGTGGTCGGCTTCAAGCTGACCGGTGCGATGGCCGAAGGCGTCACCGCCACCGACCTCGTGCTGACCTGCGTGCAGATGCTGCGCGAAGTCGGCGTGGTCGGCCGGTTCGTGGAATTCTACGGCGACGGCGTCGCCAATCTCAGCCTCGCCGACCGCGCTACGATCGCCAATATGGCACCCGAATACGGCGCGACCTGCGGGTTCTTCGGCATCGACGAGAAGACGCTCGAATATATGCGCCTCACCGGCCGCGACGAGGAAACCATCGCGCTGGTCGAAGCCTATTCGAAAGAACAGGGCATGTGGTTCACGCCCGAGAACGAGCCGGTCTTCACCAAGACGCTCGATCTCGACGTGTCCAAGGTCGTCCCCAGCCTCGCGGGCCCCAAGCGTCCGCAGGACCGCGTGGCGCTGCCGCAGGTCGACGAGCTGTTCAATTCGGATCTCGAGAAGATCTACAAGAAGAGCGCGCCGGTCCGCGTGGAAGTCGAAAACACGCATCACGATATCGGCGATGGCGACGTGGTCATTGCCGCGATCACCAGCTGCACCAACACCTCCAACCCCGATGTGCTGATCGCTGCGGGCCTCGTCGCCAAGAAGGCGCATGAAAAAGGCCTCAAGCCCAAGCCGTGGGTCAAGACGAGCCTCGCGCCCGGATCGCAGGTGGTCACCGACTATCTCGTGAAATCCGGCCTGCAGAGCGATCTCGACGCGATGGGCTTCGACCTCGTCGGTTATGGCTGCACCACCTGCATCGGCAATTCGGGCCCGCTCGCCCCGCCGATCAGCAAGGCGATCAACAACAACGACATCGTCGCCGCCAGCGTGCTGTCGGGCAACCGCAATTTCGAAGGCCGCGTGTCGCCCGACGTCCGCGCCAACTTCCTTGCCTCGCCGCCGCTGGTGGTCGCTTATTCGATCCTCGGCACGGTAACCAAGGACATCACCGAAACCCCGGTTGGGCAGGACCAGCAGGGCAATGACGTGATGCTTGCCGACATCTGGCCGAGCAATGCCGAGGTGCGCGAACATCGCGCCGCCAATATCGACCGCGAGATGTTCGTCACCCGCTATGCCGACGTCTACAAGGGCGATGAGCACTGGCAGGCGATCAAGGTCGAGGCCAGCGACACCTATCGCTGGAATCCGACGAGCACCTACGTCGCCAGCCCGCCCTTCTTCGAAGACATGGACATGACCCCCGCCCCGGTGACCGACATCACCGATGCAAAGCCGCTGGCGATCCTCGGCGATTCGGTGACCACCGACCACATCTCGCCCGCCGGTTCGATCAAGGAAGACAGCCCTGCGGGTTCCTATCTGCAGAGCCATCAGGTCGCCAAGCAGGACTTCAACTCCTACGGCTCGCGTCGCGGCAACCACGACGTGATGATGCGCGGCACCTTCGCCAATATCCGCATCAAGAACGAAATGGTTCCGGGCGTTGAAGGCGGTGTGACGACCTACAATGGCGAGCAGATGCCGATCTACGACGCGGCAATGAAGCACAAAGAAGACGGCACGCCGCTGGTGGTCGTCGCCGGCAAGGAATATGGCACGGGTTCGAGCCGCGACTGGGCGGCCAAGGGCACCATCCTGCTGGGCGTCAAGGCGGTGATGGTCGAAAGCTACGAGCGCATCCACCGCTCGAACCTGATCGGGATGGGCGTGCTGCCGCTGCAGTTCAAGGATGGCGATACGCGCAACACGCTGGGCCTGACCGCGACCGACAGCTTCACGATCAAGGGCCTTGCCGATCTCAACCCGGGCCAGGACGTTGAAGTCGAGGTTACCCGCGAAGACGGCTCGACCTTCAGCTTCACCGCGCTGTGCCGCATCGATACCGCCAACGAGATGGAATATTACCGCAATGGCGGAATCCTCCATTACGTCCTGCGCAAGCTCGCCGCAGCCTGATCCGACAGGCACGGTAGCGCCCCGGTAGCATGTCGGTCTTGGGCCGCCTGTCACAGCTGCTGGGGCGCACCGAGACCGATCAACAGGCCGATCCGGCCATCATGCGCGCGATCGGTACCACGGTGCGCGAACGCCTGCTTGCCGACCCGCGCGTCGAACCGCGGGGCGGGGGCAAGGCCGACCTGTTCCTGATGCGCGGGCTGCTGACACCGCAGCAATGCCGCAAGCTGATCGCGGTCATCGACAGCCGCATCCAGCCCTCGGTGCTGTTTTCGGACAAGGCATCGCCGCGCGGGCGCACCAGCTCGACCCATTTCTTCGCCAAGGACATGCCCGAGACCACGGCGCTGGCACGCAAGATCCGCGCGGTCACCGGCATCGCGCCGGTCCATGCCGAGCCACTGCAGGGCCAGCGCTATCGCGAGGGCGAGGAATACCGCCACCACCGCGACCATTTCCGCCCCGACCGCCCGCATTGGCAGGTCGAACGGCGGCGCGGAGGGCAACGCAGCTGGACCGCTATGGTCTATCTCAATGCGGTCGAAGCCGGCGGTGAAACCGAATTTCCCGAGCTGGACCTCAAGATCGTCCCCGAACCCGGCCTGCTGGTCATGTGGGACAATATGGACCGCAGGGGGCAGCCCAACCGCGCGACGCGGCATGCTGCGCTACCCGTCGGTGCAGGTACCAAATACGTCGTGACGCAGTGGTATCGGCAAGGCGAATGGAGCCTCAGCCAGCGCGATTGAGCGCGGTCGGCGGGGCGTTCAGGCCGCGCGTTTGATACGGAATTTGCGGCGCCCGAGGATCGCGGCGGCGGCAAAGCCGAACAGCGCCATCATCGGCGGTGCAGGCACATCGGTGCCGCTGCTGCTGCCCGAGGTCGACGAGCTGGTCGACGAACTGGTCGACGACGAGGTCGAGCTCGATGTCGAGGTGGACGACGAAGTCGAACTCGAACTCGACGTGCTGGTCGAGGAGGAACTGCTCGTGCTGGTGGTAACGTTGCCGCTCGAGGTCGAGACCTCACCGGTCGAGGTCGAGACGCTGCCGGTAGAGGTCGACACTTCGCCCGTGGAGGTCGAAACTTCGCCCGTAGAGGTCGAGACTTCACCGGTGGATGTCGAGATCGACCCGGTCGAGGTCGATGTCGAGGTGCCGCCAGTCGAGGTGGTGGTCGAGACGTCGACGATCACATCGGGCGTGTCGCCGCCGGTGGTGGTGGTCGAATTGACGATCACGCTGCCGCCGCCGCTCGATCCGGAGAAAAAGCCGCCGAAGAAGCCGCCGCCACCGAAGCCGCCGCCGCCCGAGGAACTGCTGCCGCCGATCGAGCGCGATGCGCCGCCACCGCGTACCGGCGCGGCTGCGGGCAGCGGCGGGACGGGAACGGGCGCCATCGCCTGGCGATAGACGGGCGGGCAGATATTGTTCGGACTGTTGGCCGCTGCAGGCGAATCGGCGGGCACGCATTCGACCGGCCGCGGAATCGTCCGCGCCCGCGGCACGGTCGGCCGGGGAACGGCGCGCGGGGTCGCCTTCTTGACGTATTTGACCGATTTCGACTTATACTGCGGATTGTCGGAGATCGGACGCTCGGCGACATGCACCGCACCGCCCGCAAGCAGCGCGCCACCCGCCGCGGTGGCCGAGAGTTTGGCAAGAGCTGACTTGACCGACATAAGTGTGACTTCCTGTTGCGACCGAGGAAAAGGGTTTGTTTTCTATCCCTTACCACGATCCGGATGTACTCCGGCGAATCCCTTCCTCGGGGACGTGCCAATCTTTACGTTTCGCGGTACGCCTAAAAAGTAAATTTTTCGCCGAAATGCGAGCTTTGCGCAAGCCCCGTCCCGTTTCGGGACCGTTTAGCGGTGCTTTCCTACCACTCCGGTAACCCTATTTGTCGAACATACTTCCCTGCGGTGTGGAAGGCGGGGCAAGGCCCAGATGCAGCCAGCCGCCATCGTTGAGACAGCGCCCGCGCGCGGTCCGCGCGATCAGGCCCAGCTGGATGAGATATGGTTCGATCACCTCCTCGACCGTGTCGCGCGGTTCGCTGAGACCCGCCGCTAGCGTCTCCACCCCGACCGGTCCGCCCTTGTAGGTGGTGGCGATCATGGTGAGATAGCGCCGGTCCATCGCGTCGAGGCCGAGGCCGTCGACTTCGAGCCGGGTGAGCGCACCATCGGCAACCGTCGCCGTCACCACCGTTTCGCCCAGCACGCTGGCGAAATCGCGCACGCGGCGCATCAGCCGCCCCGCCACGCGCGGCGTCCCGCGGCTGCGGCGGGCGATCTCGCGCGCGCCGCCCTCGTCGATCCCCAGACCAAGCAGCCCGGCGCCGCGGGTGACCACGCGGAGCAGTTCGTCCTCGGTGTAGAAGTTCAGCCGCACCGGGATGCCGAAACGGTCGCGCAGCGGCGTGGTCAGCAGCCCTTGCCGCGTGGTCGCGCCGACCAGCGTGAACGGCGGCAGGTCGATCCGCACACTGCGCGCGCTCGGCCCCTCGCCGATGATGATGTCGAGCGCGCGGTCCTCCATCGCCGGATAGAGCACTTCCTCGACCACCGGATTGAGCCGGTGGATCTCGTCGATGAACAACACGTCATGCGGTTCGAGATTGGTCAGCAGCGCGGCCAGATCGCCCGCCTTGGCGATTACCGGCCCGCTGGTGGCGCGAAAGCCCACGCCCAGTTCCTTGGCGACGATCTGCGCCAGTGTGGTCTTGCCCAGCCCCGGCGGGCCGAAGAACAGCACATGGTCCATCGCCTCACCGCGGCCCTTGGCGGCCTCGACGAACACACGCAGATTCTCGCGCGCGGCCTGTTGCCCGACGAACTCGGCCAGGCTCTTGGGACGCAGCGCGGCGTCGGGGTCCTCGGCCTGCCGCTCGGGCGAATGGAGGGGAACGGGTTCGGTCACACCACCCCCATACCGTCATGCTGAACTTGTTTCAGCATCCATCGCGCGGCAATCACCGGAGCATGCCGATCGACCGTGAGCCCTGCGTCTATATCCTCGCGAGCCAGCCGCGCGGAACGCTCTATGTCGGGGTCACATCCGACCTCGCGAAACGTCTGTGGCAGCACCGCGAGGGCATCACCGGCGGGTTCGTGGCGCGCTACAAGGTCCATCGCCTCGTCCGCTTCGAAATGTTCGGCGATATGGAACAGGCGATCTTGCGTGAGAAGCAGCTGAAGAACTGGCATCGTCAATGGAAGCTCAATCTGATCGAGCGGGACAATCCCCACTGGGCCGATTTGGCGGTGGGCTTGGGCTTCGATCCGTTGGCTCCGCACGGGTCGCATGATGGATCCTGAAACGAGTCCAGGATGACGGGGCTGGGGGGAAACCCGCCTCAAAACGGGTTCACCGTGTAGCCCGCCTGCTGCAATTGCGCATGCGCGGTCATAGCGGAGAGCGCGAGTTCGACGCCGGGGATGAAGTCCGTCTTGGCCACGCCATGCGCCGCCGCGCTCTGGCCGCAGGCGATGAAGCGCACGCCGTAGTCGAGCAGCTGCGTCACCATGTAGTGCGAGCCGTTGCCTGCCTCATCGTCGAGCAGATCGTGGACTGCCTTGCCGTGAACGACCACCGCGATGCGCATGTTCGCCGGATCGACCGCGTGCGAGGCATGCATGTTGATGAACCGCGCGGCGCTTTCGAACCCGCGGTTGCGCGTGCCCGCATCGGCCTGTTCGGCGACGTCGAAGGCAATCGCGAATGCGGTGTCGGGGGCGAAGGTTTCGACGCCTTCAACCGGCGCATGGGCACCGAACTCCTCGAAGATCGGACCGCTGCGAAACGCGCTCATATCCTGTGCGCCCGCCGTACTTGCCAGCAGCGCACCTGCGGTTGCCAGAATCGTGAACCGTATTGCTGTCATCATCATCCTGCTGCCTTCTTCAATGCCACGCGGATCAACTCGCCCTCGCCCGCACCCTCGCCCAATTCGCCCTGCGCCGCGGCGACCGCGCGCGCGGCGACCGCGGGCTTGAAGCCTAGGTTCTCGAGCGCGCTCACTGCATCGCCGCTGGTGCCGCCTGCCGGAGTTACTCCCGGGCCGGTGCCCGCCGTACCGCCACCCGGCAAAGCGCCCGCCTTGTCTTTCAGTTCATTGACGATCCGCCCCGCCAGCTTCGGCCCGACGCCATTGGCGCGCGCGACCGTGGCGGCATCGCCCTGCGCGCAGGCCTGCTGCACTTCGCCGATCGACAGAGCCGAGAGAATCGCCAGCGCGACCTTGCTGCCCACGCCCTGCACCTGCGTGAGCAGACGGAACCAGTCGCGCTCCGCCGCCTCGGCAAAGCCGAGCAGGCGCATGTCGTTCTCGCTCACCTGCAGATCGGTAAAGACGGTGCAGGCTTCGCCCACCTCGCCCAGCGCGGCGAGCGTCTTGGACGAGCAATGCACCAGATAACCGACGCCCGCGACGTCGATCACCGCCCAGTCGGTGCCGGTTTCGTCGAGCAGGCCCTTCAGCTTCGCAATCATGGTTTGTTCTTGGGCTTCAAGAAGGATTTGGTCCAGCGAGAATGGACAGGCGCCCACAGTTGCGGGCATGAGATGTGCCATGAGCTGGAACACCTTCGGACGAACGCTGCGCTTCACCACCTGGGGCGAGAGCCACGGACCCGCAATCGGCGCGGTGGTCGACGGGTGCCCGCCGGGGATTGCGCTGGCCGAAGACGACATCCAGCCCTTCCTCGATGCGCGAAAGCCGGGGCAGAACAAGTTCACCACGCAGCGCAAGGAACCCGACGCGGTGCGGATCCTCTCGGGCGTGTTCGAAGGCGTCACCACCGGCACCCCGATCAGCCTGCTGATCGAAAACACCGACCAGCGATCGAAGGATTATTCCGAGATCGCCAATAGCTATCGCCCCGGCCATGCCGATTATGCCTATGACGCGAAATACGGGCTGCGCGACTATCGCGGCGGCGGCCGCAGCAGCGCACGCGAAACCGCGATGCGCGTGGCGGCAGGCGCGGTGGCGCGGAAGGCGATCCCCGAAGTATCGATCCTCGCCTATGTCGCCGAAATCGGCGGCGATGCTGTGGACCCCGCGAATTTCGATGCCGAGGAAATCGGCCGCAACCCCTTCTGGTGCCCCGATGCAGCCGCCGCGAAACGCTGGGAGGCGCTGGTCGACGAGGCCCGCAAGGCCGGTTCGTCATTGGGCGCGGTGGTCGAATGCGTCGCTACCGGCGTGCCCGCCGGATGGGGCGCGCCGATCTATGCCAAGCTCGACAGCGACCTGGCGGCCGGGATGATGAGCATCAATGCGGTCAAGGGTGTCGAGATCGGCGACGGCTTCGGCGCTGCGCGGCTGACCGGCGAACAGAATGCCGACCCGATGCAGCCCGGCAATGACGGCCCGCGGTTTACCGCCAACCACGCCGGGGGGATCGCCGGGGGCATTTCGACCGGCCAGCCGGTCACCTGCCGCGTCGCGTTCAAGCCGACCAGTTCGATCCTCACGCCCGTAAACAGTATCACGCGCAGCGGCGAGGCGACCGAAGTGCGCACCAAGGGACGCCACGATCCCTGCGTCGGCATTCGCGGCACCCCGGTGGTCGAGGCGATGATGGCGCTGGTGCTGGCCGACCATAAACTGCTTCACCGCGCGCAGTGTGGCTGAAACGCGCGTGGGCTGCTCCATATTGCAACCCTATTGCCCTGTTCGGACAAGCAGGTAGGAACATCTTGTGATACCCGGCAAGCATCCCCTGGAAGAGGAGCGGCTGCGCGAACTGCGTCGCTACGGCATCCTCGACACCGAGCGCGAGCGCGATTTCGACGAGATCGTCGAACTGGCCTCCGAACTATGCGGGAAAGCGGTCTCGGTGGTGAATTTCATCGATGACGAGCGTCAGTGGTTCAAGGCCGAAGTCGGCCTCGGCGTACGCTCGACCCCGCTCGACACCAGCCTGTGCGGCCATGTGATCCTGCAGGACGATTTCGTCGAGATACCCGATACGCTGGCCGATCCGCGCATGGCGGACAATCCGCTGTGTACCGAGGAACCGGGGTTCCGGTTCTATGCGGGCGCGGTGCTCAAGGGCGCGAACGGGTTGCCGCTGGGTACGTTATGCGTCCTCGATCACAGTCCCGGCACGCTGAACGACACGCAGCGCCGGGTGCTGAAGGTACTTGCGCGGCAGGTGATGCGCGAACTCGACCTGCGGCTGTCGCTCGATCGCGAGACCGCACTGCGCCGCGAGATCGACCACCGGGTGAAGAATTCGCTTGCTTCGCTGGGGGCGATCCTGGCGATGCAGGCGCGGCGGTCGGACGATCCCGCAGTGCGCGCGGTGCTCGAGGAAGCGGGTGGACGCGTCCGCGCGCTGGCCTCGCTGCATGCCGAGCTGCACGGGTTCGACGACGGCCGTAGCGTCGATATCTCGTCGCTGTTCGCGCGGGTCGAAACCGATTTCCGGCAATTGCTGCCCCAAGGGATCCAGCTTGCCATCACGGTCAAGGGCGACCGGGCAAGCGCCGAACTGGCCAATGCGCTGCTGCTGACGGTGAACGAATTCGTCTCCAACGCGCTCAAGCACGGGTTTCCCGATGGCCAGGGAACGATTTCGGTACGGATCGCAGTCAATGCCGAGGGCTGGTCGCTGGTGTGCAGCGACAATGGCGGCGCCGATGATCAGGCGGCCGACCGTGCCGCCGCTGGCGCAGGCCTGGGCACGCGCGTGATCGCCTCCTTGGCGGCTTCGATGGGCGCGCAATCCGCCTGGCGCGCGGTGGATGGCGGGATGCAGCTGACCTTGCGCGGCGGGCGTGAGGACGACCGCTGAGCCACGCGTGAAGCTTTCGCGGCAAGAAAATATCGTTCCAAGTCTGTGATAGAAAATTCCGATGCACGCAATCGCAACAAATCGCTTTTGTGCATCGCAACAATGCCTATCTGACACTCTCGAGTTTCAACCCGAACAACGGAGTACACCCATGGGTATCATCGGAAGCCAGATCAAACCGTTCACCGCCACCGCCTTCCAGGCCGGCAAGGACTTTTTCGAAGTCACCGACGAGGACGTGAAGGGCAAGTGGGCCATTTTCTTCTTCTACCCGGCCGATTTCACTTTCGTGTGCCCGACCGAGCTCGAAGACCTCGGCGAGCAGTATGCCATGCTCCAGAAGATGGATGTCGAAGTCTATGGCGTGTCGACCGACACCCATTTCAGCCACAAGGCCTGGCACGACACGTCGGAAAAGATCGGCAAGCTGCAGTTCCCGTTCCTGGGCGACCAGAACCACACGCTGGCGACCAATTTCGACGTGCTGCGTGAAGGCGTCGGCCTTGCCGACCGGGCGACCTTCGTCGTCGACCCTGATGGCGTGATCCAGATCATGGAACAGACCTGCGAAGGCGTCGGCCGCAATGCCAACGAACTCGCACGCAAGATCAAGGCGGCACAGTACGTTCGCGCCAACCCCGGCCAGGTCTGCCCGGCGGCGTGGGAAGAAGGCAGCGACACGCTGGCCCCCTCGCTCGACCTCGTCGGCAAGATCTAAGCGTTAAGCCAAGCGAAAGATCGGGCGTCCTAGCGGCGCTCGCACAAGAGCCCGGGATCCGTCCCGGGTCACTGGAAGGCCCGGGGCACCCCCCTCCCCCCCGCCCCGGGCCTTTTCCCTCCCCGAATTTCGAATATCCGTTTCACCTCCCGCCCGGAGTCCGCCCATGCTCGACGCAACGATGACCCAGCAATTGAAGACCTATCTCGCGAATCTGCGCGAGCCGGTCGAACTCGTCGCCTCGCTGGGCGACGATGCCAAGAGCGCGCAGACGCGCGAACTGCTCGAGGAGATTTCGGCGCTGCACGATCTCGTCAGCGCGAGCTTCGATGGCACTGACGAGCGCCAGCCCAGCTTCATCATCCGCCGCAGCAGCGATGCGGAGAAGTGGGTCCGGTTCGCCGGGCTTCCGATGGGACATGAGTTTACCTCACTCGTGCTCGCCCTGCTGTGGGCCGGCGGGCATCCGCCCAAGGTCGATGCCGACCTGCTCGAACAGGTCCGCGGGCTTGAAGGCGATTTCAATTTCGAGATGTATTTCTCGCTCTCGTGCCACAATTGCCCCGACGTGGTGCAGGCACTGACGCTGATGGCGCTGGAAAATTCGCGCATCACCGCCACGCTGATCGAAGGCGGCACCTTCCAGGACGAGGTCGAGGGCCGCGATATCATGGCGGTGCCCGCGACCTTCCTCAACGGCGAGCCGTTCTATAATGGCAAGCTCGAACTGGCCGAGATCCTCGCCAAGATCGACAAGGGCAGCGAAGCCAAGGCCGCCGAGAAACTGGCCGCCAAGGACCCGTTCGAAGTGCTGGTGATCGGCGGCGGCCCCGCTGGCGCCGCGAGTGCGATCTACACCGCGCGCAAGGGCTTCCGCACCGGCATAGCCGCCGAACGCTTTGGCGGGCAGCTGCACGACACGCTCGGCATCGAAAACCTCCCCGGCACGCCCTATACCGAAGGGCCCAAGCTGGCTGGCGAGCTGGAGCGCCATGTCGGTGAATACGACATCGACCTGATGAACCTCGCCCGCGCGGTCAAGCTGGTGCCGGCCAAGCAGGAAGGCGGCCTGCACACGGTCGAACTGGGCAATGGCGCGCGGCTGAAGGCGCGCAGCCTGATCCTCGCGACCGGGGCGCGCTGGCGCAATCTCGGCGTGCCCGGCGAAGCCGAATACCGCAACAAGGGCGTCGCCTACTGCCCGCATTGCGACGGTCCGCTGTTCAAGGGCAAGCGCATCGCGGTGATCGGCGGCGGCAATTCGGGCGTCGAGGCGGCGATCGACCTGGCCAAGATCGTCGGCCATGTGACGCTGGTCGAATATGACGACAAGCTACGTGCCGACGAAGTGCTCCAGGCCAAGCTGCGCAGCATGGACAATGTCGAGATCGTCACCAGCGGCCAGACGACCGAGATCACCGGCCGTGACGGCAAGGTCGACGGCATGATCGTCAAGGACCGCGCAAGCGGCGATGAACGCCGCATCGAGCTGGAAGGCGTGTTCATCCAGATCGGCCTCGTGCCCAATACCGAATGGCTGCAGGACAGCGGGCTCGAATTGACCAAGCATGGCGAGATCGCCACCGACGCGGAAGGTCGCAGCAATCTGCCCGGCATCTTCGGCGCGGGCGATGTGACTGACGTGCCCTACAAGCAGATCGTGGTGGCGATGGGCGAAGGCTCGAAAGCGGGCCTGTCCGCCTTCGATTACCTGATCCGCACCGAACCGGTCGAGGACGTCGCGCAGGCCGCCTGATCGCATCACGTCGCAGACACGAAAGCGTCGCCATTCCAAGCGGATGGCGGCGCTTTTCACATCTATGCCACGCCTTGCCGCTCCATCGCTTATGTCAATCAATCCGACGCATTTAATCGATTGGACGAATTACTGAGAATGGCGCATCCCTTCATCTATAAGATTTCCTGAGCCTAGATGGAGAGATGAACGATGGACGCCAAAACCGGTGAGATGAGTGGCTGCCCCTTCAGTGGCAACGGGGGTTCGCGGGACCTCCTTGGTCGCAGCAATCGCGATTGGTGGCCCGACCAGCTGCAGATCGAAATCCTCCAGACGGGCGGCCGCAATCCCGATCCGATGGGCGACGACTTCGACTATTGCGAAGCGTTCAACGCGCTGGATTACGATGCCGTGAAACGCGACCTGACCGCGCTGATGACCGACAGCCAGGAATGGTGGCCCGCTGATTACGGCAACTACGGACCGTTCTTCATTCGCATGGCATGGCACGCGGCGGGCACCTATCGCACCGGCGACGGCCGCGGCGGTGCCTCGAGCGGACAGCAGCGTTTCGCGCCGCTCAACAGCTGGCCCGACAATGGCAATCTCGACAAGGCACGGCGCCTGTTGTGGCCGATCAAGCAGAAATACGGCAAGCACCTCAGCTGGGCCGACCTGTTCGTACTCACCGGCAATGTCGCGATCGAATCGATGGGCGGCCCGGTGTTCGGCTTCGGCGGCGGCCGCAAGGACGTGTTCGAGCCCGAACTGGTCTATTGGGGTTCGGAAGAACAGTGGGTCGACCAAGGCGTCGAAACGCGCATCATTCCCGATGAGGGCAAGGCGCTCGAAAATCCGCTCGCAGCGATCCAGATGGGTCTTATCTACGTCAATCCCGAAGGTCCGGGCGGCAATCCGCACGACCCCGAAGGCATGGCCCGCGACATGAAGGAAACCTTCGCGCGCATGGCCATGAACGACGAGGAAACCGTCGCGCTGACCGCCGGCGGCCACGCCTTCGGCAAATGCCATGGCGCGGCGCCATCGGACACGTTCGGCGGCGGTCCCGAAGGCGAAGGCCTGCACTCGATGGGCTTTGGCTGGCTGACCGACCCCGAGGAAATCGGCAAGGGTCATATTACCACATCGGGTATCGAAGGAGCCTGGACCCCCAACCCGACGCAGTGGGGCAATGACTATTTCCGCCTGCTGTTCAAATATGAGTACGAGCTCACCCAGAGCCCGGCAGGTGCGAACCAGTGGACCCCGATCGACCCCGAACCCGAAGACATGGCGCCTGACGCGCGGGACCCGAACAAGAAGGTCCCGACGATCATGACCACCGCCGACATGGCGCTGAAGCGCGACCCCGCCTATCGCAAGATTTCGGAACGCCTCCGCGACGACCAGGCGGCGCTTGACGATGCCTTTGCCCGCGCGTGGTTCAAGCTGACCCACCGCGACATGGGTCCCAAAGTCCGGTATCTGGGTCCCGACGTCCCAGCCGAAGAACTGATCTGGCAGGATCCGATCCCCGCCGGAACCACGCCTTCGGATAGCGCGGTAGCCGACTTCAAGAAGGCCGTCATGGGCAGCGGGCTGAGCGTTCGCGAACTGGTCAAGGCGGCTTGGGCGTCGGCTTCCACCTATCGCAATTCGGACCATCGCGGCGGCGCCAATGGCGCACACATCCGCTTCGATGCGCTGAAGAACTGGAAGGTCAACGACCCCGAGGAACTGGGCAAGGTGCTGGCCAAGCTCGACGAGCTGCGCGGCAATATCTCGATGGCCGATGCCATCGTGCTGGGCGGCGCGGCAGCGATCGAAAAGGCAGCCAAGGACGGCGGCTTCGACATCACCGTTCCGGTTACCACCGGACGCGGCGATGCCAGTGAAGACCAGTTCGATGCCGAAAGCTGGGAGCCGCTCGAACCCTTTGCCGACGGCTTCCGCAACTACCTCAAGACCAAAGCCGAGGTGAAAACCGAGGACATGCTGGTTGACCGGGCGCACCTGCTCGGGCTGTCGATGCCCGAAATGACCGTACTGGTTGGCGGCATGCGCGCACTGGGGGCAGTGGCCAAACATACGCAGCACGGCAACGACATCGGCGTGCTGACAGATCGTCCCGGCGTGCTGTCGAACGACTTCTTTATCAACCTGCTCCACATGGGCACGGTCTGGGAAGTGATCGACGAAAGCGGCGACGAGGAATTTGTCGGCAAATGCCGTCTCAAGGGCGATGTCAAATGGCACGCCACCCGCACCGATCTCGTCTTCGGCTCAAACTCGCAATTGCGCGCCGTCGCCGAAGTCTATGCCGAAAACGGGCACGAGCGGAAGTTCGTCGACGATTTCGTTGCCGCCTGGACCAAGGTCATGGATGCGGATCGTTTCGACCTGGAATATCAGAAGTACCACAACTGATATGGATAGACGGCCCGGCTGGTCGTCCACCGAGAGCCCCCGACCACGTGTCGGGGGCCTTTTTGTTGCCTACATTACCCTGCCGGGATTGAAACGCCGTTATCCTTTCTGACGGAAACGGTCCGGGACCATCCGCACCAGCATCTCGAAGTCATCGGCAACTGCATGCGCACCCGCCCTGTGCAGATGCTCGGCGTAGGCCGGGGAAAGATGGCTTCCGCCCAGAAATCCGACGACATTCATTCCAGCTGCCACTGCAGCTTTCACGCCGTTCTCGCTATCTTCGATCACCAGGCATTCTGCGGGCGCAACGCCCATCTCCTGAGCCGCGTGGAGAAATATGTCAGGCGCAGGTTTGCCCGATGCGACAGCGTCGGCGCTGAAGACGTTGCCGCCGAAGAACGTCGCAAGGCCAGTAGCCTCCAGCTTGTAACCGAGCATCGGCTGCGAACTGCTCGATGCGACGCAGGAGGCCCCTAGAACCCGTCTTACCGCGGCGACGGCACCGGGCACCGCGCGCAACTCTTGTTTACTACGTAGTCGGACCTTTTCCTTGACCCGCCGGTCGTAATCCTCGGGAAATGGGCAGCCGAGCTCGGTCTCGAGCGCCGCACACATCGCGCGGTCCGTCACCCCAAGGAAGCGCTCGGTCAATTCGGCATGCGACAGTTCCAATCCGAGCTGACGTAACTCTTCGACATGCACATCGGTCACCAGCACTTCGCTGTCGACCAAGACCCCGTCACAATCGAAGATGAGCAACGCCTAACGCTCGCGCTTGAGCACGATATATAGCGCGCCGTCTCCGCCGTGTCGCTGATGCGCGCGGCGGACCGCGGCGATGGCGGAATGGTGGCTCGAGGCGGCGAGCCAATCGAGCACCTTGGCGCGGATTGCACCGCGCCGCGACGCGCGGTCCGCCGCTTCGACCGGACGCGCTTTCCCTGTCACCAGCAGGATCGTGCGCGCACCGATCGCCCGTGCCTGCGCCACCCCGCTCATCAAGCGGTCATAGGCGCCGTCGAGGTTGTGGCCGTGCAGGTCGAGCGTGAGCTCGGGCTGAAGCGTCCCCGACTTGAGCCGCCGGTCCCAATGCGAATCAAGCCCGCGGTCCTGCACCGCGACGGGTTTTGGCGGCGTGATCGGTGCGGGCCGGGGCGGCGGCACGGGCGCGCGCTTGGCCGGTCTCGGCGGTGCAGGCGCCTTGGGTGCGGCAATCGCCTTCGGCTGCACCGGTTTGCGCGGATGTAGCGGCGCCACGGTGGCAGCCAGCTTTTCCCACGCCTCCGCCTCTTCGGAAGATAATCCGCGCGGGGAGCTCACCGCCGTGTTTCGAGGCGGTCGAGCGTGCCGCGTGGCAGCAGCAGCAGCGCCGACCCGCGCGAGCTCATGCCGCCCGCGATCTCGCGCGCATCGGCGCCATTGCCCCAGAAGGTATCGAAGCGGTTGGCACCCTTGATTGCGCCGCCCGTATCCTGCGCGATCCACAGACCGTCGGCGACCGCGTGATCCATGTCGAGGAAGACCGGCGCGCCATAGGGGACGAACAGCGGATCGACCGCGACCGAGGCTTCGCGTCGGACGGGCACGCCGAGCGATCCCAAGGGGCCATCGGTGTTGAGTTCGCGGAAGAAAATCCAGCTCTTGTTGAGCCGCATGATGTCGCGTCCGTCGGCGGGATTGTCGCGGATATATTCCATGATGCCCTGCATCGAGCTGGCGTAGGGCGTGTCCTCGCCGATCATCCCGCGTTCGCGCATGACGCGCCCGATGCCGACATATTCGCGCCCGTTCTGTCCCGCATAGCCGATGCGCATCAACTCGCCATTGGGCAGGCGGACCAGCCCCGAGCCCTGTATCTGCAGAAAGAAGAATTCGACCGGGTCGGCGGCCCAGGCGATCTCCAGCCCGCGATTGGCCAGCGCGCCGAGTTCGATCTGGGTGCGGTCGTAGAACAGCACGAACTTCCCGCTCGCATCATAGCGCCCCTGCGGCGGACGACCGGTGCGCTCGCTTTCGGGCATGTCTTCGGGCCATGCGCGGACCAGTTCGGGCGGCGGAGCATAGACGGGCACGTCGTAACCGGGCGCGCGGGTGCGGCTGCCGCGAATCTCGGGTTCGAAATAGCCCGTGGCGAAGGCCGCACCATCACCGACACGCGCGGTTTCGAAATAGCTGGTGAAGAAGCGCCGCGCATCGGACACCGGCCAGCTGGTCGCGGCCTCGCACGCCGGGCGCCAGTCTTCGGCAAAGGTCAGCCCGCTCTGGTCCTCACGCGTGAGCACGGCTGGGCAGGATTCGAGGAAAGACACCAGCGCGGTACCGGCATCGTCGGGGGTAATCCCCAGCGCATCGACATCGACCCCGCGCACCAGCGACGAAAAAGCGGCGCTGGACACGGTGCCCGGCGGCAGCGGAACCGCCACTTTGGGCGCGGTATCGGGCACCATGCGCACGCAGGCGGCCAACATCATGGTTGCCGCGATCACCAGCAGATAGCGCATTATCCCTCCCCGGGTTGCGCGGAGCGTTAGCCCTCGTCGGTCTCGTCGAGGATCCAGTTGGGATTGGCGGCACCGACATGGCGACTGAAGGTCCACACGTCGCGGCTTTCGATCGCATCGTCGAGCGAGCCGGCGATGACGGTGCCGTCGCTGTCGCGTGTCACGGCAGCGATATCGGCGACGAACAGCACCGCGATGCGCGCGGTACGGCCGTCGAGTTCGGCCGACCGCACGGTCGCGTCCTCGATCCGGATGAGGCGGTTGTCGAGCGTATCGCCCGCTGCCTCGCGCGCGTCGATCGCACCGGCGAAGCTGTCATAGACATCGTCGTCGGTCAGTTGGCGCAGCGTGTCCTTGTCGCCCTTCCAGAAGGCTTCGAGGATCACGGCATAGGCGCTCTTCGCCCCGTCGAGGAAGCCGAGCAGGTCGAAGCCCGGTTCGGCCGAAGCAATCGCACGGATACCCGCTTCATTGGCCGGGGCGCGGTTGTCGCCCGCGCGCAGCGCCACCGGCTGGCGCACGGCGCGCGGCGCATTATCGGCCTGCGGCGGGGTATCGCTGCGTTCGAAGCGGTGCGGAATCGCCTCTTCCTCGTGCTCCGACCGGCGGCCAAGCACCGAATAGAGCCGCAGCCCGAGAAAGGCGGCGATCATGGCGAGGATGACGATCTCGGTGATCACGGTAATAACCTGCTTCCCAACTTCATTCCGGCGGCAACGCCCCCGGCAGTCCAACATTTGTCCTGCCCTAGATAGGAAAGAAATACAAACCGACAATGGTCCTGCGATGAACGGGACGCCGCCCGGTGCGCGGTCGCGGGCTGCGGATTGCTACGCGCGCCCGACAGTGCTAGTCGCGCGCACCGACGGTCCGGCACGGCCCCTGGCAGCGCGCGTGATCAACAAAATCGGATAATTGGAAAGCGAATTCTCATGGCCGACGAAGGCGACGTTCTCACCGACCTCAACATGGATCCCGCAGCCGGCGCCAACGGGGCCGACACGCAGCCCAGCGCAGGCGTGATCTCGCAATATATCAAGGACCTTTCGGTCGAGAACCCCAACGCCCCGGCCTGCTTCCAGTGGACCGAGCAGCCGCAGCTCGACGTGCAGGTCAATATCGCCGCCGACAAGATCGCCGACGACGTGCATGAAGTCACACTCAAGGTGACCTGCACCGCCAAGACCAGCCAAGGCAATCTCTACCTCATCGACCTCGATTATTGCGGGTTGATGGGCATGCGCAACCTGCCCGATGAACACGCACACGCCTTCCTGTTCGCCGAAGCGCCGCGTATCCTGTTCCCCTTCGCCCGCCGCGTGATCGCCGATGCCAGCCGCGATGCGGGCTTCCCGCCGCTGATGCTCGATCCAATGGATTTCGGCGCGCTCTACCAGCAACAGCTGGCCGCGCGCGCGCAGGAACAGCAGCAGGGCGAAGGCGCGATCCCCCCCGCCGGCGAGGCGTAAGACGCTGAACCGCGGCAGGGTCTCTGACGCGTGAGCCTGCTCAAGAACGTCGGGACGATCGGCGGGCTGACTGCGGTCAGCCGCGTGTTCGGCTTCGTGCGCGACATTCTCGTCGCGCGCGTGCTGGGCGCAACGCCGATGGGCGATGCCTGGCAGCTGGCGTTCATGCTGCCCAACATCTTTCGCCGACTGTTCGCCGAGGGCGCTTTTGCCAGCGCCTTCGTGCCGCTGTTCAACCGGCGCATGGTCGAGGGCCAGAGCGAAGCACAGCGGTTTGCCGAAAGCGTGCTGTCCATCCTGTTGCCGATCCTGATCGTGTTCGGCGCGATCGCGATGATGGTGATGCCCTGGGTGGTCGCCTATTTCGCGCCCGAGGGGCTCGAACGCGATCCCGAAGCCCTGCCGATCGCGGTGATGATGGCGCAGATCACCTTCCCCTATTTGCTGTTCATGAGTCTCGCGACGCTGGTCGCCGCCGTGCTCAATTCGCTGTCGCGCTTTGCCGCTGCGGCGGCGGCGCCGATCCTGCTCAACCTCTGCCTGATTGCGGCGCTGGTCTATGGCGCCTCGCTCGGCGACAGCGTGTTCGCGCGGCGCGAAAGCGCGTTCTGGCAATCGGTCGCGCTCAGCGCCTCGGGGCTGCTCCAGCTGGTCTGGCTGTCGTTCTGGATGCACCGCGCGGGCTTCCGCATCCGCATGCTCCTGCCGCGCGTATCGCCGGGCGTGAAGGAACTCGGCATCCTGATCGTACCCGCGGTGTTCGGCGCGGGGATCTACCAGATCAGCCGCTTCGTCGACCTGTTCTTCCTCTCGACGCTTCAGGTCGGCAGCTATACCTATCTCGCGATGGCCGACCGCTGGAACCAGCTGCCACTGGGCATCATCGGCATCGCGCTGGGCACCGCGATCCTGCCCGCGCTGTCGCGCTATCTCGCGCGCTCCGAAGATGCCGAGGCGCAGCGCCTGCAATCGAACGCGATCGAGCTGGCGATGCTGCTGACCGTGCCCGCCGCGGTCGCGCTGTTTGTCGCGGGAAGCGCCTTCACCCGCGTGTTCTTCGCTGGCGGCGCGTTCAGTGTGGAAGATGCGATGATTACCGGCACGGTGGTCAGCGGGCTGGTCATCGGGCTGCCTGCCTATGTCCTGGTCAAGGTGCTGACGCCCAATTTCTTCGCCCGCAAGGACACCCGCACCCCGGTCTTCACCGCCGCGGTCTCGCTGGTGATCACGGTGGGGCTCAACATCCTGCTGGTCCCGCGTCTGGGCGTGCTGGCGCTGGCGATAGCCGGATCGATCGGCGCATGGTGCAATGTCGCGCTGCTTTATGCGATCCTTGCGCGGCGCGGCTATTTCCGCCTGCCCGCGCGGATTGCCGGACGCATCGTGCGAATTGCCATCGCCGCGCTGGCGATGGGGGCGGCGCTGTGGTTGCTGATGGACCCGCTCGATCCGTGGTTCGACGGCACGGTGCTGGAACGCACCGGCGGGATCGCCGCGGTGACATTGACGGGCGGCGCGGTCTACGGCATCGCGGCCTTGCTTCTGGGGGTCCTCGACCGGGATACGATCGCCCGGCTGCTGCGCCGCCAGACCTGAACCGGCCCGACCTGAACTTGATTGAGAGAATTCATGCGCCCTGAAATGCGGGTAGTCTCCGGCATCCAGCCCACCGGCAATCTCCACCTCGGGAATTACCTCGGGGCGATCCGCAATTGGGTGCGCATGCAGGACGAGATGAAGGACGGCGAACAATGTCTGTTCTTCCTCGCCGATATGCACGCCATTTCGATGCCGCACAGCCCGGCCGAGCTGCACAAGGCCACGCTCGAAATGGCTGCGGCCGTCGTCGCCTGCGGGATCGACCCGCAACGCAGCGTACTGTTCAACCAGGCGCAGGTGCCCGCGCATGCCGAACTGCAATGGCTGCTCAACGGCACCGCGCGGATGGGCTGGCTCAATCGCATGACGCAGTGGAAGGACAAGGCGGGCAAGAACCGCGAAGGCCAGTCGGTCGCGCTGTTCGGCTATCCCGTGCTTCAGGCCGCCGACGTTCTGCTCTACCAGACCACGCATGTGCCAGTGGGCGAAGACCAGAAACAGCATCTCGAGCTGGCGCGCGACATCGCGCAGAAGTTCAACAACGATTTCGCCAGCGAGGATGCACCGGTTTTTACCCTGCCCGAAGCGATCACCCCGCCGCAGGCTGCACGGATCATGAGCCTGCGCGACGGGTCGAAGAAAATGAGCAAGTCCGACCCCTCCGAGATGAGCCGGATCGAGCTGGCCGACGATGCCGACACGGTGATGAAGAAGGTCAAGAAGGCCAAGACCGACCCCGAACCGCTGCCGAGCGAGGCCAAGGGCCTGGTCGGGCGGCCCGAAGCGCTGAACCTGGTGACGATCTATGCCGCGGTCACCGATAATACGGTCGATGCAGTGCTGGGCGAGTTCGGCGGCGAGGGCTTCGGCAAGTTCAAGCCCGCGCTGGGCGAATTGCTGGTCGAAACGCTGCGCCCGATTTCGACGCGCTTCAACGAGCTGCTCGGCGATCGCGAGGCGCTCGACGCGATCCTCGCACGCGGTGCCAGCCATGCGCGCGAGCTTGGCCGCCCGACGCTCGATGCGGCGTATGCCGCGCTCGGCCTAGTCCGCTGACACGCGCATCGCTGCAACATATGTGAATCCGGATATTCAATCCGGGTTCATCGACGCTGCGCTAAATCCCCGGACATTCGCCGCCATCCCGGCGCGGCAAATTGGCGGGCTGCACGGGCGTGGAAAATCGTGTATTCCCCGCCCGTTACTCGAAAGGTATTGAGTATGACCAACCTGAAACAGGGTTGGGGGCGCAAACTCAAGCTCGCCTCCGTTCCCATGATCCTCGCGGGCCTTGCGGCCTGTGCCACCCCGTTCAAAGCGGATGTTTCGCGCTTCCAGTCGCAGCTGCCCGCCCCGCAGGGCGAAAGCTATGCCGTGGTCGCCGATGACCCGGCGCTCGCCGGCGGGCTCGAGTTCGCGCAATATGCCGATCTCGTCGAAGCGCAGATGACGCGCCTCGGCTATGCGCAGGCGGCTTCGGTCGACGACGCATCGCTGCTGGTGCGGTTCGATTACACGGTCGACAAGGGCCGCGAGCGCGTGCGTTCGACCGGCTTCCGCGATCCGTTCTATTCGCCCTGGTACGGCTACACCGCACGCGGCTATCGCGCGCGTCCGGGCTATTATCGCCCGCGCTATTACGGCAGCCATTGGGGCTATGGCTTCAATGACCCGTGGTTCGGCGGGCCCGAAGTGCGCAGCTACACCGTCTATACCAGCGGCATCGATCTGAAGATCGACCGCGCGGCCACCGGTGAGCGTCTGTTCGAAGGCGAGGCGCAGGCCGTATCGACCTCGAACCGGCTGCAATATCTGGTGCCGAATCTGGTCGAAGCGATGTTCACCGACTTCCCCGGCAATTCGGGTGAGACGGTGCGTATCTCGATCGCTCCGGAAAAGACCACCGTGCGCCGGATCGACGACTGATCACAGCTTCCCGGACGGGATGACACGAAAGAGGGCGGTTCCGGATCGGGCCGCCCTTTTTCATGTGTGGCTCAGACGAGCTTGGCGTGGCCGCCGGTCGAACCGAACCCGCCCGCGCCGCGCGTGGTGGTGTCGAGTTCCTCGACCTCCTCCCACGCAGCCTGCGTCACAGGCGCAAGGACCAATTGTGCGATCCGGTCACCGCGCTGGATCGTAAAGTCGCCGGCGCCGTGGTTGATTAGAATCACCTTGAGCTCGCCGCGATAATCGCTGTCGATCGTGCCCGGCGTATTGGGCACGGTGATGCCGTGTTTGAGCGCGAGGCCCGAACGCGGGCGCACCTGGATTTCGTAGCCCTGCGGGATTGCCACAGCGAGCCCGGTCGCCACCGCATGCCGCTGCGCCGGCGCGAGCACGCAATCTTCGGCCGCGAGCACATCCATCCCCGCCGCGCCGCTGGTGGCATAGGCGGGCAGGGCCAGTCCTTCGCCATGCGGCAAGCGTTTCAGGCGCACACCGACGGGATCAGTCATGGTCGTCATCTACCGGGGCGAGCGCGGCGGCGGCGCGGCGCACCAGTTCGCGCGCGACATCTTCCTTGGGCATTTCGGGCAGGCTTTCGACCCCTCCCGAGGTGACGATGTGGACCTGGTTGAGATCGCCACCCATCACGCTGTTACCTTCGCTGCTCGAGACATTGTTGGCGATGATCCAGTCGGCGCCCTTGCGCTTACGCTTCGACTTGGCGTTTTCGATCACATTCTCGGTCTCGGCGGCGAACCCAATCAGCAAGGCCGGTCGCTTGCGCCCTGCGGCCGTGCCCGCGAGGATATCGGGGTTTTCGGCCAAGATCAGCGCAGGCGGGGCGGAGCCGCGCTTTTTCATCTTTTCGCCCGCGACATGGCGGCTCTTCCAGTCGGCGACCGCGGCGACCATGAAGGCGACATCGACCGGCAAAGCGCGGCGCACTTCTTCGGCCATATCCTCGGCGGTTTCGACATCGACGCGGTCGACACCCACCGGCGTGGGCAAATGCACCGGTCCCGCAATCAGCGTGACCCGCGCCCCCGCGGCAGCAGCCATCGCGGCGATCGAAAAGCCCTGCTTCCCGCTCGATCGGTTGGCGATATAGCGCACCGGATCGATCGGTTCATGCGTCGGCCCGGCGGTGATCAGCACATGCTTGCCGTAAAGCGGGCGGTGCTCGGGATCGGGATCGAAGGCGGCCTGACCGGCGAGCGGCGAATCGTCGAAGGCAATTTCCGCGGTCTGCACATCATTGGCGATCTGCTGCGGCATGGCGCGCGCGTCCTGCGTTGCCGGGTCGAAACCCAGCGCTGCGGGATCGGTCGGCGGGGCGGACGAAGCCTTGCCCTTCTTGGCAAGGATCGGCCCGGCATCGACGCCTTCGGGGATGGGAACGTCGAGCGGGTCCGGCGCGACGGCCATATCGGCTTCGGTTTCCGCTTCAGGTTCGGGCTCGGCCTCGAGATCGGCCTCGATCTCGTCATGGCTGCGCTGCTCGGTCGAGCGCGGGATGATCATGGACAACAGTTCGCCCAGCCCGCCGCCGCCCTGTTCGGCTTCGCCCTCTTCGCCTTCGGCTTCGGTGTCAGCTTCAACCTGATCCTCGACCTCCGCTTCCGCTTCGGGTTCGCGCGCCGCAAGGACATCGGCCACAGGCGCCTGCGCCTCCGGCGCGGCGAGCTGTGCGGCTGCGGGCGGGGCCAGTTCGGGCACTTCGATATCGAGATCGAGTTCCGCGGCGATGCGGCCGAGAATCGCGGGCGGTTCGGGCATCCGCCCGGGGCCGAATTCTCCGCAGGCCATCGGGCCTTCGTCGGGGTCCATGACCGCGACGCCCGCCTGCCGCAGCCAGTCCGCATTGCGCTGGGTCGCGTGGTGCTCCCACATCTTCACATTCATCGCCGGAACAGTCAGCACCGGCTTGTCGGTGGCGAGGATCAGCGTGGTCGCCAGATCGTCCGCAATCCCCGCTGCCATCTTGGCCAGCATATCGGCCGTGGCCGGACATACGACCACCAGATCGGCCTCGCGGCTGAGCTGGATATGGCCCATCTCGACCTCGTCCTTGAGATCGAAGAGCGAGGTATAGACCTTGTTCTCGCTCAGCGCGGCGAGCGCCATCGGGGTGACGAATTGCTGGCCGCCTTCGGTCAGCACGCAGGTCACCTCGCCGCCCGCCTTGCGGATCAGCCGGACAAGCTCGCACGCCTTATAGGCCGCGATGCCCCCGCCAATGACGAGCAGGATCCGCGGACCGCTCATGCGGTGCGCCCTGCGGTTCGAGGCATGCTCGCGCGGGTCGGCGCGGATCGGCGAATGGATACCCATTGTGTCATCGCTGCGCTTGCTAGCGCCCCCCATCGATCATGGCCAGCGGGTTGCGCTGGCGTTTTTCCCATTACGCCTTAACCTTACGAGGTGAAAAAAACGGAAACGGGGAGGTTCCGATGCATGTGATTCTAAGCGCGATATTGCTCGCGCTGGCGATACTCGACCTGGTGCTGGGGACGAGTTTCCTGGTCGACCCGGACAGTGCGGCGGCCGATTTCGGTATTGCGATCGTCACCACGCACGGGGAATCGACGCTGCGCGGGGATATGACGGCGTTCTTTTATGTCACGGCCTTGTCGCTCGCCTGGGGTGCCTGGAAACGGCGCGGCGACGTGATGCTGCCCGCACTCGGTCTGTTCGGCATCGCGTTGACCGGACGCCTTATCAACCTGGTGGCGCAGGGCCCCTATGAGGGCTGGATCGTGCCGGTGGGCGTGGAAGCATTCCACTGCCTGATCGTTATCCTGGCGATGCGGGCGTGGGGCTGGCCGAAGAGGGACGCCTGAGCGCGGCGGCGAGGTCGGCGATAGCGCGTGGCAGGAAGGCGAGGCCGACCCCGTAGGCGGGAATGAACAGCCCCATCCAGTAAAGGTTCTCCTGCCGCGCGAAAATCGCGACGGCGGCGATGAACCCGGCAAACCACAGGCTGGCCAGCGCGCCCAGCCTGCCGCCTGCTGCAAGCCAGCCAAGCAGCGGCAGCACGCCCAGCGACCCCGCGAGCCAGTTGGGAAGGGTCTGCAGCAGGGTTGTGATGTGGATGCCGTAGAGCGGCAGCGCGGGGCCAAGCAGCCCGCGCCAGCCCGAGGAGACCAGATCGCCGGGCTGGCGGATATTCGCCACCGCTGCAGCGTGCAACGCCAGCCCGATTCCCAGCAGGACGAGAACCACGGCGATCGCGCGCGCCTGTCTCCGGTCGCCCGCCACCAGCGCAACGGCACCCCAGGCGAGCAGGTAGGGCAGCGCCAATTCGCGCAGCGCCACCGCACAGGTCGCCAGCACAAGCGCGGCTATCGGAGCATTACGCGCGGACAGCGCCAGCGCGAGCGACAGCATCATCCCGGCCAGGATTTCATGGCTGAAGGGGATCACGGCGATGAAGGCAACCATGCCGAACAGACCGGCAAGGCCCGCCCCCGCCAGCCCTTCGAACCGGCCCCGGTCGCGCAAGGCCACAAACCAAGCGAGGATATTGGCGGCCCACAGGACCACCGCGATGATTCGCCAGCCGTCTTCACCCCAAAGCGCGCTGGTCCATGCCAGCACGGGCGTGCGTATGGTCACGAAGGGGCTGGTGGGCATGGCGAAGCTACGATGCTCGATCGCCGCCGCAGCATAGTAATCCTCGCCAGCGGCGACGCGTGCATTGATCGCGCGGTAAAGGTCCATGTCGACTCGCTCGCCGCGGCCAAGTCGCTTGGCGACATCCGCCTCATGCGCGGTGTTGCGCGTTTCCAGCGCAAAGCTGTTCCACACGCAGGCGAGCAGCGTCGCCAACACCAGCGCGAGGGCCGCCCAGCGTGGCAGGCGCGACAGCGGCCGTGCAGGCAAGGTCATGGCCGCCCCCGCGCGGAGCGCAGCAGTGAGGACAGCGCCATCGGCAGGAAGGCGAGACCGATGAACATGGCGGGCGCGACCACTGCGCCCCAGTAGAAATTGTTCGCCCGCCCGGCGAGCATGAAGGCAAGGCCATAGCCAAGATAGAGCAGCGCCCCCGTGGTGCCTGCGGGCGACTTCCACCCGGCCCAGCCGAGTACCATCAGCACGACCAGCGGGCCGGCGATTGCATGCGGCAGGAAGCGCAGGTTCGAACTCAGCACGATATTGCCCAGCCAGCCCGACAGCCCGCGCAGGACCAGCCAGTCAGGGCTGGCGGGATCGCCCGGGACAACCTGTGGCGCGAGCTGCGCCCAATGCCATGCCATCGCGGCGCAGAAGACCGCGACCAGCGCGCCCCACGCCGCCGCTTCCTTCCAGTCGCGCCGCCACGCCGCCAGCGCGCCCAGCAGCAGGACGAAGGGCAGCGCATGTTCGCGGATCGCCAGCGCCAGCGCCGCGACCGCCAGCGACCAGCCCCAGCGTCCCGGCCGGTGGAGGCCGAAGGCCAGCGCGACCAGCATTCCCCCCCACAGTTCGTGCAGGACGAAGTAATAGCGATTGAGGCCGAGCGACGCGCCCATCAGCATCAGCGCGGCGCCGACCCGGCGCATCCGCAGGCCGCCAGGCTCTTCGCCCAGCCGTCGCCACCATGCCCAGACGGTCGCCGCCATCAGCGCGATTGCCAGCGCGATCATGCCCCCCTCGCCCAGCCATGCGTGCACATAGGCGAGCGTCGGCAGGCGCACGGCGAAGCCGGGCCGCACGGGATAATCGTGCGCGCGCTGTTCTGCGACGATGAAGTCGTAATAGGCCTCGCCGCGCGCGATGCGCTCGATCACCGTATCGTACAAGGCGAGATCGTCGTCGCGCTGCGGTTCGCCGCTTGCTGTGGGCGCATCCTCGACCAGGCCCGGGGCGGGCGTTGCCACCTCTTCGCTATCGACCGCCAGCGGCGTCAGCGCGGCGAGCACCAGCAGGATCGCCACCAGCGCGAGCAACACCCGCGCAGGCCATGCCCCCCAATGGGCGAAGCGGTCCCAGCCGGGCGCCGCAGCACCTGTGCCTAGCCGATCCACCCCTGCGTTATCGCTGCCCATGTAGCGAGCCCCCCTGCCCCTGCTGCAACGGCATAGCCCAGCCAGCCGCGATCATGCTCCTTGCGGCGGCGTCTTTCCCCCATCAATTCGATATCGGGGAGCGGCGGCGGCTCGGGCGCACCGCCCTTGGGTGGGAAGCGGTCCTCGATCCGGCGCACCAGTTCGGGGATCCGCAGGAAGGTCGCCGTATCCTCGCGGATGCGATCGGCGATCGCCGCTTCGGGGCCGAGCTCGTCGCGGATCCAGCTGCGCACATAGGGCGCGCTGACATCCCACATGTTGATCGTGGGATCGAGCTGGGTGGCGATGCCCTCGACCATCACCATGGTCTTTTGCAGCAACAGCAAATGCGGCTGCGTCTGCATGTCGAAATCGCGCGTGATCGCGAACAGCCCGTCGAGCATCTGGCCGACCGACAGCTCGCTCACCGGCTTGCCGCGCATCGGCTCGCCCACCGCGCGCAGCGCAGTCGCGAATTCGTCGACATTGTGATAGCTGGGGACGTATTGCGCCTCGAAATGGATCTCGGCGACGCGTTTATAATTGCCCGTCGTCAGCCCGTAGAGGATTTCCGCCAGCCACATCCGCGCGCGGCGGTCGATCCGCCCCATGATCCCGAAATCGATCGCGGCAATCGTCCCGTCGGCTTTCACGAACAGATTGCCCTGGTGCATGTCCGCGTGGAAGAAACCCGCCGCGATGGCCTGCTTGAGAAACGCCAGCACCAGCCGGTTGGCGAGATCCTTGGTATCATGCCCGGCGGCCTTCAGCGCGGCGACATCGCTGATCTTGATCCCGTCGATCCAGTCGACCGTCAGCACGCGGCCATTGGTGCGGTCCCAGTCGATACCGGGAATGTCGTAGCCCGCGGTGCCGACCATATGCTCGGCCAGTTCGGAAGCGCTGGCCGCCTCGCGCCGCAGGTCGAGTTCGCGATTGGTCCAGCGCTTGAAATTGGCGATGATCAGCCGCGGGCGCAGCCGCGCCGCCTCGCCGCCGAACCGTTCGAGATGCGCGGCGGCCCATTCATAGGTGTCGATGTCGCGCGCGAGACGTTCGCGCACACCGGGGCGCAGCACCTTGACCGCGACCTGCCGGCCATCGTTGGTCACCGCGCGGTGAACCTGCGCGATCGATGCCGCCCCCACGGGCACGGGATCGAAATCGGCCCACAGCGCTTCGAGCGGCTGCTCGAAACTGGCTTCGATGCTCGACTTGATCCCTTCGAAATCGACCGGCGGGAGGTTGTCCTGCAAGGTCAGGAGATTGCGTGCGGCGTCCTCGCCCACGAGGTCGGGCCGCGTGGCCAGCGTCTGGCCCAGCTTGATCGCGGCGGGGCCGATGTCGCGAAAAGCGCCCGCATAATCGGGCTCTTTCGGCTGCACCGTGCCGAAGCGGGCGATCCGCGCGAGGCGCTTGACCTGCGGCGGGGTGTTGGGATCGTTCTCGATCCCGCGCAGCGCCCCGTGGCGCGCCAGCGTGCGGCCCCATTTGAGGAGGCGCAGAATATGCGTCGAGGGGCGTGCCACCCTAGACCTTCCACCCCGAATGGATGTTCACCGCCCCGCCGAGGATCGATTCGACCCTCGTGTTCTCGAAACCCGCATCGCGGATCATCGCCTCGAATTCGGGGGGTCTGGGAAAGCGACGGATCGATTCGGCGAGGTAGCGATAGCTTTCCTCGTCGTTGGCAATCAGCTTGCCGATCTGCGGCATGACCTTATGCGAATAGAGGTCGTAAACTTCCTTGAAGCCGGGCCAGTCGGTCGAGCTGAATTCCATGCAGTAGAAGCGCCCCCCGAACTTCAACACACGGTGCGCTTCGCGCAGGGCCTTGTCGATGAAAGTGACGTTCCGTATGCCGAAGACGATGGTGTAAGCATCGAAAGTGCGGCTGGAAAAGCTCAGTTCCTCGGCATTCTGGCACGACCAGACGAGGCCGTCTATCCCGCGCTCCATCGCGCGTTCGATCCCGACATCGAGCATGTCCTGATTGATGTCGGACACGGTCACGCTGGCACCGTGGCTGGCCATGCGAAAGGCAATGTCGCCCGTACCACCCGCCATATCGAGGATCGCCTCGCCCGGCTGCGGCTTCACGCGCTTGACGAAGCGGTCCTTCCACAGCCGGTGCATGCCCACGCTCATCGCGTCGTTCATCACATCGTATTTGGCGGCAACATTGGAAAAGACCTCGCCCACGCGGCCGGTCTTTTCCGCGGCGTCGATATCTTCGTAGCCGAAGGAAACGGTTTCGCTCATGCGGTGGGCCTTAGGGGGAATTGTGCTGGGCGCAAAGGCCTTGAATTAGCCCGTCATCCCAGCGAAAGCTGGGATCGTCCTCCGACAACGACCCCAGCTTTCGCTGGGGTGACGAGATTTTCAAATGCCCGAGCTCCCAGAAGTCGAAACCACCGTGCGCGGGCTCGCCAAGTTTCTCGAGGGCGAGCGGATCGTCAGCGTGCGAGTCAACCGGCCCGACATGCGCCGCCCCTTTCCCCCCGATCTGGTGCAGGCGCTGACCGGCGCAACGGTGTCGGGGCTGTCGCGGCGCGCGAAATACGGCATTCTCCACACCGACCGCGACCATGCGATGGTGTTTCACCTCGGCATGAGCGGGCGCTGGCGGATCGATCCCGAGGACGAAGACAAGCACGACCATCTGGTGCTGGCGACCGAGGACCATGTCTTCGCGCTCAACGATCCGCGCCGGTTCGGCTCGGTCGATTTGTTGCTCGCACCCGAACTCGATCTATGGCCCGCCTTTGCCGCGCTTGGCCCCGAACCGCTGGGCAATACGCTCACGGCGGAGCATTTGCGCGAGGCGACGCGCGGACGCAAACAGGCGATCAAGCTGCTGCTGCTCGACCAGCGGATCGTTGCGGGGCTCGGCAATATCTATGTCTGCGAAGCGCTGTGGCAGGCGGGGATCCATCCGCGCAAGGCGGGCGGCAAAGTCACCATGCCGCAGCTCAGGCGGCTCGTCCCCGCGATCAAGGATGTGCTCACGCGCTCGATCGAGGATGGCGGTTCGACGCTGCGCGATTTCGCGCAACCGGACGGCAATCTCGGCTATTTCGCCACCCGCTTCCACGTCTACGGGCGCGAGGGCGAAGCCTGCCACCGCGAGGATGGCGGCGTGATTAGGCGGATCGTGCAGGGCGGGCGGAGCACCTGGTTCTGCCCCGTGTGCCAGAAGTAGCGGCCTAGGCGTCGACCAGCGCGTAATGCGGTGGCGGCGGCAAGCCTTCCATCTTCTCGCTCAGCAGCGGGCGGAAGCTGGGACGGCTCTTCATCACCGAGTACCAGTGCCGCGTCTGGTCGTGGCCCTTCCAGTCAATCCCGCCGAGATAGTCGGCGACCGACAGCTGCGACGCGCAGGCGAGGTCCGCCAGGCTGAGCGTTGCGCCGCCGAGCCATTGGCGGTTGTCGACCAGCCAGTCGATGTAATCGAGATGCGCATGCGCATTCTTCATGGTCTCGCGCAGCATGCGCGAATCGGGCGGCTGGCGCAGGACGAGCCGCTTCTTCATCCGTTCGTGCAGCAACGGCCCGGTGACATCGGCGTAAAGATTCTCGTCGAACAGCGCGACCAGGCGGCGGATTTCCGCGCGTTGCAGGGCCGAGCCATTGACCATGGGGCTACGCTCGACCGTCTCTTCGAGGAATTCGCAGATCGCCTGGCTGTCAGCCAGGCTGACCCCGCGCGCCGGATCATGCAGGACCGGCGTGCGTCCGGCGGGGTTGAGGTGCCAGAACTCGTCGCGCCCCTCCCACGGGTATTCGCGCACCAGTTCGTAGGCGATGTTCTTCTCGCCCATCAGCAGGCGCAGTTTGCGGCTGAACGGGCATAGGGGGAATTGGTAGAGCTGCCACATGGATTCGGTCGCCTTGCCACAAGCCGCGGGGGCGCGTCCACTGGCGTGCTGGGGGCTCTGGGTGATTTTGACGTCGATCAGTTGCGCGGCGGGATCGCGTCGCGCATCCGCACCGCCATGTCGCGCAGCAACGGCGTCATCGCGGCGAGGCCTTCGGCCATGGTCCCAACCGCCTGCATGGCGCGCGGGACATTGCGGGCAATCTCGTCGCCCGCCCGGTCCGCCTGCGGCACGGCGCGGCGCAGGGTCAGGTCGGGGTCGATGTCACGGGCCTTCTCGCCCGCCATTTCGGCAGCGGCCTGCGCCAGCGGGGCAATCGGCATGTCGAGCAAGACTTCGGTCATCGCCTGCAGCATCAGCGCCATGTCGCGCTGGTAGGCGGGATCGCGCATCTGCTCGCCCAGATCGGCCAGCGGTGCATCAGGTGCATCCTGCGCCAGCGCGGGCACTGGCAGAGTGCAGGCCGCAAGCGCGGCGGGCAGGACGAAGTTACGCATGGGTGGCCCAAGAAGCGATCGGTGAAGCGATCAAGGAATGGCCGCCAAGCTGGCGCATCCGCAGTGACCCTTTGCTGAACGCGGCGTCAGAGACCTGCGGCGTCGAGCATCAGCAGGCAGGCTGGCATCACCTCGTCGACCCGCTCGGGGCTCTCTTTCAGTGCTGCGTGTTCGCGCATCACCAGCCCCATGATGGTCTCGCGGCTGGCCCCGAGTTCGTCCATCAACTGCGCGGTGGTGCGGACGAAGAACTCCTGTCCGCGCTCGGCCATGACGGGATACGCCGCCGCCGCTTCCTCGCCGCTGTTTTGCGCGCGGTGGACCAGCCCGAAAGCCACCGAACAGCGCAGCGAACTGGACTGTTCGAGCGTCAAATCGGGAAGGTCGGTGGCAGCAGTCGGCGCACCGCTCGCAGCTTGTAGAAAGGACAGGGCGAGCGGGGCAAGGAACAGGTGCATGCCATGCTTCTATACCCGCCGCGCTGAACCGCAAGCGGCGAGATGCGATCGTCGCTTGTCACAATGCCATCCGCGATTAAGGTGGCGAATCGAAACCCACAGGAGAGACATACGATGTTCAACCACATCATGATCGGCACGAACGATATCGACAAATCGAAGGCCTTTTACGAACAGGTTCTCAAGGTCGTCGGCGTCGAAGGCGCGATGGACAACACGCTCGACAGCGGGATCAAGCGCGTGTTCTTCATGCATGACGGCGACGTTCTGGCGCTGTCGCAGCCGATCGACGGCGAAATCGCCACCTGCGCCAATGGCATGACCATCGGCTTCAAATGCGATTCTCCCGAACAGGTCAAGGAACTGCATGATGCGGCGATCGCCGCAGGCGGCACCAGCATCGAAGACCCGCCGGGCCTGCGCGAAAGCGCGATGGGTGCGCTGCACCTGTGCTATTTCCGCGATCTTGATGGACACAAGATCTGCGGCCTGCATCGTTCGGCATAACATGCAGCGCGGCGGCGGAGCACCGAGCGTGCCCGCCCGCCGCGCATGGCTGAAGCCCGTCTAGCGCGACAGCTCGAACACGGCGAATTCAGCGCGGGCATTGGCGCCGATGCGCGCGATCGGGCGCTGGTGGGAAAAATAGCAGTCGCGCTCGATCGTCGCGGATTTTTCGCGCGCGAGGTCGCGGAAATCCGCGATCGTGACGTGGTGGATATTCTGCGTTTCGTACCAGCTCACCGGGATGCTGCGCGTTACTGGCATGCGCCCTCCGACCAGCAAAGCGGCGCGGGTGCGCCAATGCGCGAAATTGGGGAAGCTGACAAAGGCACGCGTACCGACGCGAAGCAGTTCGTCGAGCATGCGGTCGGGCCGCACCGCGGTCTGCAGCGTCTGGCTGAGCACGGCATAATCAAAGCCCTTGTCGGGGTAATCGTGCAGATCGCGATCGGCATCGCCCTGCACCACCGACAGGCCCTGCGATACGCAGCGTTCGACGCTGGCACCGTCGATCTCGATCCCGCGCACATCGCACCCCAGATCGCGCAAAGCGAGCATCAGCGACCCGTCGCCGCAGCCGATATCGAGCACGCGGCTCCCCGGCGTGATATGCGCTGCGATCACGGCAAGATCGGGCCGCAGGCTCATCCGAGGAACCCCTGCACGACCCGGTCGAGCGCAGGCACATCGAGCAGGAAGCTGTCATGGCCATGCGGGGCCGACAGTTCGACAAAGCTCACTGCGGCCCCCGCGGCATTGAGCGCGTGAACGACATGGCGGCTCTCGCTCGTCGGATAGAGCCAGTCGCTGTCGAAACTGACGAGACAGAAGCGCGCGGTGGTCCCCGCAAAGGCATCGGCCAGTCGTCCGCCATGCTCTTCCGCAAGGTCGAAATAATCCATCGCGCGGGTGATGTAGAGATAGCTGTTGGCGTCGAACCGCCGGGTGAAACCGCTGCCCTGATAGCGCAGATAGCTTTCGACCTGGAAATCGGCATCGAAGCCGAAGCTCTTGGCGCCTTTGGTCCCGTCGGGCCGATCCTGCAGATTGCGCCCGAACTTCGCAGTCAACGCCTCTTCGGACAGATAGGTGATATGCGCCGCCATCCGCGCCACCGCGAGGCCGCTGTCGGGCGCTTTGCCGCCGTAATAGTCGCCATCCTGCCAGCGCGGATCGGCCATGATCGCTTGCCGCCCCAATTCATGGAAACCGATGTTCTGCGCCGAATGGCGGCTGGTCGAGGCGATGACGAGCACGCGCTCGGTGCGTTCGGGCCAGTTCGCCGCGAGGCTCAGCGCCTGCATCCCGCCCATCGAACCACCGACCACCGCGTGCAGCCGGTCGATGCCCAGCACGTCGAGCAATGCGACATGCGCGCGCACCATGTCGCGGATGGTGATAACCGGGAAGCGCATCGCATAGGCGCTGCCGTCGCTGGCCTCGCTTGCGGGGCCGGTCGAGCCCATGCAGCTGCCGATCACATTGGGGCAGATGACATGGAAGCGGTCGGTGTCGATCGGCTTGCCGGGGCCGACCATGCGTTCCCACCACCCGGGCTTGCCGGTCAGCGGATGTACGCTGGCGACATGCTGGTCGCCGGTGAGTGCATGGCACAGCAGGATCGCATTCGAGCCGTCATCGGCGAGCGTGCCATAGGTCTCATACGCCACCTCGACACGCGCCAGTTCGCCGCCGCCATCAAGCGGCAGCGGGTCGGGCAAGAGCAGCGATTGGGGTTGCGCGTTCAAATCGGACCTTGGGATGAAACAATCAAACGCTGTCTCTATCGGCAAGCCTCCGGCTTGTCGAAGGGCCGTATTTCTTTCATGCGGCGAAGCTGAAATGGCAGACACACCCATCATGAAGCCCTGGATCGAAGGCATCCATGCCTATGTCCCGGGCAAATCGACCAGTGCCGACGGGCGCAAGCTGGTCAAACTGTCGGCAAACGAGAACCCGCTGGGCTGCAGCGCCGACGCGCTGGCGGCGCTGGCTGCCGACCATGCCCCCGCGGTCTATCCCGATCCCGATGCCACCGCATTGCGCGCGGCGCTAGGCAAGCAGCATGGCATCGACCCTGCGAGGATCGTCTGCGGCACGGGTTCGGACGAATTGCTCAATCTTGCCGCGCAGGGCTTTGCCGGTCCGGGAGACGAGGTCTTGTTCAGCCGCTACAGCTTCGCGGTCTACGATATCGCCGCGCGGCGCTGCGGCGCGACCCCGGTGGAAGCCCCCGACGCCGATTACGGCACCGATGTCGATGCGCTGCTGGCCGCGGTGACCGAGCGTACCGGGGTGGTGTTCCTCGCCAATCCGAACAATCCCACCGGCACCTGCCTGCCTCGCGAAGAGGTCGAGCGGCTCCATGCTGGCTTGCCGGGCGATGTGCTGCTGGTGGTCGATCAGGCCTATGCCGAATATCTCGAACCCGACGAGCACGACGGCGGGCTGGATCTTGCCGCGCACCACGCCAATGTGCTGGTCACGCGAACCTTCTCCAAGATTTACGGGCTGGCGGGCGAGCGGATCGGCTGGGCCACCGGCGCGCCGGGGCTGGTCGATGTGCTCAACCGCATTCGCGGGCCGTTCAACGTGACTGCCAGCGGCCAGCGCGCCGCGCTTGCCGCGCTTAGCGACACGAACTTCCTCGCGCGCTCGCGCGAAGCCAATCGCGAAGAGCGCAAGCGGTTCGTCCATGCCATCGAGGCACTGGGCAATCACGGTTTGCGGGCGGTGCCGAGCAAGGCCAATTTCGTGCTCGTGCTGTTCGAAGGCGACCTGGAGGCGGAAGCCGCGCTGCAGGCGATCGCCGAGGCAGGCTATGCGGTGCGGCACCTGCCCGGACAGGGCCTTCCGCAAGCGCTGCGCATCACCATCGGCACCGCGCGCCAGATGGATGACATCACCCGCGTATTGCGCACGCTGTGCGGTGCGGGCGGATGACGATTTCGCGCGTCGCGATCATCGGGCTCGGTCTGATCGGCGGTTCGATCGGGCTGGCGGTGCGCGCAATGCTGCCCGGTGTGGCGACCGTCGGCTGGGATGCCGATGCCGATGTGCGCAAACGCGCCGCCGAACGCGGGCTTGCGGGCACGGTCTGCGACAGCGTGGCCGATGCGGTGCACGACGCCGAGCTGGTGATCCTGTGCGTGCCCGTCGGCGCGATGGGCTATGCCGCCGAAGCGATCGCGCCGCATCTGCAGCCCGGCACCATCGTCAGCGATGTCGGCTCCTCCAAGCGCCGCGTCGGCGAGGCGCTCGCCAAGACGCTGCCCGAGGCGGTCGTCATCCCCGCGCACCCGGTGGCGGGGACCGAGAACAGCGGACCCGATGCCGGTTTCCCCGAACTTTTCCGCCATCGCTGGTGCATCATCACGCCGGACGAGACGGCCCCGCCCGCAGCTGTCGATGCGCTCACGCAGTTCTGGGAAGGGCTGGGCGCCAAAGTCGAGATCATGGACCCGGCGCATCACGACCTCGTGCTCGCGGTGACCAGCCATATCCCGCACCTGATCGCCTATACCATCGTCGGCACCGCCTCCGACCTCGAGGATGTGACCCGCGGTGAAGTGATCAAATATTCGGCCGGTGGCTTCCGCGATTTCACCCGCATCGCCGCGAGCAATCCGACGATGTGGCGCGACGTGTTCCTGTCCAACCGCGATGCCGTGCTCGAGGTGCTCGGACGGTTCACCGAAGACCTCAGCCTGCTCCAGCGCGCGATCCGCGATGGCGATGGCGACACGTTGTTCGACCTGTTCGAACGCACCCGCGCGATCCGCCGCTCGATCATCGAAGAAGGCCAGGACGACGCGCGCGCCGACTTCGGGCGGACCGACCACTAAGTGGCATTGAGGTGAGATGAGGAGAGGAACCGGCCCGGCGTATCGGGCGAGGCATCAGTTAAGCGCGTTGATCGCCTCGCGCACGCGCTCCTCGACTTCAGCACGCGGAAGGCCCGGCGGTATCGGCTCGCCGAAGCGGTAGGTGATCCGCCCCGAGCGCTTGAGCCGCCGGTGATAGATCGGCCCGCTGTTCACTGCGACGGGCACGACCGGCAGGCCGAGCATCTTGTACAGTCCCGCGAACCCCGATTGCAGCGGCCTGCTTTCACCATGCGGCACACGCGTGCCTTCGGGAAAGATCACCAGCGGGCGGCCATCCGCGATCAATGCCTTGGCATGGCGGATCATCTTCATCAGCGCCTTGGCACCCGCCTCGCGCTCGACCGGGACGAGGCCAAAGGCGGCGGCGGCGCGGCCCCATAACGGGATCTTGAACAGCTCCTGCTTGGCGAAGACGCTCGGGCAATTGAACAGCGCCGGCGCATCGATCGCCTCGAAGAAACTCTCGTGCTTGATGGCATAGAGCACCGGCTCGTCGAACGGCGCACCCTCATGCACGATTTCGCAGCCGAGCATGTGCCTGACGCACCAGCGTTGCCATTGCGACCAATTGCGCACCCGCGCACGGAACGCGCTCACGCTGAAGGGCAGCGAGACCAGCGACGCCGTCGTGATCAGCAGCGAGCCGCTATAGAAGGCGAGGTAGAAGGCGAGGTTGCGGAGAAAGAGCATGGGGTGCGTCAGCGCGGCAGTCCCTGCGACATCGCCGCCGCCAGCAGCTTGTTATATTCGAGATAAAGCGTAGCGAGCTGCGGGTGCGAGACCACCGCGTCCTTGACCACGCGCATATCGGGGGGCAGCGTTTCACTGAATTCGGCGGCCGAGCGCGCCATGTGCCAGTCGGTCGTCACCAGCCTCACCGAGGTGAATTCGTTTTCCTTGAGCCATTGCGCCGCTTCGCCGGCATTGCTGCGCGTATCGACCGCGAGATAGCCGAGCTTGACGCAGCATTGCATCGTCCGCCGCGAGACATCGAATTCGGCGGCGAATTCGGCGGGCGTCACATCGGGATCGACGCCCGAGACGAACATTTCGCGCGCCAGATCCTGCTCGACCACCGACAGGCCGCGCGCGATCCGGCCCGGCCCGCCGGTCAGCACGATCACCGCATCGGTCTTCTCGTCCGCCGCCGGCTGGGGCAGCGACACGGCAAAACCGAGAAAACCGAACGCATAGACCAGCATGACGGCAGCGAAGAGGCGAAGGATCACAGCATTTTCCTGAGCGACGCGAGCACGGTGAACCGCGCCGTATAGACCGCTAGAACAACCGCCCCCACAGGGACAAGGGCCAAGACCAGCCAATCGCTGGTTTCAAGCCCGCCGCCCGTCACGAGGCCCGAATCGAGCGCCGCGAATTGCGCCCCCATCACCCACACCGCAACCATCCCGATGACGAGGCCGAGCACGCCCCCGCCCAGCGCATCGACGAGGATCGAGCGCTGGAAGATTCGCGCGATCTGGTCGTCATTGCCGCCCAGCAGGTGAACGATCTCGATCGTGTCGCGATTGCTGCCCAGCGCATTGCGCGCCGCCAGCCATACCGCCGCCGCGCCGGTGAAGGCGAGCAGGCCGATCAGCCCCAGCGCCATCCAGCCAAGCGCCGACAGCGCGGCGAGCACGGGGGCCAGCCATTGCGCCTGCGCATCGATCCGCGCCGCGGGGACGCGGTCGGCGAGCAGGCTGCGCAGCCGGTCGAGCGTGGCCGCATCCGCGCCATCGCGCAGCCGCAGGTCGATCAGCGCGGGGATCGGTACGGTATCTTCGGGCGTGTCGGTGCCCAGCCATGGCGCGAGCAAGGCCTCGACCGATTCCTGCGGCACCACCGCGAGCCCCGCGACCGAGGGGTCCTGCACCAGGATGGTCGCCGCACCCTCCGCCTGCTGCGCGCGCGATTGCGGATCCGCCTCGACAATCTGCACCGTCGCGCTGCCGGACAATTCACCGCGTGCGCGATCAGCCAGATTGTCGAGCGCCAGCCCGCCCCCTGCCGCCAGCACTGTCAGCGCGACCATGATTGCGATCACCCACGGCATCGGCCCGCCCAGCCGCGCCTGCGGCAGCAAATGCGCCGCGCGGCGTCCCTGGAAGGGCGAGCGGCCACGCTCGACCATGCGCGGCGGGACCGGGGGCCTTTTCATTCACCCGCCCCCACCCGCCGTGGCGGATAGCGCAGCGCGCCGGTGGGGTCGGACAACAGCCCCTTGTCGAGCCGCATGATCAGCGAATCGGGCACCTTGCGCAGCAGGTGGACGTCATGCGTCGCCACCACCACTGTGGTGCCCAGCCGGTTGAGCGCTTCGAACAGGCGAATCAGCTTGAGCGCCATTTCCGGATCGACATTGCCCGTCGGTTCGTCCGCCACCAGCATATCGGGGCGGCCGATCACCGCGCGCGCGATGGCGACGCGTTGCTGTTCGCCGCCCGACAGCGTTGCCGGGCGCGCATCGGCGCGGTGGGCCAGCCCGACCCAGTCGAGCATGTCGGACACCGGCCCCTGCAAATCGACTTCGCGTACGCCCGAGACACGCAGGGGCAGCGCGACATTGTCGAAGGCCGACAAATGATCGACCAACCGGAAATCCTGAAACACCACCCCCATCCGCCGGCGATAGGCGGGTAGCCGCTCGCGCGGGAGAGTGATGACATCGGTCCCGAACATGCTGATCGCCCCGCGCGACGGGCGTTGCGCGAGATAAAGCAGGCGCAGCAGCGAGGTCTTGCCCGCCCCGCTGGCGCCAGTGAGGAAATAGAACCGGCCGGGGAACAATGCGAAGGACACGTTCGACAGGATCTCGCGATCGGTGCCGTAGCGCAGCCCGACATTGTCGAACCGGACGACCTCGTCCTCGGGTGCGCTCATCGCCTGGCCCGGTCATTCAAGAGGAAAGTTGCACCCGTCATTGTAGGAAACTGCCTATAACCGCGCTTGCATGTGGAAAAAAGCCGCTCTCGGGGTTTGCGAACAGAGCTGTCGCTTGTCGTGATTCGCAACGGGTCCTAAGGCCTTGGGTCACCATGATCATTGCCTGCCCTGCTTGTTCCACGCGCTATGTCGTGCCCGACAGCGCTATCGGGATCGACGGGCGCACCGTGCGCTGCGCGAAATGCAAACACAGCTGGTTCCAGGACGGCCCCGATGCCGAACGGCTCGCCGCGGTTGCTGCCGTCCCGGTCCCGCCGCCCGCTGCACCATCCGCTCCCAGACCGTCGCCGCCTGCGCCGCCACCACCCCCCGTGGCGGAAGGTCCCGATCCGCAGGCGCAACCCGGCTTCAGCTATGGCGAAACCGCGACCGCGGCGCCTGAACGTGATGCCTCCATCGGCGACGCACCCCTGCGCGACGGGCCCGATTTCGACGAAACAACCCCGCCCTATGGCGAAGTTCAGGACGAGCTGCCGCGCGCGCCAACGCCCGAGAGCGACGAGGCCCGCTCCCGCTTCGACCACGCGCCGCCGTTCCGTCCGCGTCGCAACCTCACCAAGCTGTGGACCTGGGCGGCGACGATTTTCGCGGTGATCGCGATCGGCACGATTGGCGCGGTGAATTATGCCGGCCTGCCCGACTGGGTGCCGGTCAGCCGTCCGCTGTTCGGTGCCGCGCAGCCCGACCTGGAACTGTCCTTCCCGGTCGAGCAGCAGGAACGCCGCACACTGCCCAATGGCACCGAATTCTTCGGCGCGCGTGTCATCGTCAAGAACACCGCGCGCGAATCGCGCCCGATCCCGCAAATCCTGATCGTGCTGCGCGACCAGCGCGAACGGCAGGTCTATAGCTGGGTGGTCCAGCCGCCGCAGTCGACGCTGGCCCCGGGCGAGGAACTGACCATCAACGAGGCGGTCACCGACGTGCCCAAATCCGCCGTCTTCGCGGATATCGGCTGGGCCCCGCGCTAGCTTGCGGAGCCGCGCAACAAAGATGCTTGCGAGGCCGCAGCCTCGCTGCTAGTGGCGCGCTCCTACCGGCGGGAGCCCGTTCGCGGATTCGCTCCCGATGCAGACTGTGTGCGGTCGTGGCGGAACTGGTAGACGCGCAACGTTGAGGTCGTTGTGGCCGCAAGGCCGTGGAAGTTCGAGTCTTCTCGACCGCACCAATTCTCTCCGCTTACCCCGATGACTGGATTGCCCGCCGCAGCAACGGGCAGCGGGGAGGTGCGCCATTCTTGCGCTCGCCCCGCGGCGAACCACGCAGACGCTCGGCTTTCGCCGCCGGGCGAGCGGATCGCCAGACCTACGCGATCTTGCTCAGCGGCCACCACGGCCCATTGGGGCGCTCCGCCTTGTGCCGGCCAAGGTCGCGCAGCCGCGCCATGAAGGCGGGTTTGAACATCTCGTCATCCTTGAAGTTCTCGCCCACGTCGCTCGGAAACGTATCGTAGCGGTCGGCGCTGGTCAGCATGATCTTGCCATAGGGATTGTTGAGCCGCAGCCCCGCAATCGCGCCGATCTCGCTTTCATTGACCAGCAAGTCGTACCCGCGCTGGCCGTTCCTGAGCGGGCCCGAGGTGGTGTTGAGCGCTTCATCGGGCTTGCGTGCAGTGGGACCATTGCGCACGACATAGACGGTCGGCGCCTTGCGTTCGTAATCGTCGCCGAAGCTCGCCTGCTTCATGGTTGCGAGCGCCTCCGGACCGGTTTGCGCTGCCATCTGTTTGCGCACTTCCTGGTCGACCGCGGCCATCGCCCGGTCGAAGAACACCGAACGGCGCACCCCGCCATCATATTGCGTCATCGGCTTTCCATCGCTGCCCGCGACCCGCAGCTGCTGGTGGAACACGGGCATGGCGGACGATGCCATCGAGGCCGCCGCCAGCGCTTCGGCCGCCGCGGCGGCATCGGGCGCGGCGTTCACCAGCTGCTTGATCTCGGCATAGCGGAACACGCCGCGTTCGGCCTCGACGAAGCCGACGAAGCCTTCGATGCTCGAACTGCCGATCGCCTCGACCAACCGCGGGTCGCCGTCGGGCATCAGCGCCTCGATGATGCGCTTGCGCAGCGGTGCAGTCCCCGCAGCCGAACCATAGAGCGGCACCGAAATAAGCTTGGTGTTGTTCACCACATCGTTTTCGCGCTCGGGCGAATAGCCCCACACCAGCCGGTCGAGCGCAAACCGCCGCATCGCCGGGGTCTGCGCGGGATCGAGCCCGACCATCAGCATCAGCGCCTGCAGCGAACCCGTCGAAATGCCGGTGATCACGCCGATGCCGGGCAGGGCAAGTTCATCGGGGCTCTTCTTGCTCAGCGTGTCGAACAGGCCCGCGCCATAGGCACCCCATTGGCCGCCACCCGAAAGCAGTAGCACATTGCAATCGGGCCGTTCGGTCTGGTTGTGGCATTGCACCGCATCGCGGATCGAACAGGACATGCTGTCGTCGAAGGTGCAGATTTGCGCATTGAGAACGTCCGCCTGCACATCGCGGATGAAGGGGCCGACATCGCCGTCGACCACATGGCTGTAGAAGCCGTCGATTTCGAACGTCAGCGGCCCGCGGCGAAACAGCCGGAAGCCGAGATAGCCGAGCACGCCAAGCGCCACGATCGTCGCGCCGACTCCGAGCAGGAAATTCCCCATGACCGCATCCCCCAAGTTGATCGGGAGGGACAATGCGCCCGTAGCGCGGCGAATTCAATCAGCCGTGTGCGCCGAACTCGTTGGCGATCGCGGTCGAGATGCGCAAGCACAGCGCATAGGCCTGTTCGATCGGCTCGATCGAATTGGCGCGGATCGCAGCATAGCCTTCCCCCTCGCCCAGCGGATAATCGCCCGCTTCATCGAGCGCGAAATCGCCCTTGCGCGGGAAGCTGGTCGGGAAAGCGCGGCGCAATTGCGCCAGCGCTTCGTCGATCCGCAACGTAAACACCATTTCGAGCACATCGGTGCGACTGATGTCGTTGGCGCGGCTGAAGGCAGGCACCGAAACGACCTTGAGGAACATGTGTTGGAGCAACGCGAGGCGCACCGCCTGAAGCACACCGATCGCCCGGCGCACGCTTTCGCGTTCGGGATGCGGATCGTCATCGGGCACGAGGTCGAACAGCCGGTGGAGCTTGAGCGCATCGACGCGCAGCCGCGAGGCTAGCCGCCGGAACACGCCGTTGCGATCATCCTTGATCAGATATTCCGCCAGCGCTTCGCAGGCTTCGGCCAGATGCTTTTCGGTGCCGCGATAGGGGCGGCTCGCCCAATAGGCCGAATTGAACAATTCACCGAAGGCGGCGACGGTCTTGATGCTGGCAAGCGCATTCGAGGCACGTACCAGCCGCATGATCTGGCGGCCACGCGCACTCTCGGTCAGCAGCGCGCCAAGCTCCTCGATATTGCCTTCGGCCGCACTGCCGACCCCGGCGATGATGTTCACCGGATAGCCCAGTTGCTGCAGGATCGCATTGTGCGGGATCGCGCGGATCTGGCGCAGGCTCATCTCGCGATCAGCGGACAGGTCGCTCTGGCGGCGCGACTTGCGGCTGCCGGTTTCATTGAGCAGCCCGAGGCCGAAGGCGGTGATCGCGCGGCTATAGGTCCGGCTTTCGAGATGGTCGCGCTGATGTTCCTTGATAGCGCGGTAGAAATCGAGGCTGAGATCGGTCCGGCGATAGAACGGATCGGTCGGAACATCGGCATCGGTATGCGCGGGGCTGTGCGCGACGATCTGGGTCAGAGTGGCAAGTGCGAGATCGGGCGTGGCGAACGGCAGATAGCCGTCACCGCCCTGGAAGCTCGCCTCGGGTTCGAGCGCAATGCCTGCACGGGCGAAGCGGCGCTGTGCCCAGGCGCTGAGCGCCCATTCGATGCGGTCTTCGAAGCTGGAAGGATGCGCGCCGCGGCCCATGCCTTCGCCATGCGTATTGAATATCAGTGCGGCGACATCGGTCAGCCCGTTGGCGGCCATCGCTTCGGCCAGCCGTCCCTGGAGCCGCTCGATCGCGAGGCTGGCCGGAATCTGGCCGACGAAGCGCCCCGCATCGGAAAAGCCCGTCTGGATCGCCACGCGTCCGCGCACCTTGGCATAGGCCTTGTAGTCGGGTTCGGCGAGTAGCAGGTCGAGAAACCGCCCGCCGTGTTCAAGCGCGGTCTCGGTCTCGAACAGCGGCGAGACATCGACCTTGTCGGCAATCCCGAACAGCTTGGCGAAATAGAGCGCCGCCAGCACGGTCGAGGGCTGCTCGCATTCGGCCACCAACATGCGGATCGGTGCATCGGCATCCACATGCTTGAGTATCTGCGCCATCGCGAGGAACTGGCGCACCGCGGTCGAGCTTTCGACCGCGAGGCTGGCGAAATTAGCGCTCTGCGGTTCGACGCTGGCGAGCAGTTCGCGCAGCGCGGCAATCGCGCCGCGGCTCGACAGGTCGATATCCGCTGCATCGCCGAGCCGGGTGCGGATCGCATTGTGCAATTGCTTGGCATTCACTCGGAAATGAATCCAGCTCATACCCAGCCCGTCGGCGCGCATGGCGGCAGCCAGCGTGCGCAGGCCAATCGCGTCCTCCGCATTGCTGTCGCCCGCCTCGCTCTCGAGCTGGTCGATCAGCGGAGCGAGTGTGAGCAGCTTGGCAGGATGGTCCGCGGTCAGCCGATTGGCGGCGGCCGACATTGCCGCAGGATCGGACAGGTCCCCGGCAAAGTCCGCCGCGCTCGCCGCTGCATGATCGCGGGCGGCGCGCAGCGGGGCGATGGCCCCATGCGCTACGTCGATCGCTTCGAGCGTGTCCGCATAGCGTCCCAGCCGCTGCGCCTTTTCGGCCAGCCGGAAGGCGATTGAATTGTACCAGGTGATATCGGTGCGACCGTCCATGTCGTAACCGACCCAGCTCGCGAAGCGGAACGGCATGGGCTGCAATTCGGTCCAGCGATCGGGATAGGCCGCACGCGCTTCGCGCAGGACCGCGGCCACGATCCGGTCGCGGGCATCCTGCGCATTGGCGAGTGCAGCCATGGCGCAGTCATGCTCGTAACGCAGCGTGATTTCGGGCGCGTCGGAGGGGCCCTGCGGATCGGCCTCGCGTCCCGAGGCGACCGCGGTGGCCACTGCCTCGCTCTGGCGCGGTGTCAGCAGGAAGGTGGGGTGGGCGGTAAACACCGCGTGCATATGCGGGCGTTCCCACGAGGCGCGGAAGCGCTCGAAGTCATCGCCTGCCGTCGCCAGCGTAGCGAGCCTTTGGTCCGCCTCCTGCGGCTCGAGCAGATTGCCGAGCCGCGCAGCGCGGGCGTCGAGCGATTGCGCTTCGAGTTCATCGACCAGCCCCGCCAGTGCATCGATCCCCAGCTCGCCGCTTTCCAGCTTGCGCGAAATGTCGAGCGACAGCTGGAAAACCGGGTTGAACAGCGGCGTCTCCCGCGTTTGGCTGTGGAGCACGCGCAGCCTGTCGCTGAGGCTTGCCAGGGTCGGTTCGATCTTCGTTTCGGCCATTACTATTCCCTATGTCCCGCACTGCGGAGGGTTCCGCGCGAAACCGGGCGCAGTGTCAAGCGGGGTGCCCATCGGCGGCGCGTGAATACCAATGCGTATGCCGCAAGCGGGCCTTGCGCGCGACCCTGCATGCGAACCATTAGCCGATTTGAGGGGTGGACTTAGCCGCTGCCAGCCGTCACCCCTCGCCGTCATGTTAACGCGATCTTGACCCGCGCTGCCGGACACGGACGGGCCTGCGACGCGAAAGGGAATATATGAGCGACTGGACCATCGGCATCATCGGAGGATCGGGGCTTTACGCCATCGATGCGCTCGAGGATGCGCAGTGGATCCCGATCCAGTCGCCCTGGGGACAGCCGTCGGACGAAGTCCTGTGCGGGACCATCGGCCATGTCCGCGTGCGCTTCCTGCCGCGTCATGGTCGGGGGCATCGCATCGCCCCTTCGACCATCAACGCACGCGCCAATATCGATGCGCTCAAACGCGCTGGCTGTACCGACATCCTCGCGATCAGCGCGGTCGGTTCGCTGTCGGAAGAGCTGGCGCCGGGCCGCTTCGTCACGGTCGACCAGTTCATCGACAACACCAGGGGCCGCCCGTCGACCTTCTTCGGCGACGGTTTCGTCACGCATGTCAGCATGGCCGACCCGGTCTGCCCGCGGCTCGCGAAACATGCCGCCAAGGCGGTCACCGGCGCTGGCGGCGAATGCACCGAGGGCGCAACTTATCTGGCGATGGAGGGTCCGCAATTCTCGACCCGCGCGGAAAGCCGGCTATACCGCCATTGGGGCGCTGAAGTAATCGGAATGACCGGCATGCCCGAGGCCCGCCTCGCGCGCGAGGCCGAGCTGCCCTACGCGCTGCTGGCCATGGTCACCGATTACGATTGCTGGCGCGAGGAGGGCGAGGCAGTCGATCTGGCGCAGGTCGTCGAGCAGATGGAGCAGAACTCCAAATTGGCGCGCAAGGCTGTCGAGGCGTTCTGCAAGGGTCTGCCGCGCAAACGCAGCCCCTCGCCGATCGACCACGCGCTGAACGACGCGGTGATCACCGCTGCCGAACAGCACGACCGCGCCACGCTGGCCAAGCTCGATGCCATTGCTGGGCGGTTGCTCCAGCGAGGATGAACCAGACTTACGACCTCCTTGTCATCGGTGGCGGAATCAATGGGGCCGGGATCGCGCGCGATGCCGCCGGGCGCGGGTTGCGCGTGCTGCTGGTAGAGAAAGACGACCTCGCCTCGCACACTTCCTCGGCCAGCACCAAGCTGGTCCATGGCGGGCTGCGCTATCTCGAGCATTACGAGTTCCGGCTCGTGTCGGAGAGCCTGCGCGAACGCGAAGTGCTGCTGCGCAATGCGCCGCATATCATCTGGCCGCTGCGCTTCGTCATGCCGCACGAACCGAGCATGCGGCCCAAATGGATGCTGCGCCTCGGCCTGCTGCTCTACGACCGCATCGGCGGGAAAATGAGCCTGCCGCGCAGCAAGCGCGTCGACCTGCGCGTCGCCCCACACCGTGGGGTGCTGCAGGAGCGGTTGCGCGCCGGGTTCGAATATTCCGACTGCTGGGTCGAGGACGCACGACTGGTGGTCTTGACGGTCAAGGATGCCGAGGAACGCGGCGCGGAAGTGCGCGTCGAGACCGAGTGCACCGCGCTGGCGCGCGCCGCCGACGGGTGGCGGGCGACCCTTCGCGATGGCGCTGGCGAGAGCGAGGTTTCCGCGCGCGCAGTAATCAATGCTGCCGGCCCCTTTGTCGATCGGGTTGCGAAAACCGCGCTTGGCCGGAGCACGCCCGCCCATCTGCGGCTGGTCAAGGGCAGCCACATCATCGTTTCGCGCCGCTTCCCGGGCGAACATGCCTATATCTTCCAGCAGCCCGACGGGCGGATCGTTTTCGCCATCCCGTATGAGCGCGACTTCACGCTGATCGGCACCACCGACCAGCTCTACAGGGGCGATCTCGACGACGTGCGCATCGCGCCCGAGGAGGTCACGTATCTGTGCGAAGCCGCCTCGCGCTATTTTGCCAGCGCAGTATCCGAGGAGGAGATCGTCTCCACCTACGCCGGGGTGCGCCCGCTCTACGAAGACAATGCGGCGAGCAATTCGACCGTCACGCGCGATTATGTGTTCGAGCTGGAAGCCGAGGGCGGCGCGCCGATCCTGTCGGTCTATGGCGGCAAGATTACTACTTATCGCAAGCTTGCCGAACACGCGCTGGAAAAGCTCGGCCAGGTGCTCGACCTGCCCGGCGCGGCATGGACTGCGCAGGCACCGCTGCCCGGCGGCGACATGCCCAACGGCGATTTCGCCGCCTTCCTGTGGCGCGCGAACGAACGCTATGGCTGGGTACCGCCCGAAATGCTCCAGCGGCTGGCACGCGCCTATGGCACGCGGCTCAACATGTTGCTGGGCGAGGCGACCTCGCTCGCCGATCTTGGCCGGCACTTCGGCGGCACGCTTTATGCGGCCGAGCTGCACTATCTAGTCGCGCATGAATATGCCCGCACCGCTGAGGATGTATTGTGGCGGCGCAGCAAGCTGGGGCTGCACCTGGCGGAGGATGCACAACAGGCCGTGACCGACTGGTTCGCCGCGCGCGCCTGAACGACGCTACGGAACCACCGCGTTCCACAATGCTTGAAAGGGAACCACCGCAGGTCCAAGGGGCCTGCTTGATCCCTCGTTCCTCCCGGAGTCGTATGGCCCTGCACGATCCTGCCCGCCTGTCCCCCATTTCCCGCCAAGCTCTCCGTGAAGCCTATCGCGCGGAAGAAAACGCCTGCGTCGCCGAACGCATGGCGCAGGCAGGCACCGCCAGCGCGAAACACGAGGAAGCCGCGCAAATCGCGATCCGCCTGATCGAGGACGCACGCCAGCGCAAGGCGAGCGGGATCGACGCGTTCCTGCACCAATACGGCCTCGCGACCGAAGAGGGCGTGGCGCTGATGTGCCTCGCCGAAGCGCTGCTGCGCGTACCCGATGCTGCCACCGCCGATGCGCTGATCCGCGACAAGATCGGCGATATCGACTGGGCCGAACACATGGGCGAAAGCTCCTCGACCTTCGTCAATGCCGCGACCTTCTCGCTGATGCTGACCGGCGAAGTGCTTGATCGCCCCCAGGAGGCACAGAAGGGGATGGGCAAGACGCTGAAGCGCGCGGTCAACCGCCTTGGCGAACCCGTGATCCGCACCGCGACGCTGCAGGCCATGCGCATCCTCGGCGGCCAGTTCGTCTATGGCCGCACGATCAACGAGTCGCTGAAGCGCGCCGCGCCCGAACGTGCCCGCGGACTGACGCACAGCTTCGACATGCTGGGCGAAGCCGCGATGACCTATGACGATGCCGAGCGTTACCGGGTGAACTATCACAAGGCGATCGACCGGCTGGTCAAAGAAGCGACCGGTGATGTCCGCAGCGCGCCGGGCATTTCGGTCAAACTGTCGGCGCTGCACCCGAAATACACCTTCCTCCACGCCGATCTTGCGGTGGCCGACCTGCTGCCGATCGTGCGCGACCTTGCCACGGCGGCGCGCGATGCGAACATCCATTTCACCATCGACGCCGAAGAAGCCGACCGGCTCGAGCTGTCGATGGATCTGATCGAGGCGCTGGCGCGCGACGACAGCCTGTTCACCCGCCCCGACGGCAGCCGCTGGGAAGGCTTCGGCCTGGCCATCCAGGCCTATCAGAAGCGCGGCGCGCCGATGGTCGACTGGACCGCGCGGCTGGCCCGCAAGTACGACCGCAAGTTCTTCGTCCGGCTGGTCAAGGGCGCTTATTGGGATACCGAGATCAAGCTCAGCCAGGTCGGCGGCTTCACCGATTTCCCGGTCTTCACGCGCAAGCTCGCGACCGATGTCAGCTATCTCGCCTGCGCCGAGAAGATGCTCGCCGCGGACGATGCGATCTATCCCGCATTCGCCACGCACAACGCCTATACGATCGGCGCAATCAAGGCGCTGGCGGGCGGCAAACCGCTCGAATTCCAGCGGCTTCACGGCATGGGCGAGGATATCTATGGCGCGCTGGCGCAGATGGAAGGCAACGACCGCACCAATGTGCGCATCTATGCGCCCACCGGCACGCATAAGGACCTGCTCGCCTACCTCGTGCGGCGCCTGCTCGAAAACGGCGCGAACAGCTCCTTCGTCAACCGCATGGCCGATGCGGAAGTGCCCGCTGCCGAGCTGGCGACCGATCCGGTGGCGGACATGGCAAAGGTCGAACCCTATCGCAATCCGACCATCCCGCTGCCGACCGACATCTTCCCCGGCCGCCCCAATTCAGCCGGAATCGACCTGTCCGACCCGCTGGTGCTCGAGCCGCTGCAGGACCGCCTCGCCGCACTCGAAAACCGCCATTGGGTAGCCGAACCGACCTTCGTTTCGGGGGCCGAGGGCGAAGTCGCGCCGATCAACAAGCCGCACGACCTGTCCGCCGAAGTCGGCACCCGCCGCGACGCGCTCGATTTCGAAGTCGAGGAAGCGATCAGCCGCGCCGAAGCGATCCAGCCCGGCTGGGACCGGCTCGGCGGCGAAAAGCGCGCGCTACTGCTCGATGCTGCCGCCGATCTGTTCGAGGAACACACCGACGAATTCCTCAGCCTGTGCCAGCGCGAGGCAGGCAAGACGCTGATGGACGCAGTGCTCGAATTGCGCGAAGCGGTCGATTTCCTGCGTTTCTACGCTAATGAGGCGCGGCGCCAGTTCACCGGCCCGATCCCGCTGCCCGGCCCGACCGGCGAGGAAAACCGGCTGAGCCTGCACGGCCGCGGCGTGTTCGCCTGCATCAGCCCGTGGAACTTCCCGCTGGCGATCTTCATCGGCACCCCCGCCGCCGCGCTGGCCGCGGGCAATACCGTGGTCGCCAAGCCCGCCGAACAGACCCCTTTGATCGCCGCACTCGCGGTGCGCCTGTGCCATGCGGCGGGCATTCCCGAAGAGGCGTTCCAGCTGCTTCCCGGTGCGGGCGATGTGGGCGAAATGATCACGTCCGATCCGCGGATTGCAGGCGTCGCCTTCACCGGCTCGACCCAGACCGCGCAGGCGATCAACCGCGGGCTGGCTGCACGCGAAGGACCGATCGCGACGCTGATCGCCGAAACCGGCGGCCAGAACGCGATGATCGTCGATTCCACCGCACTGCCCGAACAGGTCACGCGCGATGTCGTCGCCAGCGCCTTCCAGAGCGCGGGTCAGCGCTGCTCCGCCTTGCGCGTCCTCTACATTCAGGACGATGTCTATGACGAGATGCTGAAGATGATTCGCGGTGGGTTCGAGGCACTCACGATCGGCAATCCCGAACATCTGGCGACCGATGTCGGCCCGGTGATCGACATGGATGCCAAGTCCTCGCTCGAACGCCACGTCGCGCGCCGCAAGAAGGGTGGCCGTCCGGTCTGGCGCCGCCGCCTGCACCGAGGAGCCAATGCCGGATGCTATGTCGCGCCGACGATCATCGAGATGGATTCGATCCTCGACCTGAAGCGCGAGAACTTCGGCCCGATCCTCCATGTCGTGCGCTATCGCGCGGCAGATCTTGAACACGTGATGGAAGACATCAACGCCACCGGGTTCGGGCTGACCCTGGGCCTCCACAGCCGCAATGACGATACGCGCGCTTTCATCGAAGCGCGCGCCAAGGTCGGCAATTTCTACGTCAATCGCAACCAGATCGGCGCAGTGGTCGAAAGCCAGCCCTTCGGCGGCGAGGGCCTGTCGGGCACCGGCCCCAAGGCGGGCGGCCCGCATTACGTTGCGCGCTTCGCGACGGAACGCGTGGTGTGCATCGACACGACCGCGGCCGGCGGAAATGCGACGCTGCTGGCGAGCTAGCTGAGGTACTGGGACTACCACCCCGCTCAGCCTGAGCCTGTCGAAGGCCATGCGCTGCCGCTCGCGGTCAGGGCTTCATCTTTGCCTGTTCTTGGCAAGTTCGATCACCCTGCTCCAGTCGCCCGTGATCAGCGCTTCTTTCTTCGCCCGGCTCCAGCCCTTGATCTGGCGTTCGGCATCGAATGCTTCGTCGCGAGTGGGAAATTCCTGCGACCATAGAAGCACCACCGGAAGGCGCTTGGCGGTATCCCCCCCCGAGTGCACCTGTTTGGTGCTGCGCCATCCGGATTTCGAGGTCCTCGGTATGGCCCGTGTAGTAGCTGCCATCGTTGCAGCGCAGGATATACGCGAAGAAGGCCATTCCAGGAGGTTAGGCCGGGTGCATGGCCTTCGACAAGCTCAGGCCGAGCGGATGGGGTGCGGGTGGGTCAGAGACTCATTGATCGCCGCGATACGGGATAAATCCCGTCGCCCGCTTGCCCCCGCCCCCCACTTCGGGAATTCCTCTCCCATGGCGATTCTTTCCGACAAGTGGATCCGCGACAAGGCGCAGAACGAGGGCATGATCGAGCCCTTCGTCGAGGCGCAACGCCGCGAAGGGGTGATCAGTTACGGGCTGTCGAGCTATGGCTATGACGCGCGTGTGGCGCCCGAGTTCAAGATCTTCACCAATGTGAACAGCGCAGTGGTCGATCCGAAGAACTTCGACGGCGACAGCCTGGTCGACCGCGAAACCGACATCTGCGTAATTCCGCCCAACAGCTTCGCGCTGGCGCGCACGGTCGAATATTTCCGCGTGCCGGAAGACGTGCTGGTGATCTGTCTCGGCAAGAGCACCTATGCGCGCTGCGGGATCATCGTGAACGTCACCCCGCTCGAACCCGGTTGGGAAGGCCATGTCACGCTGGAGTTTTCCAACACCACCCCGCTGCCCGCGAAAATCTACGCCAACGAGGGCGCGTGCCAGTTTCTGTTCCTGCAGGGCAACGAGCGCTGCGAGACCACCTATCGCGATCGCGCAGGCAAATACATGGGGCAGCGCGGCGTGACGCTGCCGCGGCTGTGAGCGCCGCAGAATGAGCGTTTCGCGCTTCCCCTTCTGGCGCGTTGCGCCGGGCGAGCGCGAGGGCGAATACATCCTGCCGGTCATGCCGCCCGCCACGGTGGGGCCCGAAGGCGCACCGCATGTCATGGGCGGGGTCGCGCTGGCGGCCGCAGTCGACGCGCTCGAACTCGCCAGCGGCCAGAAGCTGCTGTGGTCGAACATCCAGTTCCTCGCGCCGACCACGCATGCCGAGGAATTGGTGGTTTCCTGCGAACAGTGCGGCGGCGGGCAATCGGTCGGACAATGGCAGGCGGAAATCCGCAGCGGCGGACGCCTGACCCACCGTATCAGCGCGTCACTGGGCGCGCGCGAGCCAAGCGAACAGCGCATCTTCGCCGCGCTGCCCGAGGTGCCGGGACCGGGCGAGTGCGAGAGCCTCGACCGTGATTGGGGCGCACCCGGAACCTTGGCCGACCAGATCGATCTCCGCCTGGCGATGACCGACGAAGACCGCGGCGTCCAGGCGCTATGGTCACGCTCGCAGGCGGGGTTTGCAGCGGACTCGGGCTGGCTCGCGATCGTTTCCGATTTCTTTCTTGGCGCGCACCCTGCCACGCGCGGCGGATCGAGCCTCGACGATACCTATCGCTATATCCAGTCGGCGGATGACGGCTGGGTCCTGACGGTGACCGAATTTGCCGCCTTCGATCGCGGCGTGGTTCACGGCAGTGCCCGGCACTTCGCCGAAGACGGACGCTTGCTGGCAATTTCGAGCCAGTCGGGCGTCCTCCCGCGCATTGCGCGCGCGCCGTAACGTCTTTGACTCTCCCGTCCGCCACGCGCATTCAGACGGCAAAGGAGAGACACATGGCCGACACCGAATTCGACATTATCGTCTATGGCGCCACCGGATACACCGGTCGCCTGGTCGCCGAGCATTTCGTGCGTGAATATGGCGCGGCGGCGGATGGACCGAAATGGGCCATGGCCGGGCGGAGCATGGACAAGCTCGAAGCGGTTCGCGACGAAATCGGCGCCCCGGCCACGACCCCGCTGGTGGTCGCCGACGCCGACGATCCCGCCAGCCTCGAGGCCATGTGCCGCAGGACCAAGGTCGTCCTCACCACGGTCGGCCCCTACCAGCTCTACGGCGACAAGTTGGTCGCCGCCTGTGTGAAGACCGGCACCGACTACGCCGACCTGTGCGGCGAACCGGCATGGATGCGCGAGCAGATCGACCTCCACCACGAGGCCGCCAAGGCCAGCGGGGCGCGGATCACCTTTTCGAGCGGGTTCGATTCGATCCCCTTCGATCTCGGCGTGCTGATGCTCCAGCATGAAGCGGTCGCCCGCCATGGTTCGCCCGCGCCGCGGGTCAAGGGCCGCGTCCGCGCGATGCAGGGCACCTTCTCTGGCGGCACCGCAGCCAGCCTGACCGCGACGATGAAGGCGGCGGCGAAGAACCCAGGGATCATCAAGGTGCTCAACGATCCCTTTGGCCTCGCCCCCGGTTTCGACGGCCCAGACCAGCCTTCGGGCATGATTCCGCATTACGAAGACGAGCTGGGCAAATGGGCCGCGCCGTTCATCATGGCGACGATCAACACCAAGAACGTCCACCGCACCAATTTCCTGCGCGGGCATCCCTATGGCGAGGACTTCCGCTACGACGAAATGATGCTCACCAGCCCCGGCGAAGCGGGCAAGGCGGCGGCCAATGCAGTGGTCGACATGCTCAAGAACCCGTTTGGCGCCAAGCCGCCCAAGCCCGGCGAGGGGCCGAGCAAGGACGAGCGCGAGAACGGTCATTACGATGTACTGTTCGTGGGCGAATGGCCCGACGGCAAGCGGCTCCACTACGGGGTCAAGGGCAAGTATGATCCCGGCTATGGCTCGACCAGCCGGATGCTGGCCGAAACCGGCATGGCCTTGCTCGACAGCGATGCCGAAGGCGGCGTCGGTACGCCCGGCTCGTTCCTTGGCGAAGCGCTGGTCGAACGCCTGCGCGACCATGCCGAATTGCGGTTCGCGGTCGAGGAGTAGGAGGCGGGGCCGCACCCGCGGCCCCCGACAACATCACAGGGGAGAGAAACCATGGCTACCATCGCAGCGCTGATCGGGCGCATCCTATTGGGCGCGTTGTTCGTGCTGGCCGGGCTCGGCAAGGTCATGGATCCGGCGGCGACCGCGGCTTACATGGAAGCCGAATCGCCCTTCCCCGGCAGCCTGGCGCTGGCAGTCGGTGTGTTCGAAGTCGTCGCGGGGTTGATCCTTGCCAGCGGCTTCATGACGCGGCTGGCCAGCCTCGCGCTGTTGGTCTTCACCGGGCTGGCGACGCTGTTTTTCCACGAACAGGTGACCGACCAGACGCAGGCGGCGATGGCGCTCAAGAACGTCGCTATCATCGGCGGCCTGCTGATGGTGTTCGCCTATGGCCAGGTGCGCGGCCAAGTCGGGCTGTGGCGCGAACGTGACCGCGCGCATGACGCCGAGGTCAAGGCGGCGCATGCCGAAGGGAAAGCCGAAGGGGCGACCGCCGCGGCTGTCCGCAGCGATCGCCCTACCGATAGTGTCTGACCCAGCCTAGAAGCTAGCGCGGATGCTCGCGCTGAAATTACGGCCTGCCAGTGGCACGAAATCCTTGGTGACGCTGGTGTGGCGACGAGCTGTCACATCGAAGATGTTGTCCGCCTTGAGCATGAGCGTGATCGACCCGTTCCCGCGCAGCGGGCGCCAGGCGAGCGCGGCGTTGACGAAGGTGTAGCCCTCGGTCGCCGTTTCATACGCCGCGATGTCGTCCTGGTCGTCATACCATTCCACCTCGCCGCGCAGGTCGAAGGCATCGGTCGATGCAGTCAACGCGGCTGCAAGGTGAAGCGGCGGAATCCGCGGCACGAAGCTGTCGTCGGCCAGCTCGGCGTGGACATAGTTGCCCTGCAGCTCGGTCCCGATGGTAAGATCGCCCGTATCGATCAGGTCGAAGGCCACTTCGCCCTCGATCCCGGTGTAGGTCGCATCCTGCTGGAGGAAGAGATAGACCGGCAGTTCGTCTTCTTCCTCGCCATTCTGCGCGAGGTAGATGAAATCGTCGAACCAGTTGCGATAGCCGGCAACGCTGAACCGCGCGCCACCAACGCTGCCACGGGCGAAGATTTCCGCCCCCCACGCGCGTTCGATATCGAGATCGGGATCGCCGACCTCGAACGCCTGCGTGGCAATATGCGGGCCGTCGGAGAACAGTTCCTCGCCCGCCGGTGCACGCGCCACGCGGGACAGATTGATCCCCGCGCGAACGGTCGGCAAAACCTCGTAGGCAAGACCGATTGCGCCCGAGAAGGTGTCGAAATTGCGTTCGATGTTCAGCGTGGTGGCATCGACCTTGGTGTTCTCGTAGCGCAGCGAGCCTTCGACCTCGAACGGGCCGTTGCCATATTCCTGGAGCGCGAAGAAGGCGATCTGTTCAGTGCGGTTGGGCGCCACGAAGGCTTCCGCGCCGACCGCTTCGAAATCGCGGAAGTAATATTGCGTGCCCAGCGAGCCGCGCCATGCGCCAGAGGTGTTCTGGACCAACTCAGCCCGCGCTTCGAGGCCCTGGACGTCGAACACCGTGCCGATCTCGTCGCCTTCGAATTCGGTATGGGTATAGTCCGAGTAGCCCGCGCGGATTTTCAGCCGTTCGAACAAGCCGTCCCCGAGGAAGATATCGCCGCGCAGATCGGCGCGATACTGGCGCAGGCCGATGCTGACCTGCTCTTCGCCATGCTCTTCCTCGCCGTGTTCGTCTTCGTCGTGATCCTCATCCTCGTGGCCCTCTTCCTCGCCATGATGATGCCCCGCGCCAGGACGGCCGGGGACGCCATAGGCGGTGTCGTAGACGCCGAAGGAAACACCCAGATTGCTGTCGTCTTTAAAGAAGGCGAGACCCGCATTGGCAGTCCAGGTTTCGGTCGCGCTATTGGGCAACACGCCGCGCTGGTCGGCGGCTTCGCGCAGTTCCGCGGCCTCTTCAAGCTCGCCCTCGTCCTCTTCCTCGGCTGCTTCTGCAAGGATTTCGGCGCGCAGCGCAGGCGCGACCGAGAACCCGGCAATCGAGAGATCGTCGCTTTCGCGCCATGACCCGTCGACATGCGCCACGAAGCCGCTGGTGCCAAAGGGTACATCGACCGAGCCGCCGAATTCGCGCAGATCGCTGGCGGTGTCGGTGCGGGCGACAAAATCGACATGCACCGGTTCGTCCGGGACGCGGCGCGGAATGCGCTTGTCGATTACGTTGACCGCGCCGCCGATCGCCTGGCTACCGAACAGCAGCACGGCAGGCCCGCGCAATACCTCGATGCTCTCGGCGGTCAGCGGGTCGATCGAGACGGCGTGATCGTCGGATGTGTTGGAGGCATCGATTGCGCCGATGCCGTCAACCAGCACCTTGACGCGTTCGCCCGAAAAGCCCCGCAGGATCGGGCGAGAGGCGCCCGGCGCAAAGCCCGATGCGGAAACGCCGGGCAGGCTGGCGAGTACTTCGCCCAGCTGGCCATCCATATTGCGCTGCAATTCGTCTCCCTCGACAACGCTGGTGCCCGCCAGGAGGTCGAATTCGCGCAGGCCCTGCGCGCTGACGATGATCTGGCCCTGATAGTTGATCCGCCGGTCGTGCAGGTCTTCGGCGGGGGGCTCCTCCTGCTCCGCCTCCGGTTCGGTATCGACCTGTTGGGCGAGAGCCGGACCTGCGGCCAGCATGGCCGCGAGCGAGAGGGTGGAGACGACAAGGCGAAGTGAATGTTTTGAACGATACAACATATCCTTTCTGTTAGCGACGTTGGCCGGGTGCGCAAGGGTTTTCTCTGCGCCCTTCAGCCTAATCGACGAATGCATTCGCAGGGGCGACGAATCGCGCCCGGAAGCGACCGGTCATTGGACCCGTATCTGGACGGCTATCCGGCCGGCGAGCATCGAGATTGCGATCCCATGAACTGCCAGGATACATGAGATGAACAATCCGGCCGCCACGAGGTCGTTTTGCAGCCACATCACAGGGATCTGCGAGAAGATGAGTATTCCTCCCGCGATCCAGCCGGCGTCCCGCAGGAAAAATCCCGCCATTCCCGCAAGGGCGAGACAGAGCGGGTACCAGAAGTACCAGTAAGCATCGCTTTCCCAGGGCGTGTTTGCGCCTGTGACCCGGGATGCCAGGAGCCAGAACAGTATGCCTGCACACAGCAGGATGAAGGCCTTCAGCGCATGCGATCCCATATCGTGAAAACAGATCCTGTCCGGTAAGGCATGGCTGTGCCGGATAGCCGCGAGAGCGTGCTGTTCGGCTATCGATATTCGGAGATGTTGGTCAGTCTGGTTTGGCGGGGAGGGGCATGTCCCCTTCCCCGCCGCACCGGTCAGAACCGCAGGCCCAGGCCGATGAGGACCTGGTGGCGATCGCTCTGGACATCGATCGACGTTTCTTCGTCCTCGTCGAGGAGATAGGAATCGCTGCCGAAGTCGGTGTAGACGTATTCGAGCTTGGCATAGATGCTCGAGGTGATCCCGATTTCGGCGCCGGCACCCAGGTGATAACCGTCGCGCTTTTCCGAAAAGCCGGCGATTTCGCCGGGCTCATCGTCGTCATTGTCCGTAACATCGGGATCGTAGCTCAGGTCGAGTTTGCCGTTCGAATATCCGCCCTTCGCGTAAATGAGCGAATTTCTGCCGATCGGCACGCCTGCGCGCAGACCCGCCGTAAAGGTACGGCCGAGTTCGGCGCAGGAGAGGTCGTCTTCGACCAGTTCGACGCAGGTGTTGCTGTCCGACAAATCGACACCGCCATAGGCACCGACAACGAAGCTGTCGCCGATCTGCAAATCGTAGCCGATCTCGATCCCGTAGGCGGGGCCGCCATCCTTGTCTTTGCCGACGAGGAATTCGTCGCCCGTCTCGTCTTCGTCGTCTGCGGGGTTGGGCAGCACGGCTTCGGTGCCGGCCTTTTCCCAGCCGAGGCGGCCCTCGATGCGGAAGCCCGAAACATCCTGCGCCTGCGCGGAGGTGCCCGCCAGAGCCATGGCTGCAGCACCGATCAAGAAAATAGCTTTCATCATCTTTCCTTTCGTGAAACTCGGAGGTGCGAGGGAATGCGCTCGCGAGTTGCCGGCTTGCCGGACCACTTGCGAAACAGCCTTCGACTGCCGCCTCGCCGAAGAGACGGAGCCCTCGTGCGATTGCCTTGATCGCGACCGCTTGCGGGGGAACGGAACCGCTCGTATTTGTCGACAGCGCGGCGCAAACCGGCTCGTTGTCTCCGGTTCAGCGATCTCGGTTCACGCACCCGAGGCGGCTGCGCGCGAATCGAAATGTGGGAAGGTGAGGCTTGCCGTGACCGACGATGCGGACGATGGACTGCAGGCCGTCTTCCTTGCGAACCGGCAACCGCTTCTGCGATTCCTCGTGGCGCGCGGCGCCGGTGACGATGCCGAGGACATATTGCAGGAGGTCTGGCTGAAGATTGCCCGCCGGCCAGCCGGTCCCATCGGCGCGCCGATGGCCTATCTCTACCGCGCGGCCAATATGGCGATGATCGATCGCTATCGTTCCGCGAAACAATCCGCCGTGCGCGAGAAGGAATGGACCGAAGCCAGTTTCGGACCAGTGCCCGGCGTGTCCGACAGCCCTTCGGTCGAGCGCGTAATCGCCGGCCAGCAATTCGCCCGCAAGGTGGAAGAGGCGCTTGCGGAATTTCCCGACCGTGCCGTGAAAATCTTTCGGCGCAGCCGCATAGACGGTATTGCCCAGCGCGCGATTGCCGAGGAATTCGGCGTCAGTATCAGTACCGTCGAAGGTGATTTGCGCAGCATCTACCGGGTTCTCGCCGAACTGAGGGAGCGGCTCGATGAGGAATGAACGCGGGGACTCCGTCTATAGGGCAGGAGCAACAATTTATGGCGCTTGATCGCAACATTCTCGACGAGGCCGCCGCCTGGGCGGTCAGGACATCCGAACCCGGGTTCGAGGACTGGTCGCGCTTTACCGACTGGCTCGAGCAATCGCCCGAGCATGCGGCGGCTTACGACCATGTCATGCTTGCTGCAGAAGAAGGCGCAGCCATGCTCGACGCCCAACCCGCGAATGACATCGACGAAGAGCGCCCCGCCCCCCGGCGCCGCTGGTTCGGTTCTGCACTTGCCGCGTGTCTGGCACTGGTGGCGGCGCTGTGGGTCTGGCAGGCCAATGATGCGACATCGATCTATCGGACCGTCCCGGGCGAAACGCGCCAGATTGCGCTGGAAGACGGGAGCGTGATCATCATGGCGGGCGACTCCGAACTGCTCGTCGACCCGGACCGGGATCGTTACGCCCGCCTCGAACGCGGGCGTGCGCTGTTCGAAATCCGCCATGACGAGAGCGACCCGTTCCGCGTCGATGTCGGCGGCGCCACGCTGGTCGATGCCGGGACGGTTTTCGATGTCAGCATCATGCGATCCGAAGTCGGTGTCGGCGTCTCCGAAGGCGCGGTCATCTATAACCCGACAAGACAGAATGCCCGGATCGAACCCGGCCACATTCTCACCTTCGACAGGGCCGGCGCCGCCTATGATGTCGCAAACATTCCGCTGGATCAGGTGGGCGAATGGCGCGATGGCCGCCTGACTTTCCTCCGCGCGCCGCTGGCCGATGTCGCCGCCGACATCGCGCGGGCAAGCGGGATCGACTACCGGGCTTCGGAGACCAGTGGCGAGCGACCTATCTCGGGAAGCATCGCCCTCGAACCCCTGCGCGCGGACCCGGCTTCGCTGGCCCCCCTGCTCGGAGTTTCGGTCGAACGGCGGGGCGAGACCTGGATCCTTGCGTCTCGCTGACCATGCGGCACGCTCCCTATGCCCTTATTGCCCTGGCGGCCTGCCTTCCCGCGCAAGCCGATGCGCGCGATGCTTCGATCGACATAGCTCCAGGCACTGTCGCGGAATCGGCCATCGCCATCGCGCGGCAAACCGGCACGAGCATCGTCGTGAGCGACCCGGTTCTTGCACAGCGGCCCGCGCCGCGCATCCGCGGCCGCATGAGCGCGCGCCAGGCTGTCCGGCAGCTGGCCAACAGCGTCGATGCGAGGGCCGTTGCCATCGGTGATGCATCCTGGCGTCTGGAACTGCAGCCGCGCAGGTCTGTGCGATCCGCGCGCGCAGCGCAGCGGTCCGCTCCCCTGCCCCGGCGGACAGCCAACCCGCCGCCTCCGCCACCGGTACCCATGGAAGAAATCGTCGTCGTCGCCAGCAAGCGCGACACGCGACTGGAAGATCTCCCGGCGCAGGTGTCGATCGTCGATGGCGAGGAACTGGCGCTTGGCGGTATCGGCGGGACGGAAAAGATCACCCAGCGGATCGCGACCGTCTCTTCGACCTATCTGGGAAGCGGGCGCAACAAGCTGTTCATTCGCGGAATTGCCGATTCCAGTTTCACCGGGCCGACCCAGGCAACAGTCGGCCAGTACCTTGGCGATATGCGGCTCAGCTACAATGCACCCGATCCCGATCTCAGGCTGTCGGATCTGGAGCGCGTCGAAGTTCTCGAAGGGCCACAGGGTACGCTTTACGGTGCGGGATCGCTCGGCGGCATCATCCGCCTGGTGCCCAACACCCCCGAAATCGATCGACAGCACTTCCGCGCAACCGTTGGCGGGGCGCTGACGCAGCACGGGGCGGGAAGTCTGGATGCGAGTGCGACTGCCAACGTCCCGCTTGCCGCGGACAAGGCCGCGCTTCGCGTCACGCTCGATGCCGCCAGCGAGGGAGGGTATATCGACAAGCCCCTGCTCGGCAGCAAGGATGTGAACAGGACAAGCATTCTGGCGGGCCGCGCGATCGCCCGGCTCGAACTGGCGCCGCAATGGACCGTCGATGTGATCGGCCTTGCGCAATCCACCCATGCTTCCGACAGCCAGTATGCTGCCCGCGAGGGGGATCGCTACGAGAGCACGGCCCGCGTACGCGAAGGTTCGGATGCCGACTATCTTCACGGGCAACTCGTTCTTTCCGGACAGATCGGGGCGCTGGGCTTGCGCTCCACGACCGGCATTGCCCGTCAGGAGCTCGAGGAGCGTTACGATGCCACGATGCCCGGTGCCGAAGACCGTGTTTTCATCCAGCGCAATGAAACGCGCATGCTCGCACACGAGACGCGGGTCTGGCTCCCTCTCGACGATCGCCGGTTCGGCTGGCTCGCCGGTATAAGCCTGATCGACAACCGGACGCAGCTGAACCGTTCGCTCGAGCGGGAAAACCAGCGGTCCGCCGCGACGGGCGTGCTCAATACGATTACCGAAGCCACGCTCTACGGCGAGGGATCCTACCGCTTGCGCGATGGCCTTATCGCGACACTCGGCGCCCGCTTCACCCATGCCCGCCTGGGGGGGAGCGCCGAAGACGTGCCGCTTGCCTTGATGGTGGAGCGCGCAGCGACGACGGCGAACCGGGACCAGTCGGCCATTCTGCCCTCGGCCTCGCTGCTCGCCTCGCTGGGCCCGAAGACCAGTCTGTATGCGCGCTATCAGGAAGGCTTCCGCCCGGGGGGGCTGGCGATCGAGGGCGAATTCGTCCGCCGCTTCCGCGACGACCACGCCCGGACGCTGGAAGTCGGGGTGCGTCACGGGCGCGGCGGTATCGATTCCTTCGATCTTGCGCTGAACCTGTCCTATACCAGATGGAGCGATATCCAGGCCGATTTCATCGACGCCCTCGGTCTTCCGAGCACGGCCAATATCGGCGACGGCCGCGTCTGGACAATCAGCGCGTCGGGCGGCGCGTTCCTGACCGACGATCTGCGCCTGACCGGCGGCGCGACGCTCAACCGGAGCGAGATCGACGAACCCGTCCTGCTCGCCTTCAGCCGGATCACCCACGTCCCCAATATCGCGGAATTCTCGGGACGTCTGGGGCTGGAGTATGCACACTACATCGGCGGGGGGCTCGATCTCGATGGCCGTGTGTGGGCAAGCTACATCGGCAAATCCCGTCTCGGTATCGGGCCTGAACTGGGCGATTTGCAGGGCGACTATCTCGATAGCGGGTTGCTGGTACGCGTCGGCAACGAGCGGATCGGCGGGACCCTTTCGATCACCAACCTCGCCGATAGTGAAGGCAATCGCTTTGCCCTCGGCACGCCGTTTGCCGTGATGCGCGAACAGGTGACACCACTGCGCCCGCGCACCATCCGGCTGGGGGTCGATTTCTCCTTCTGAGGCGCACGCTGGCAGCTTTGTACGGCAAGGCGCGCACCTTTTTTCTAAGGCATCCCGCCCGTGTCTCCGTCCTCCCCTAAAACGGAGGATTTCATATGCATCGTTACCTGCTCGCCGGGACCGCGCTCGCGACCCTGGCCGTTCCGCTCGCCGCGCAGACGCTCGTCGAGGACAAGCGCACCCAGCCGATCCGCACATCCCAGTTGAATGGCGGCGCAGGCGATGCAGTCAAGGTGACCGACAAGGGTTCGATCGAACTGACCGCCGGTTCGGCGATTACCGTCGATGGCGATCACGATACGACAAACGTCGGCAAGATCGTGGTCTCCAATGCCGATGGCGCAAGCGGCATTGAGGTGGTCGGAGACCGCCAGGCCGATATCGTCAATTCGGGTACGATCACGATCGACGAAACCTATACGCCCGAAGACATCGACAACGACAAGGACTTCGACGGACCCTTCGCGGTCGGGCGTGACCGCGCAGCCATCCGCGTTCGCGGGGATCTGGTCGGCGAGATCCGCCATACCGGCACGATCACCGTCGAAGGTAACGAGTCCGCCGGGATTTCCGTAGCGGGCCTGCTCGATGGCGACCTCGTTCACGATGGCAAGACCAGCGTCCTTGGCGACGATAGCGTGGGCGTCGAGGTGGGTGACGTGACCGGCAATGTCCGGCTGGCGGGGACCATATCAGCGGTTGGAGAGGGGTCTTCCGCCGCGCATCTGGGCGGCGATATCGATGGCGCGCTGGTGGTCCAGGGAACCATCGCGGCGACCGGCTATCGCTATACGACTGCGCCGGCAGACCCGTCCAAGCTCGACGAGGACGACCTCCTCCAGGGCGGCAGCGCGCTGGTGATCGAGGGCGATGTCGCCAAGGGCATCTACTTCGCGATTCCGCCCAAGGATGCCGACAAGGACGACCCCGACGAGGACAAGGACGGGATCGAGGACGCCAAGGAAGGCAGCGCGAAAGTCGTATCTTATGGCGCTGCGCCAGCAGTTGTGATCGGCGCTACCGATCGCGACATCGCGATCGGCGCGGTTCCCGCAACCGGATCGGGTTTCGGCCTGATCATCGACGGTGGCATCGCTGGACACGGTGTCTACGCGGGCGTCGATGGCAACGCCCTGGTGATCGGCGGACGCGGCGGTGGTGTGACGATCGAGAAAGGCATCTCGGTCGCGGGAGCGGTCGAAGCGACGTCGAAGGATGCCAATGCGACCGCGCTGCGGCTTGCCGGTGGAGCGTCCACCGGCGAACTGCGCGTCTCGGGAACCATCGCTGCCACGACCGGCAAGGACGCGGATAGCCGCGCGACCGCCATATCCGTGGATCAGGGTGCCACGCTTCCGTACCTGCGCAACAGCGGCACGATCAGGGCCACTTCGGGCGGCGAAGACGGCACCGCCGTTGCCATCGTCGACAACAGCGGCACGCTCGGCCTCGTTGAAAACAGCGGCAAGATCGTCGCGACGGGTGCGAAGGCAGGTTCGGGGCGTAATATCGCCATCGACCTGTCGAACGTTTCCTCGGGAGCCACGGTCAGGCAGACCGCGGTGGGTTCGGGCGTGGCTGCTCCCGTGATCGAAGGCGATATCCGGTTCGGGACCGGTAGCGATCTTCTCCAGATTGCGGACGGCGTGGTCGCGGGCGATGTCGCCTTCGGTTCGGGCCAGGACCGGCTGCTGATGGCGGGAGATGCAAAGTTTTCCGGGCGGGCGGATTTCGGCGGGCAGGCAGACGAACTGGCACTCTCCGGCACCTCTTCCTTCTCCGGCACGGCTGATTTCGCTGGCGGCGCGGCCGCGGTGACGCTGTCGGACAAGAGCGCGTTCTCCGGCCGCTTCGTCGACAGCCAGAATGTTGCGGTCGCACTCGAAGGCGGGACGCTCGACCTCGCTTCACCGACGACGATCGCTTCGCTCGAGGTCGGGGCAAAAGGCATCATCGTTGCCACCCTGAGCAAGGAAGCGGGCGAAGGAAGCGCGATCACCGTCGGCGGCAATGCAAGCTTCGAAGACGGTGCCAAGCTCAAGCTCCGCCTGACCGATATCGCCGCTGCCGAAGGCACTTATACCGTAATCACGGCGGGCAGCCTCACCGGCGCCGACGATCTGGTGTCCGACAACACGCTGGTCCCCTTCATGTACGACGCCGCTCTGGCGATCGAGGAGGCTGCGGGTCTCGTCATGGTCGACATCGAACGGAAAGCCAATGAAGACCTCGGCCTGAACCGTGCGCAGGGCGCTGCCTATGACGCGCTCTACGCCGCGCTGGCCGAAGATGACGATGTCGCCGGCGTGTTCCTCGGCATCACCGATAAGGATCTGTTCCGTGCTACGGTGGCGCAGGCCCTGCCCGATCATGCGGGCGGCGCTTTCGAGGGGCTGAGCCTCGGCATGCGCACCTTCGCCCGGCGCCTGGCCGACGGCGACGGACCGATCGAAGCGACCGGCAAGCTGCGCCTGACATTCGAGGGCGCCGGCTGGGGTTCGAGCAAGGATCAGCAGGAAAGCGCCCGCTACGATCTCGATGGTCTCGGGTTTTCCGGCGGCGCCGAGCTTGTCACCGGCATCGGGCGCGTCGGCGCGAGCGCAAGCTGGCTGTGGAACCGCTACGACAGCGGCCCGGAGAACAGCGTGCTGTCGAACACCTATGAAGCGGCGCTCTACTGGCGCGGCGACTGGGGTGCCTTTTCCTCCTTCGCGCGCGGATCCTATGGCTTCAGCGACTTCGACGGCTCGCGCCAGTTCATCGGCATGAATGGCGATGAAACGCTCGCCCGCACGATCGAACGCGACTGGTCGGGCAATGTCGTATCGCTGATGGCCGGTGCTTCGGTCGAGGGCGGCTCGCAATTCTTCTTCTTCCGCCCGTCCGTTTTCGTCGATTACATTCGCCTTGACGAAAACGGGTACAACGAGACCGGCGGGGGCGCTGCGCTCGATCTTTCGGTCGAGGATCGGACGAGTGACGAGCTGGGGCTCAACTTTGCCGCGGCGCTCGGCTTCGACCTCTTGGGAATGCGGCGCGGCGACGATCTGTGGATGCGCCTCGAAGCAGAAGGTGGCTGGCGCGAAATCCTCGCGGGCGAACTCGGCGGCACCACCGCGCGGTTCGGCGATGGAGAAAGTTTCACCCTGCTCCCCGACCAGAGCTCGAGCGGCTGGTTTGCGCGATTGCGCGGTCAGGCCGGGGACGAATTCTACACGGTAAGCGGCGAGTTTTCGGTCGAGGAGCGCAACGACAAGATCGGATACGGCTTGCGCGCCTCGATCAATTTCGAGCTCTGACGCAGGGATTTTCGCTTACCATCCGATTGGCAAGACCCTTACCTGGGCTGCCAATATCCATCAAGTCCGGGCCCGGGCGTTTCTGAGAACGCTCGGGCTTGACCGTCTTTGGCCGGCCCATTCGTGCTGCGCCGCGTCGCGCGTTCCGGTTCCTGTAACGGGAGGTAGAACGCCCTCGCTGCGATCCGTACGCGTCTCAAATGCGCCCAAACGACCGAGGTGTCGGATCGAGGAGCGATGGGGACAGCTTCCCCATGCCCGGATCGAATCCGGCAAGGTGCTGACTTCAATAAGGGAAAATGGAGCGGGCGAGGCGATTCGAACGCCCGACCCCAACCTTGGCAAGGTTGTGCTCTACCCCTGAGCTACGCCCGCTCACTGGCGCTACCGGAAGCCGTAGGCCCGGTGGGGAGGCGGCCAACTAGCAGCGGTCCCTGAGTCCCGCAAGCCGAAAAATGCAGAATTTTTGCGGCTCTTGCGGGTGGACCGGCGCTCCTTCACATTGCCGCGCGAATGCCCACATGGGGCAGACGCGATTTTCGAACGAAAGGTGGATTTACGTGGCGAGCATGGGTCTGAGCATGGATGAACAGAAAGCGGTCGAACGCTTCAAGACCGAGGTCGTCGAACCGTCGATGACGCAGCTCGTCATTCTCGATTTCCATGCCGAATGGTGCGGCCCGTGCAAGGCGCTCGCGCCGATGCTCGAAAAGGTCGCGGCGGAATATGCCGACAAGGGCGTAATCCTCAAGAAGGTCGACGTCGACGAGGAAAAGTTCATCGCCGCGCAGTTCCAGGTCCAGTCGATCCCGACGGTCTATGCGCTGTTCAAGGGCCAGCCGGTCGCGGACCTGACCAATGCGCGCAGCGAATCGCAGATGAAGCAGACGCTCGACCAGATCCTCGCCCAACTGCCGATGCAGGCGGGTGCCGAGCAGGGCGCTGCGGGGGGCCAGCCGCAACAGGATGTCTCGCAATTCGTGACCATGGCCGAAGACGTGCTGGCCGAAGGCGATACCGAACGCGCCGCGGGCATTTTTGCACAGGTCGTCCAGATGGCACCCGACAATGCCGCCGCGCATGCCGGACTGATCCGCGCGCTGGCGCAGGCCGGGCATGTCGAACAGGCGCAGGCCGCGCTGGCGGCAGCCGAAGCCGATCCGGCGCTGGCCGCCGATCCGCAGATCGACCAGGCCAAGAGCGCGCTCGACCTGGCCGGCAACCGCGTTGACGACAGCGAACTGGCCGCGCTCAAGGACAAGGCCGCCAGCGGCGACATGCAGGCGCGCTACGACTATGCCGAGGCGGCCTTCGCCGCGGGCGATCGCGATACCGCGGCCGACGAACTGCTGGGCATGTTCGAAGCCGGTCGCGAATGGAACGAAAGCGCGGCCAAGGCCAAGCTGCTGCAGATCTTCGAGGCCGTCGGGCTGGAAGACCCATGGGTGGTGAGCACGCGCCGCCGCCTCTCCAAGCTCCTCTTCGGGTAAGCCGCAGCTTGAGCGTCCGCCTCTCGATATTCCCGCTTCCCGGCGCGATCCTGTTTCCCGGGCTGCAGTTGCCGCTGCATGTCTTCGAACCGCGCTATCGCGACCTCGTCGGGCATGCGCTGGCCAAGGACCGGCTGATCGGGATCATCCAGCCGCAGCAGTCGAAGGACGGCGCGCCCCTGTACGAGATCGGCTGCGTCGGCCGGATCGCCGATGTCGAGGCGCTTGAAGACGGGCGTTACAACATCGTCCTCGATGGCGAATCGCGGTTTCGCGTGCTGCGCGAGATCGATGTCGCGACCGCATTCCGCCAGGTCGAGGCCGAGCTGATCGAGGAGCCCGAGGACGAAGTGCTTTCCAGCGTCGAACGCGCCGGGTTCGAATTCGAGGCCCGCCGCTTCGCCGACATGCAGGGCTATTCGGTAGATTGGGAATCGGTCGCACGGCTCGATGATGAGACGCTGATCAATGGCGTTGCGCAGATCGCCCCGTTCGACCCGGCCTCGAAGCAGGCCCTGCTCGAAGTGCCCGATCTGCGGCAGCGCTGCGAGTTGATGATCCAGCTGATGCAGTTCTTCGCGCTGCGCGACGACGGCGACGAAATCGTTACCTTGCAGTAGGCGCTGCGGGCGGTTCGAGGCTGGCGAGCAGCCCGGCCAGCGCGGTGAAGGCATGCCGATCGGCATCCTTGCGATTGTAGTTTTCCGCCTGCACCACTAGCACCGCGTCGTAATCGCGCAGGATGGCGACCAGATTGCCGCCATTGCCCTTCATCATCCACGCCCCTTCATAGCCGCGCGGCGACCGGATAGGCGTGGCCCACCACAAATGCCCGTAATAGACATGCTCGCCAAGCTGGTGACGCGGCGAGAGCATCGCGTCGATCCAGCTTTCGGGTAGCAGCTGTTGGCCCTTCCAGCGCCCGTCATCGAGGACCATGCGGCCGATCTTGAGCAATGCATCCGCCCCGATGGTCAATTGCCCGCCGGACTGGATTTCCCCGCTGCGCGAGTGCCGCCAGACCACGCCGTCGATTTCCAGCGGATCGAACAGGCGGCGCTGGACATAGGCGTCGAAGCCTTCACCCGTGGCTTGTTCGACTACCTGGCCGAGCAGGAAGACCCCCGCGGTGCAGTAAGAGAACGCCCCTTCGCCGCGCTCATCGCGCGCATAGTCCCGCGCAGGAAGCGCGAGCGCGAAGTCGCGCCATGCGCGCGTGCGATACATCCGTTCTTCCTGCCCGGGCGACTTGCGGTCCCAATCGTTGCAATCGAGCGCGGACGACATGCCGAGCAAATCGGCGACCGTAATCGAATCCCATGGTTCACCGCGGGGGTGGCCGAGATAGGGCCACACCGCGACATCCACCCCTGTCAGCGCGCCATCGGCAATCGCCGCGCCCACCGCCAGCGCGGTGAGCGACTTGCCCGCAGAGCGGATATCGATCGGCGTTCCCGCAGCTTCGCCATCGAAACGCTGCGCATAGACCGTCTCGCCATGCTGTTCGGCGGCAAGCACGGCAATGCGATTGAGCTTGCCCGCGATGATTGCCGCTTCGAGCTCGGCGATCGAATAGTCAGGCAGCGGCTGCGCCGTCGCGGGAGACACCGCGGTGAGCCACGCGAGGATCAGGAATGTAGCGATACGGAGCATGGGCTTTGTCTAAGATGGCGGACTGAACCGGCGCAGTACCGCGTCACCCGACGAAAGTGCCCTTCAGCCCGTCGAGGACATATTGCGTGGCGAGCGCGGCGAGCAGGACGCCCAGCAGCCGCGTGATCACCGCCTCGACCCGGTCGCCCAGCACGCGGATCAGCGGACCCGCGGCAATCAGCGCCGCGGCGGTCAGCGCGAGCACTGCCAGCATCGCGCCGAGCACGACCAGCGTTTCCTCGGTCCCGCGCGCTTCATTGGTCAACAGCATGATCGCGGCGATCGCGCCGGGACCGGCCAGCATCGGCATGGCCATGGGGAACACCGAGACATCCTCGACCTCCGGCGTCGCAGCGACCTTCTCGGCCCGGTCTTCGCGCCGCTGGGTGCGCTTCTCAAATACCATTTCGAGCGCGATAAGAAAAAGCATGATGCCGCCCGCGATGCGGAAGCTGTCGAGCTCGATATGCAGGGCGTCGAGCAGATCCTCGCCGAACAGGGCGAAGCCGATGAGGATGATGCCCGCGATGACCACCGCGCGGATCGCCATGCTGCGGCGCTCGGCAGGCGCGGCGCCCTTGGTCAGTCCGGCATAGATCGGGGCGCAGCCGGGCGGGTCGATAACGACGAACAGCGTGATGAAAGCCGAAAAGAACAGCGCGGTCATGCTAATCCTCCCAAGGTGCGGTTACGCTGCCTGTCATGGCGTCGACCATCATGCCGTTGCGGTGCAGCATCAGTTTCCAGTTGCGCGACAGGTCTGGCGACACGACAAAGGTCAGGAACAGGCTGCTGTCCGCGCTGACCTGGTCGAAATAGGTGCCGCCTGTCACCGGGCGCGATTGTTCGGCCTGTTCGCGCAATTCGGCGGCGAGCCCGCGGGCAGGGCATTCGGCGACATCGGTGCGCACGAATTCGGGCGCTTCGAGCGGTGTCTCGAGGCTATCGCCCTGATCGAGCGTCCAGCGGTATTCGCCATCGCGGCGGCGTTGCCAGACGGTGGTGAAATAGCCGTTCGAACCATCGGGGCGCTGCCATGCGCCGCGCGTCACCGCGAGCGAACCGTCGCAGCTCGACCAGACATGATGCGGCTGCCAGCGCACGGCCTGCGCGGGATCCGCCCGGCCCTTCAGCCAGTCACGCGCCATGACCGGCTCGGGCACGAACATCACACCCTCATCGGCGGCATATTCGCGAAAGGCGGTCCACTGCCCCTCGTCCTGCGCCATACGCGCGAAGCCGAGTTCAGCGGCGACCACTTTCGATGGATTGGCGGTCGGCTTGAGCATCCGCGCATAGCGGTCGCGCGGGTTCGGGCCCGTGGAGCAGGCGGTCAGCGCCAGCGCCAACAGGGCGATCGCCAATCTCACAGCGCGCCTTCGGGCAGGTCGAGACCGGCATTGCGATAGGCCGCAACCAGCGTGTTGCGCAGCAGCACCGCGATCGTCATCGGTCCGACCCCGCCCGGTACCGGGGTAATCGCCGCAGCGACGCCCTGCGCGCCGGTATAGTCGACATCGCCGACCAGCCGGCCCTTGTCCGCGCCGGGTTCGGGCGGGAGGCGGTTGATACCGACATCGATCACCGTCGCTTGCGGCTTGAGCCATTCGGCCTTGACCATTTCGGCACGGCCGACCGCAGCGACCACGATATCCGCGCGCCGGACGACACCGGGCAAATCCTTCGTCCGGCTATGCGCGATAGTGACAGTGGCATTGGCGTCGAGCAGCAGCTGCGCCATCGGCTTGCCGACGATATTCGAACGGCCGATCACCACCGCCTCGAGCCCGGACAGATCGCCCAGCCGGTCGGTCAGCAGCATCATGCAGCCCAGCGGCGTGCAGGGGACGAAGCCGCTCTGTCCGACCGCGAGACGCCCGGCATTAGTCACGTGGAACCCGTCGACATCCTTGTCGGGGCTGATCGCGGCGATCACTGCCTGTTCGTCGAGATGGTCGGGCAGTGGCAGCTGCACGAGGATCCCATCGACCGCCGGATCGGCGTTCAATTGCTCGACCAGTGCGAGCAGGTCGGCCTCCGCTGTATCGGCGGGCAGGCGATGCTCGAAACTTTCCATATGCGCGGCCACTGTCGCCTTGTGCTTGCTGCGCACATAGACCTGGCTCGCCGCGTCCTCGCCCACCAGCACCACTGCAAGGCCTGCCTTGCGGCCCGCCGCCTCGGCGAATTTCGCCGCCTGTTCGCCGACGCGCTCGCGCAGCCTGGCGGCGAATGCCTTCCCGTCGATAACCTGCGCCGGCATCAGCCGTAGATCACATTGCCGAGAACGATGAGGACAATGTTGAGCAGGATGATCAACACAAGCGGAGAGAAGTCGATCTGGCCCGTACTGGGCAGGAGATTGCGGATCGGGCGCAACACCGGCTCGAGCAAGCGGTTGATCGCCATGTAGAAGCCGGCGAGGAAATCGTTCGACCGGTTCACCACGTTGAAGGCAAACAGCAGCCCGATGATGAACTGGATGATGATCAGCATCACCAGCACGTTGGTGAGCATGGCTATGATCTGGTAGATGGTGCTGAGCGCCTGCATGTGATCGAGCGTTCCCTTGAAGCTGTCCTGTCGCGCGTCCTACAAGCGCGACACGCCCCGCGCCACCCCCATCCGACGGGTTAGGCCCCGCGGCTGACCAGCGTACCCGCGCCGCGGGCGGTGAAGAATTCGAGCAGCATCGCATGCGGCACGCGCCCGTCGAGCACGACCGCCGCCTCGCAGCCCGATTCCACTGCCTGGACGCAGGTTTCGAGCTTGGGGATCATCCCGCCCGAGATCGTTCCGTCATCGCGCAGCCGGTGGATATCGGCGGGCGTCAGATCGGTGAGCAGTTCGCCCTGCTTGTCCAGCACGCCGGGTACATCGGTCAGCAACAACAGCCGCGCCGCGCCCAAGGCCGCTGCCAGCGCGCCCGCCATGGTGTCGGCGTTGATATTGTAGGTATGGCCGTCCTCGCCCACGCCGATCGGCGCAACCACCGGGATCATCCCCGCGCCGGTCGCGGTTTCGAGGATCGCGGTATCGACCTTGGCCGGTTCACCGACAAAACCGAGATCGAGCACTTTCTCGATATTGCTGTCGGGGTCCTTGCGCGTCCGCTGCAGCTTGGTCGCGGTGACCAGCCCGCCATCCTTGCCCGAGATCCCGATCGCCTTGCCCCCGGCGCGTGCGATCGAGCCGACGATCGCCTTGTTGATCGCGCCCGACAGCACCATTTCGGCGACCTCGGCGGTCTGCTTGTCGGTCACGCGCAGGCCATCGACGAAGGTCGTCTCGACGCCGAGCTTCTCCAGCATCGCGCCGATTTGCGGGCCGCCGCCATGGACCACCACCGGATTGATGCCGACCGCCTTCAGCAGTACCACATCCTCGGCAAACTCGCGCGCCGCGCGTTCGTCGCCCATGGCATTGCCGCCGTACTTCACGACAAAGCTGCGCCCGGCATAGCGCTGGAAATAGGGCAGCGCCTCGATCAGCGTTTCGGCTTTGGCGTGGATATCGCGTGTCTCGTTCATCGGCGGCGAAATAGCGGTGGCGGCGCTGCGAGGCAAAGAAATTGCGGGATGGCCGCCGATGGCTGTGCTTCATGAACCGCAGATAAACCCGCGATAAACGGGTGATGAACCGGCTCGCCCCGGCAATCGCACGGCACATTTTAGCGCATTGGCGGGAGCCGGATCGCAGCCCCCAACGTATCCCCGGTCCCAACAACAAAAATGGGATACGCAGATATGACCAAGTTTACCGCACTAGCCGCCGCCCTCCTCGCCACCACCGGCGCCACTGCCGCGAGCGCGCAAGTCACCGGCGCCGTCGACGCGACCGCCGATGCCCGCGTCGATGCACAGCCGACGCTCGACCGCGCCGAGCGCACCACCGACAGCGTAACCGAGCGCGCCGATACTGCCGCCACACGGGCGCGTGCCCGCACCGAGGAAGCAACCGATTCTGCACAAGACAGCCTCGAGACCACCGCCGAGCGCACGCAGCAGGCCGCCGATCTCGAGACGCATGTCGATAGTAGCGCCGATGCCGATGCGTCGGCACCCGGCATCGATGCCACGGTAGATACCGAGGCGGACACCACGGTGGATACCCAGCCCGACCGCTGAGGACAGACCAGACGACCGGCCGCGGCGGGCGATCCCTCCTCTTCTCGCAGCGGCCGCATCCGGGGCGGCGGGTCAATCCCGTCGCCCCTTTTTGCGTGGCATCGAGACACATGCCTGATTTTCATCGGGGTTTGCGTTGCTTGACCGAGCCACTAGGCTGGCGCGATGCATATCGCCCAACTCTCCCTGCCGCTCGCGGTCCTCGCCCTTTCCGCCTGCGTGCCCGCGCCCGGCCCCGCCGCGAATGCAGCCGCCAGCCCGCAGGAGGCGTTCTGGCAAGCGCTGTCGAGCCATTGCGGCAAGGCCTATGCCGGCGGCCTCGCGAGCACGGATGCGCGCGATGCGGACTGGGCGGACAAGCGCATGGTCGCGCATTGGGCCGATTGCGAGGAGGACCGCGTGGCGATCGCCTTCCATGTCGAGGAAGCGCCCCCGTCCTCAGGCAGCGAAGCGGTAAGACGTACAGAAACGTCCTCAAGCAGCGAAGCGGTAGGACGAGAACAATCCTGGAACCGCAGCCGTACCTGGATCGTGACGCGCGAAGGCACCGGCGCGGACACGCGCTTCACGCTCAAGCACGACCACCGCCATGCCGATGGCGAGGCCGATGCGGTGAGCTTCTATGGCGGGACCAGTGCCGATGCGGGCAGCGCGGCCGCGCAGGACTTCCCCCTGGACGCCGAAAGCGTGGCGCTGTTCGAGCGCGAGGGCCTGGCCGCCTCGCTCACCAATGTCTGGCGGATCGAAGTCACCCCGCGCGGCAGCGCCGACGCACGCTTCGCCTACCAGCTCACCCGCCGCAATGACCCGACCCGGCTGTTCCGCGTCGAAATCGATGCCAGCGCGCCGGTGGATGCGCCGCCCGCTGCGTGGGGCTGGTAAGGGCTTGAACGCCCGCTAACCCCTCGCGCTGGCGAGAGGGGTTGGAGGGTTATTCAGCCGCTTCTTCCGCGTCCTCTTCGGGGACATTGGTCATCGGCGTGTCGGGCGTATCGACCTCGACCGCGCCGGGCACTTCCTCGGTCACGATCAGCTCGCCGCCGCCCTCGTCGGTGGCATCGACTTCATAGGTGGTGTCCTCGGCCTCGCCGCAGGCGGCAAGCGCCAGCGCGGCGGCCAGCGGAAGGGCGAGAGGTGCAAAACGGGTGGTCATCGGCAGGTCTCCTGTGAGGCGAAGGTTGCTCGGGCGCGATGCTTGCACTCCCGCCGCCGCGACGCAAGGCGTTCACGCCATCTTTCAGAAGCGCGGTTCGCAGGCGATCCCATCACCGTCGCCATCCATATCCGAACGGTATCCCGGCTCGCCATAGTACAACGGTGCCTTGCCGGCGCGGCGAACCGCGTTGCAGCCGGAATAATACACGCTGTCCATCTGCGCATCGAGCCGCGCCTGCTCTTCGGGCGACCTCCCGCTAGCCAGGGCGACGAGCCCGCCGACTATGCACAGATTGAGCAGTACTCCGCCCCCCAGCTTGGCGGTGAAAGAGGATTTGCGGATCTTGTGCCGGAACAGCGCCCGGCCCGCGAGCGCGCCGACGATACCGCCAATGATGACGAAGAAGACCAGCGTCGCCTCGGCCACCCGCCAGCCGCCTCTCTCGGCCTGCATCTTGTCGTAGCCGAAGGCGACGAAGGTAAGGAAATTGACCGCGATCAGATAATAAGTCGCGAGTTCGATCACCTGCAATTTCGACACCGCTGTATCTCCCCCGATAGGCGGTCGGCGAGACGCCGCTAGCGCGTGGGTGGATAGGTTTTTTGGCCATCGCGACAATGCTAGTCGGCCGCCGGGCGGAGCGCGTACAACGCGCTGTAGCTTAACTCGGCCATTCCCGCGCGTACGGGTGGCCGGCCAGGATCAACTATTCGATGTTGGATCAATCGACGGCACCGAAGAACTCGACGCATCGATTTCCTGTATTATGCGGCTCCGAATTTTCTTACAAACATGTTTGGTCGATTTTCGTGAGCGAAACCAAAGAAGCGTGAGCAAAATTCCGAGTACAATGCCGACAATCGAGATTATTGAGTAGACTGTAAAAAGCCTGTCGTTTTCGATATTTGCGGTAGTGACGGCCAGCGCGAACGACAATCCCACCGATAGAAGAAAGATACCGAAGTTGAGAAACAGGCCGGACGGGCTCCCCTGCTCCAACAAATCCAGCTCATAGTCGGTCACTTCATAAAGCGATAAAGAAGCGACGCTGCCTCGCCTTATGATGGGAAACACTCCATCTTGAGATTGGACCGGCTCATCTTTCACAGGTTATTCCGCAACCATTCGTTCTCGCAAATAGAATTCTTCCACGCCGCTTCGACGCCTGATTTGATCACGAACAATCGATCGTTGGTGTCAATGTAACCTGACAAATCATCCCGAATCTGGGATGCCGTCCATTCTGTCACCACTACCCAATTGGATTCTGTCACCTTCGCCCAGCGGGGGTATTGCCGCAAACGATCGTAGAGTCCTTGATAGTTTCGCCCCGGCGCTCGCAGGTCATATGTCACGACATAAGCCGCCATCACTCCGCCGCCTGCGCTCCAGCCTCATCGCCAAACAACCCCGGACCGTCGTCCGCGGCTTCTTCCTCGTTAGCGGCCTTGGCCTTGTTGCGGCTGTCGAAGCTCGACCAGACGGTGTTCCAGTCGCCGGTGGTGGCGCCCTTCGAATATTCGGTGGCGCGCTGTTCGAAGAAGTTGGCGTGCTCCACGCCGTTGAGCAGCGGGGCAAGCCAGGGCAGCGGGTGATCGTCGATCATGTAGATCGGCTGGAGGCCCAGCTGGCCCAGCCGCCAGTCGGCGATGTAGCGGATGTACTTCTTGATTTCCTTGGGCGTCATGCCCGCGACCGGGCCCATTTCGAAGGCGAGGTCGATGAAATTGTCTTCCAGCCGCACCGACTTCTGGCAGATGTCGATGATGTCTTCCTTGACCGCCTTGGTCAGGCAGTCGCGCTCGCGCACGAATTCGTGGAACATGCGGATGATGCCTTCGCAGTGCAGCGATTCGTCGCGCACCGACCAGCTGACGATCTGGCCCATGCCCTTCATCTTGTTGAAGCGCGGGAAGTTCATCAGCATGGCGAAGCTGGCGAACAGCTGCATGCCTTCGGTGAAGCCGCCGAACATCGCCAGCGTGCGCGCGATATCCTCGTCATTGTCGACGCCGAACTGCTGCATGTAGCTGTGCTTATCGGCCATTTCCTCATATTCGAGGAAGGCGGAATATTCGCTTTCGGGCATGCCGATCGTGTCGAGCAAATGCGAATAGGCGGCGATGTGCACCGTCTCCATGTTGGAGAAGGCGGTCAGCATCATCTTGATCTCGGTCGGCTTGAACACGCGCGCGTATTTGTCGTGGTAGCAATCCTGCACCTCGACATCGGCCTGGGTGAAGAAGCGGAAGATCTGCGTGAGCAGATTGCGCTCGTGCTCGGACAGCTTCTGCGCCCAGTCGCGGCAGTCCTCGCCGAGCGGCACTTCCTCGGGCATCCAGTGGATCTGCTGCTGGCGTTTCCAGAAGTCGTAGGCCCAGGGGTACTCGAAGGGCTTGTAGGTCTTGCGGGCTTCGAGCAACGACATCTGGTGGTTCTCCGATTCAGCGTGAACGACTCATATAGGGAATCAGAACCGGGATTCGAAGGCAAGCGGGAATGATTCGGCGGGGATAAGATGTGGTCAACCGCGCAAGCCCCCGATGGGGCCGGGGCGGTATGCGACGAACGGAGCCGGCCTGCAGGCGAGAGACGCAACTTTCCACGAAAAGGGTGGAAACGCAGCCGCCTTCAACGTCAACCCCAAGGTTTCGTGGGATTGCGACCAAACCGGCTGGAGCGCATCATCGTTAACGGCATGGGGGGGTGATTCACCAGATCACCCGTACATACGCGATTATCCATTTCCCCGGGCTGGCACCGACCGAACGGCATCCGCCGCCTGGCTGGCGTGCGACGTATCGCCGCTCAGGTGAAAGAAGAGGAAGATGGAAATGACATTCGGGCCCACAAGCCTTGCCGCCGCGGAAAGCCTTGCCGCCGCTGCCGGCATATATCTTGTCGGGAGCCTGGTATTCGCCGCCCTTCTGGTCCGCATGATATCGTCCAGCTGGCCGGGCAAGATGCTGCACCGACATGTGTGGCTCTTTCCATTCGCTCCGGCTTTCGCAGTGCTGGCGCTGACGCGCTTCATCCTGCTCCTGGCAGTTATGCTGGTGGACAGGACGGTGCGGGGCGTTTTCAAGGCAATCTCGGGAAAGCCGACCCGTCGCCGTATCCCCTTCGACCCCTATCGCGGTTACGGGGAAATCCGCTCGTTTCGCTAACTGCGGCGCGCAGCCGGCGATTTCAGCAATCCGGTGAGATAGGCTGCGGCAACGATTTCGTTGGAATGGCTGCAGCTCAAGCGCTCGCGGAGCTGCGCGACATGATAGGCCACGGTGTTTTCGCTGATGCCCAGATCGTAGGCGATTTCCTTTTGCCGTTTCCCGGCCGCAAGCCCCGCAAGGACATCGCTCTGGCGGCTGCTCAGTTCCGGGTGTCCCAGATAGGGGGGCGGCTCGGCGACCATCGCGAGATAAGCATGGGTGCAGTGCATCACGGCTGCGAGATAGATCCAATGGCAGTCATCGAGTGCCGGGCTGGCGCGGTTGCCGAGATCATCGGGAACGTGCCCCCGCTCCAGATCCATATCACCGCGCCCCGCTGGCAAACCGGACCGGTCAGCGGTGGAAGGATCGTCGATCGCGATCGCCATGGCCTGCGCCATCGAGGCGTGCCGTTCGCTCGACCGCTCGAGAAATGGCCTCTCGCCGGCTGCCGGCGCGTCGGTGCCCGCGCGCGAGGGGTGGCCGGAGGAGATCGTATCCGCCGGACGAGAACCGTCCGTCAGCCAAGCGGAAGGCTCGGCTGACGCGCCGCCATTGTGGGGTACCGCGTCGCGGTAGAACACATGGACCTCGCCGGACGTCGGCACCTGACTGATCGCATCGAGCGCGGCCGTCCAGATCGCGTCCGCGCTTTCGGCGTGATCAAGCGACGCCAGGAAGTCCTCGAAGAAGTTCCTCAGTCCGCCCATGGCTGCATTCCGGGCATACGTATGGAGAGTGCACTACCGAACTCCCCCTCCTTCTGAAGAAAATGCAAAACTGAAGACAATGCAAAATGGCATTCGAGGATACGATGGGATGTCTGAATAATGCCCGCGCATGGGTGATTAAATGCGCCTTGCGCCGGGTGGTTAATACTATCCCTGCGCCGGTCGGCTGTCGAGCGCATCGGACCGCCGCAGGGTGCGCGCGAAAGGCGATAGGCTTCGATGTTCTGATCCTCCTGCGGCTCGAGAGACCGCCCGACCCCAAGAAATCTTGGGGTCGGCTGCGCTGTGCACCAGCTTCGGCGAAGCGTGGACCAAAGATCCTGGCCGCCCGTTAGTAAGGTGTAAGCAACGCAAAACAAAAGGAATTCAGATGTTCGAGAAGATTCGCATTAAGGAACACATGGAAATTGCCGACGCCAAGGGCCAGCATGTCGGGACCGTCGATGAAGTCGAGGGCGACGCCATCAAGCTGACCAAGTCGGACAGCGGCGATGACATGCACCACTTCCTGCAGCTCGACGATGTCGAGAAGATCGACGACAACCGCATCTACCTCAAGGACGGTGCGCGTATTCCCGCCGGTCTCGGCAATAAGGCCGTCGCCTGAGCGACCAAGCCGCTACGATCCCAAACGGATCGAAAAAGCCCCGCCCCGGATGTCCGGTGGCGGGGCCTTTCATATGGGCAATCGTTCTGGCGGAAGGCGCGAGCAGGGGGCCGCCCAGACCTCACCAGGCGCGGTTTACTGGCAGGCGAGGCATTCCTCGTAATCGGTCTGCTCGGCGCCCGCGGCCAGTTCGAACTTCGCGGCGTCGGCGGTGTTGTCCGCTTCCACGCCGCCGGCGAAACCGGCGCGCTGCACGCTCTTCGAGCGGAGGTAGTAGAGCGACTTGATACCCTTTTCCCACGCCTGGAAGTGCAGCATCATCAGGTCCCACTTGTCGACATCGGCCGGGATGAACAGGTTCAGCGACTGCGCCTGGTCGATGAAGGGGGCCCGGTCGCCGGCGAATTCGAGCAGCCAGCGCTGGTCGATTTCGAAGCTGGTCTTGAAGGTCGCCTTTTCTTCAGGCGTCAGGAAGTCGAGATGCTGGACGCTGCCGCCCCGCTCGAGGATCGAATTCCAGACATTGGTCGAGTTCTTGCTCTTCTTGTCGAGGATCTTCTCGAGATAGGGGTTCTTGACGATGAACGAGCCCGACAGCGTCTTGTGCGTGTAGATGTTGGCCGGGATCGGTTCGATACAAGCGCTGGTCCCGCCGCAGATAATGCTGATCGACGCGGTCGGCGCGATCGCCATCTTGCAGCTGAAGCGTTCCATTGCGCCGGTTTCGGCAGCGTCGGGGCACGGCCCGCGTTCCTGCGCCAGCACCAACGAGGCTTCTTCCGCCTTGGCGCTGATATGCTTGAACATCTTCAGGTTCCACACCTTGGCCATCGGGCTTTCGAAGCCGATGCTCTTGGCCTGGAGGAAGGAGTGGAAGCCCATCACGCCGAGACCCACGCTGCGTTCGCGCATGGCCGAATATTTCGCGCGCGCCATCTGGTCGGGCGCCCGGTCGATATAGTCCTGCAGGACGTTGTCGAGGAAGCGCATGATGTCCTCGATGAACTGCTTGTCGCCGTTCCATTCGTCCCATTTCTCGAGATTGAGCGAGGACAGGCAGCACACTGCCGTGCGATCATTGCCGAGATGGTCGATGCCGGTGGGTAGCGTTATCTCGGCGCACAGGTTCGAAGTCGAGACCTTGAGCCCCAGTTCGCGGTGATGCTTGGGCATCATGCGGTTCACCGTGTCGGAGAACACGATGTAGGGTTCACCCGTGGCGAGCCGGGTTTCGACCAGCTTCTGGAACAGGCTGCGCGCGTCGATGGTCTTGCGCACCGATCCGTCACGCGGGGACACGAGATCGAATTCCTCGCCCGCGCGCACCGCTTCCATGAAGGCATCGGTGACCAGCACGCCGTGGTGCAGGTTGAGCGCCTTGCGGTTGAAGTCGCCGCTCGGCTTGCGAATCTCGAGGAACTCCTCGATTTCCGGGTGCGAGACATCGATGTAGCAGGCGGCCGAACCGCGGCGCAGCGAACCTTGCGAAATTGCGAGCGTGAGCGAATCCATCACCCGCACGAAGGGGATGATGCCGCTGGTCTTGCCATTGAGGCCGACCGGTTCGCCGATTCCGCGAACATTGCCCCAATAGGTGCCGATGCCGCCGCCCTTCGAGGCGAGCCAGACGTTCTCGTTCCAGGTATTGACGATGCCGTCGAGGCTGTCCGACACGCTGTTGAGATAGCAGGAAATCGGCAGGCCGCGCGTGGTGCCGCCGTTCGACAGCACGGGCGTGGCGGGCATGAACCACAGGTTCGAGATATAGTCGTAAAGCCGCTGCGCATGTTCGGCATCGTCGGCGAAATAGTCGGCCACGCGTGCAAACAGGTCCTGATAACCTTCACCCGGCAGCAGGTAACGATCGGTCAGCGTTTCCTTGCCGAATTCGGTCAGCAGCGCATCGCGGCTCTCGTCGGTCTTCACGTCAAAGCGGCGATCGAGCACTTTCTTGCTGTCATGCTCGGCCGCTTCCGAGGTCGCGCTGGCGACCGCGCCGGCCAGCGCCTGGCCAGCGGCATCCTGCACCAGTTCGTCACTGCCCTTGTCCGTCTTGTCCATGACGACCGCTTTCTCTTCGGTGGTGGGTTCGGGGGCGGTGTCTTGTGTGTCGAAATCCAATGCCATCGCCGTATCGTTCCCGCTCTTGAAATCCATCGTGTGCCCCGCCGTCTGAGTGCTCCGCGGGCCGCTATCGGGCCGCCCGCGTTCCGGTTGTGTTCGAGTCGACGAAGCCACTGCCCCGCCTACCAATTTTGTGTGGCTTCGGGGCGAAAACTTATCCCGTTTTTCCCCACAGCCATGCAGTTGGGGCGGGGCCCCCCGATATGGGAAGCTAGCCGCCAAAAGCTAGGTCTTGTGGGTACCCATAGTAGCCTGACTACTAGATACTGAATCAGGCAGGACTCCGGCGCAAGAGGGTCAACGCCGATTTAAGGCTGGTTCGGGGCCGGCGGACGCGGTGCCTTATCCGGCTGCAACGCCGCGACGCGTGGACCAAGCTGGAGTTCGGGCGAACGCAAGGGGCTAAATGAATCCGTGAAAAAAATTTTGCGGGCAAAAACGATCGGTCCGGCTTGTGAGTCAATCGAATCCAGGCGCGCAATTTTGGAATCAGGGCAGCCAGTTGGCGCAGCCTCCGACGCTGCCGGATCCCGTCCGCAGCACGGGATCGCGGCAACGCCGAAGAACGGTGCCGGGGCCGGTGTCAGGACGCTGTGCGCGGAGCCGAGCTGAACGCAAATACGGTGCGTTCGCGCGGGTCGGCGAGTCGCGCCTGTTCCAGCTTCGCCAGCTGCGACGACAGATCGGCAAAGGCCTGGTGGCTGTTGGCGAGGACGATGTTGGCTTGGAATATCTGGTCGGGCGTCCCGATCACCGGGAGCGGTGTGCTCCGGCCCAGCCGGGCAACCGCCACCACCGCGCGACGATCCACGCTGCGCTGGCCCGATTTGCGATAGAGTTTCACATCGGCCGGGCGGCCATCGGCGCCGCGCTGGAACCGCACCATGGCAATCCCTTCGCCAACCAGCTCGCGCCGCGGCCAGTCGGCGCGCAGGAGATTGCGATCGAGGTCGCGGGAAATCGTCTCGACCGCGGCATTCTCCGCCGAAACGACGATGTCCTGCGAGGTCGCGGGGACGCCGGTCACCAGCAAGGCACCGGCAAAGACTATAAGGGGGGATTTCATCGGATCATCCTTTCGCGTGCAAAGATGATCGGCCGCAGTCGCGTTGCACGCCCGGCACAAGGCGGGCGGCAGTCCCATGGTCCACAATCAGTGGTCGATCGGGGCAGGCCGGCGTCTGCGGGAGCCGGACGTCCTGTGCATCAGAGTACGCGCGAAGGATTCAGTGTCAAACTCCAGGCGCAAGGGGGGCTCAGAGGGGCAAATGGCAACTCCCTGAGGGCACAGCGCAACTTCTCGCCTCCATTCAAAGGCGATCATTTTAGTCAAACGCAAGAAACAAGCGCAGCGGCGCAGCAGACTCGCCTTTTGCAAACCACTAGCGACAATTTCCGTTCGTCCGCCGGTCGACCGGCGACAGCCATTGGTCGAACACCTGCGCAAATTTGGGCTTAGCCGGCATTCGCCTTGGCATGGCCGGCGATCGCATCCGCAAGCTCGTCGACCAGCTCGAGCGGCAGGTCGTGGCCCCAGCCCGGAATGGTCTTCAGCTTGGCGCCGGGGATCGAAGCCGCCGTATCGCGGCCACCCTCGCAGGGCACCAGCGGATCGTCTTCGCCATGCAAGACCAGCGTCGGCACAGTGACATCTTTCAGCATACCTCGACGGTCGCCATCGGCGACGATCGCCGAAAGATGCCGCGTGGGCCCTTCGGGATAAAAACCGCGCCGCACGCTGGCGGTGGTGCGCTCGCGCAGACGCTCGTCGTCGGTCGGGTAGCCGGGTGAGCCGATCGTGCGCGCGACCATCATCCCGTGTTCGACCAGCACCTTTTCATCGGTGCTGTCGGGGCGTGTGACCAGCGCCTTCATCGCCTCGGGCTTGGCGGGCGGCAGCTTGGGGTTGCCGGTGGTCGAGAAGATCGTGGTGAGCGAGAGGCATTTGTCGGCATGCCGCGAGACGAAATGCTGCGCGATCATGCCGCCCATGCTTGCCCCGACGATGTGCGCCTTCTCGATCCCCAGCGTATCGAGCAATCCGGCGCCGTCATCGGCCATGTCGGCCAGCGTATAGGGCACTTTGGGTTTCAGTCCGAGCTTGGAGAGGAGCGTCATCTTGACCAATCCCGGCGCCTTGACCCCGTCGAACTTGTGACTGAGACCAATATCGCGATTGTCATAACGAATGACGCGGAAGCCGTGGTTGGCAAGCGCCTCGACCAGTTCGTCAGGCCACAGCGTCAACTGCGCGCCGAACCCCATGATCAGCAGCATCGGCGGATCGGACTTCTTGCCCTGTTCCTCGTAGTGAATCTCGATCCCGTTCGCGATTGCCTTGGGCATTGCTCTACCTCCTCCGAATTCCGGCTGCGGACCTCATCGCATGCTCATGCGCTTGTCCAGCGCAAACCGGCCTGCAGCTGTGGGTTTCGGGGGCGCATCACAATGGCGTGCGCATACAATCCTACCGCGCCGACCGCTGGCATATCCCCGCGCGGATGGCACGGCTCGGCGTGGCTTGAGGGTGAACGAAATGGTTTTGACAGCATTGAATGACCGCGCGGCTGCGGCCGCCGCGGCTGTTCAGCTTCCCGACTTGGACCGGGATGTAGAAGGGAATCGCGCTGCCCCGATGGGCGGAACCAGGGAACGAGCGATGGACCGACGCAGCCAGCAGCGAAGCCAGACGCAGGACAATCTGCGGATCACGATTGGCGGCACCGGTCTGCGCTGTGCAATGCGCAATCTGTCGCTGTCGGGCTGCATGATCGAATGCCGCGACCTGATCGCCGATGTCGGTACGCAGGTCGAAGTCGTGTTGCTGCCCGGCTATATCGCGCAGGGCGAAGTCGCCTGGCAGCTGGGCGAAAGCATCGGCATCTTCTTCCTCGAACCCATCAGCCTGGGCGTGGTGCGCCACTTCGCGCTCGACGACTGGATGCTGCGCAGCGACTGGTCGGCAGCCAACTGGCAGTCGGTGAAGGACTGACGCTGCGTCCGGTGCCCCGTCCGGCCACCAGCACTCAGGGCACCAGCACTCAGGGTACCAGCACCATGTCGCGCGCGACCGGATCTGTGGCGGGATAATCCATGATGTAATGCAGCCCGCGGCTCTCGTGGCGTTTGAGCGCGCTGGTCACGATCAGGTCTGCGCAATCGAGCAGGTTACGCAGCTCGATCAGATCGGTGGTGACGCGGAACGACCCGTAATAGTCCTCCACTTCCTTGCGCATCATCTCGATCCGGTTGCCCGCGCGTTCCAGCCGCTTGGTGGTGCGCACGATACCGACATAGTTCCACATGAAGCGGCGGATCTCGGTCCAGTTCTGCTTGATCACCACCTCCTCGTCCGAATCGGTGACGCGGCTGGCATCCCACGGCAGGATCGCGGGCGGATCATCGAGGTCGTCCCAACACGACAGGATGTCCTTGGCCGCCGCCTCGCCGAAGACGAAGCATTCGAGCAGCGAATTCGAGGCCAGCCGGTTGGCGCCGTGCAGGCCGCTTTCGGTGCATTCGCCCGCCGCCCACAGACCCGGCAGGTCGGTCTTCGCATCGAGCCCGATCTTGACCCCGCCACAGGTATAATGCTGCGCCGGCACGACCGGGATCGGTCCCTTGGTCATGTCGATGCCGAGACCGAGCAGCTTTTCGTGGATCGTGGGGAAATGCTCCTTCACGAATTCGGGCGGCTGGTGACTGATGTCGAGATGGACATAGTCGAGCCCATGGCGCTTGATCTGGTCGTCATTGGCGCGCGCCACGATATCGCGCGGCGCGAGCTCCATCCGCTCGGGGTCGTATTTCTCCATATAGCGCTCGCCGGTGACGGGGTTGAGCAAGCGCCCGCCCTCGCCGCGCACTGCCTCGGTAATGAGGAAATTCTTGACCTCGAGATTGTAGAGGCAGGTCGGGTGGAACTGCATCATCTCCATGTTGGAGACCCGCGCACCAGCGCGCCATGCCATGGCGATGCCGTCACCCGTCGCGCCGCGCGGCGCGGTCGAGAACTGGTACACGCGTCCCGCCCCGCCCGCCGCCATCACGGTCGCGCGCGCAACATGCGTCACCACTTCGCCGGTTGCCTCGTCGAGCGCATAGGCGCCCCACACACGGCCCGATCCCGAATAGTCCGCCTGGTTGCGCCCGGTGACGAGGTCGATGCAGCTTTGTCCCGGCAGCAGCGTGATGTTCGGGTTTTCCTCCGCCGCCTTGAGCAGCGCCGCCTGTACCGCCCAGCCGGTGGCATCGTTCACATGGACGATGCGGCGGTGCGAATGCCCGCCTTCGCGCGTCAGATGAAGGTCGCCTTCCTCGCGGTTGAAGGGCACGCCCAGTTCGCACAGGCGGTCGATCGAGGCCGGCGCGCGTTCGATCACGAATTCGACCGTCTCCTGGTCGTTGAGACCCGCCCCGGCGACCATCGTGTCGCGAATGTGGTTGTCGAATGTGTCGCCGGCATCGAGCACGGCGGCGATGCCGCCCTGCGCCCATGCGGTGGAGCCGCTGTCGAGCCGGCCCTTGGCGAGCACCAGCACGCGCTTGGTCTGCGCCAGCGCCAGCGCGGCGGTAAGTCCGGCGGCGCCCGAACCGATGACGAGGACGTCGTGAGGGGTGTCTGTCATGCCCGCGTCATGCCGACGCAATCACTACGCGGCAAGCAAGGAACGATTCGGCGCAGCGAGGTTATTGTCAGCCGCTTGCTGCACTAGGGCACGAATCGACAGGGGACAAAACAACGGGTTTGGAAGGGTCGCGAGATCATGAATTTGGGACGTATCGGCTGCGCCTTGGGTAGGCACAGCGTCGACAACGCGAATGTAAAGCGCGTCAGCGGGCAACAGGTCGGACGCTGCCGCAAGTGCAAGGTGCCGCTGGAAGAAGTGGAACCGCATCTGTGGGCGGTGCAGAAGGTCCGCGACGCAGGGCTCGGGCCGCGCGCTTTCCTGTGACGCGAAGCGCCTAGCCCGCGCCGGTCAGCTGGACGAACACGTCTTCCAGATCGGCTTCGCGGGTGGTGACATCCTCAATCGCATAGCCGTGTGACTGGACGAGCGCGAGTACCTGCCCCGCGCTCGTCTTGTCGCGGTCATAGGTGATCTCCAGCCGCCGCGGCTCGATCACTTCGGCCTTGGTGAAGGCCGGCTCCATGATCGGCCCGCCGAGATCCTTGTCGACCGTGATCGAGACGATCTTTTCGCGCGCCATGTCGACCAGTTCGCGGGTCGGCTTGTCGGCGATCAGTTCGCCGTGGTTGATGATGGCGATACGGTCGCACAGCTGTTCGGCTTCCTCGAGATAATGCGTGGTCAGCACCACGGTCACGCCCTCGCGGTTGAGTTCGGTGACCAGTTCCCACAGCTGGCGGCGCAGTTCGACATCGACCCCGGCGGTGGGTTCGTCGAGCACCAGGATCGGCGGCGAATGGACCATCGCCTTGGCGATCAGCAGCCGCCGTTTCATCCCGCCCGACAGCGTGCGCGCATAGGCATCGCGCTTGTCCCACAGATGTACCGCCTTGAGCAGCTCCTCACTGCGCCGCTCGGCCTTGGGGATGCCGTAGAACCCGGCCTGGTTCTCCAGCACTTCGAACGGGGTGAAGAAGGGATCGAAGACGATTTCCTGCGGCACGATACCGATTGACCGCTTGGCGTTGCGCGGATTGCCCGCAATATCGAAACCCCAGACCTCGGCGCTGCCACTGGTCTTGCGCACCAGCCCGGCAAGGATGTTGATCAGCGTCGACTTGCCCGCGCCATTGGGACCGAGCAGACCGAAAATACCGCCTTGCGGCACGTCGAAACTGACCCCTTTGAGCGCCAGCTTGGGCGGTGCGCCCGGACCGGGCGAGGCATATTCCTTGACGAGATTGTCGATCTTGATTGCAGGTGGGGTGGTCATGCCGCGTGACCTAGGCTCTTGAGCAGCTCCGTCAAACCCATTATCGGCTTGCGCATGAGCCTGCCTCCACCCGAAATCACCAAGGTCACCACGCGGCGCGTGTGGTGCGACGGCGCGACCGACATCCGGACGGGGACGAACTACAAACCCGCCGCGCTTGGCCACCCCAAGGTCTATCTCGAGATCGACGAGCATGGCTATGTCGACTGCGGCTATTGCGATCGCCGCTTTGTCCTCGAAGGCGGGCCTGCCGACGGGGTCGACCAGTCGCAGCTGATGGACATTTCCGAAGGCGCGGACCCGGGCCACCGCTGACCCCTCGCCTTCGCCGGTGTCAGCCCCTACATAGGGCCTATGACGCCAGCGACCGACCCGCACGCCCTGCTCTACAACCAGCTCGATCCCGAGGAAGCCAAGGCGCTCACCGCGCGCCTGCTGGCCCCTTGCGACGATGGCGAGCTCTATCTGCAATTCATGGCGACCGAGAGTTTCGCCTTCGACGATGGACGTCTGAAGACCGCCGATTACAGCCGCGATTCGGGTTTCGGCCTGCGCGGTGTGTCGGGCGAGACCACCGGGTTCGCGCATGCCAACGAGATCAGCGCGGCCTCGATCTCCCGCGCCGGCGAAACGCTGCGCTTGCTCGACGCGACCACCTCGCCGCATGCCGCGCCGCCCGAGCGGACCAACCGCCATCTCTACACCGATGCCAGCCCGCTCGACCTCGTGCCCTTCGCCGAGAAGGTCGCGCTGCTCGAGAAGATCGATGCGGTGGCGCGCGCCAAGGATCCGCGCGTTGCGCAGGTCAATGCGAGCCTGTCGGCCAGCTGGAGCGCTATCGATATCATCCGCGCCGACGGTTTCACCGCGCGCGACATCCGCCCGCTGGTACGCCTGAACGTGCAGATCGTGGCGGAGGCCAATGGCCGCCGCGAAACCGGCAGTTTCGGTTTTGGCGGACGCTATCTCTACGACAATCTGTTCGACGAGGGCCGCTGGATGAACGCGGTCGACGAAGCGGTCCGCCAGGCGCTGGTCAATCTCGACAGCGTTGCCGCCCCGGCGGGCGAACAGACCGTTCTGCTCGGCCCGGGCTGGCCCGGCGTATTGCTGCACGAGGCGGTCGGCCATGGGCTCGAAGGCGATTTCAACCGCAAGGGCACCAGCGCCTTTGCCGGGCGCATCGGCGAGCGCGTCGCCGCTCCCGGCGTCACCGTGATCGACGATGGCAGCATGACCGATCGGCGCGGATCGCTGTCGATCGACGACGAAGGTACACCGACGCGCGAGACGGTGCTGATCGAGGACGGCATCCTCAAGGGCTATATGCAGGATCGCCTCAATGCCCGCCTGATGGGCGTCGAAGCGACCGGCAATGGACGCCGCCAATCCTATGAACATGCTCCCATGCCGCGGATGACCAACACCTTCATGCAAGGCGGCAACGACGACCCCGAGGAATTGCTCAGCCGCGTCGACGACGGCATCTATGCCACCAGCTTCGGCGGCGGACAGGTCGATATCGTCAGCGGCAAGTTCGTCTTCGCCTGCACCGAGGCCTACAAGGTCGAAAAGGGCAAGATCGTCGCGCCGATCAAGGGCGCAACGCTGATCGGTGACGGGCCGACCGTGCTGACCAAGGTGCGCGGTATCGGCAACGACATGGCGCTGGATGAAGGCGTGGGCATGTGCGGCAAGGGTGGACAAAGCGTGCCTGCGGGCGTCGGCCAGCCGACCTTGCTGATCGATGGCATCACCGTGGGCGGAACCGCCTGATCTGCAGACCCGTCAACTCAGCGCAGGTTCAGGCGGTGTGATACAGTATCCGCCGGTCATCAGGAGACTCGCCATGTTCAAGCCGCTTGCCATTGCCACTGCCGCGCTCGGCCTGCTTGCCGCGCCCGTCCACGCCGACGAAACCGAGGATATGACCAAGGGCGAGATTGAACTCGCCAAGCTGATCGAGGGGCGTGTCGCGGGCGAGCCGCACGACTGCATCCGCACCATCGGCAGCCGCAATCTCAACCAGATCGACGGCACCGCGCTGACCTATCGCGACGGCGACACCATCTGGGTCAATTACACGCGCAATCCCGAAAGCATCGACGAAAGCGAAGTGATGGTGATCAAGCGCTTCAGCGCCAGCAGCCTGTGCCGCACCGACCAGATCGAACTGGTCAGCCGTACCGGTGGTTTTCTCAGCGGTGTGATCTTCCTCGACTCGTTCATCCCCTATACCACGGCCGACGCCGAGGGCTGATCGCCCGCGGGGGTAGCCAGCCTGGCATGCGGGGGGCATAGGTCGCTCTTTCCGAGGAGAGCCCGATGACCAGCCCGCAAGCCCCCGTGAACTCGCCCTTCGGCTATCGCTCGACCGCGCGCGATGTGGTCGCGGGTGTGGATCTCACGGGCAAGATCGTGGTGGTCACCGGCGGCTATTCGGGCATCGGCACCGAAACCGTCCACGCGCTGGCAGGCGCCGGGGCGCAGGTGATCGTCGGCGCACGGCGCCCCGACCAGGCGGAGGATGTCCTCGAAGGCGTGAGCGGGGATATCGCCATCCTCCCGCTCGACCTGTCCGATCCGGCCTCGATCGATGGCTTTGCCGAAGCTGTCGCCGACGAAGCCGCAACGATCGACATCCTGATCAACAATGCCGCGATCATGGCCAGTCCGCTGGCGCGCGATGCGCGTGGCTATGAAATGCAATTCGCGACCAACCATCTCGGCCATTTCCAGCTCGCCGCGCGGCTTTGGCCGCTGCTGCTCGCAGATCGCGGCGCGCGGGTGGTGGCGCTGTCCTCGATCGGGCACCGGCTGAACGGGCTCGACCTCGACGATCCGAACTTCGAGCACCGCGACTATGACAAATGGCTGGCCTATGGGCAGGCCAAATCGGCCAATGCGCTGTTCGCGCTCCAGCTCGACAGGCTGGGCGAGGCGCAGGGCGTGCGCGCCTTTGCCGTCCACCCGGGCGGTATCGCGACCCCGCTCCAGCGCCACCTCACCATGGAAGAGCAGCGCGCGATGGGCTGGTACGACGAGGAAGGCAATGTCCACGAAGCTTTCAAATCGACCGAGGAAGGCGCGTCGACCAGCGTGTGGTGCGCGGTCTCGCCGCTGCTCGAGGGCAAGGGCGGCGTCTATTGCGAGGATTGCGACATCGCCGTCCCCGCCGATCCCGAGAACCCGCGCGGCGGCGGCTGCTGGCCGCATATCCGCGACGAAGGCCTTGCCGAAGCGCTGTGGCGCAAGTCGGAAGAACTGACCGGGGTTGCCTTTCCCGGTTAGTTTGTGACTAGCGCGGCGCGCGGCGCATGACTGCGCGACCCGTGAACACACCGAGCAAGGCAAAGGCGGGCAGCATCAGGCCTGGATCGGGCAGGTCGAATCCGAACAGCGTCGCCGCCGCGCGCGCCAGCGCGGTCAGACCGAGCATGGCGGCCACCCCCACCACCAGCAGGCCGAAGCCATTGGCCAGCAGGCCGTTGACGCGATCGCCCAGCAGGCCTGCGTCATTCATCGCTGAGAGCAGGAACAGCGCGACCAACGGTAGCAATACGCCATTGAAAGCCTGCGCGGCGAGGATGGCCGGGGCGGGACGAATCTCGGCCAGCCCGAAGCCGAGGCCGACCAGCAGCACCGCGCCCCAGACCGCGCGGAAGCGCCAGCCACGGGCCTGCCACTGCGGGTCGTCCGCCTTGCCGAACAGCCCGCGCGCGGTCAGCGCCGCCGCCAAGGGGGCGGTAACGGCAGAGGAAATGCCTGCCGCAAGCAGCCCGATCCCGGCGCCCGTTCGCGCCCAGCCGCCAACCCGCTCATCCAGCACATCGCCCAGCGCCGCGAACGAAAACTCGCCCGCCAGCGCCGTGCCGACCACGAGGATCGCCGCGGTGATGACCACGCCAAGCGCGACCGAGACCGCGAGGCCGAAACGCATGTCCCCCAGGCTCTGACCGCGCGCCAGCGCGGCGCCGAGGAACAGATTGTAGGGCACCACCGTCGTCCCAACCAAGGCCAGCACCGCAAGCAGCGCGGCGGGATCGTCGGCAAAACCCGGGGTCGGGACGAGACCCGCCAGAAGCCCGACCGCAGGCGGCGCCAGCGACAGCGCGACGAGCAGGAAGCCGCCACCCATCAGCGCGACGAAGACCGCCATCAGCCGCGCGACGCTATGCGGCGATCCCGCCAGCAGGAGCAGTGCAGCGGCCACCGCCAGACCGAGCGTAACGCCTGCCCGAGGCCAGTCGAAGGCGAGCATCGCGCCCGCCGCGCCGCCGAGGATATTGCCCGCTTCATAGGCTGCGCAGCCCAGCAGGATCGCGCCGCCGACCAGCAGCAGCGTGGCGATATGTGCAAACCCGGTCGGGTACCGGCGCCGCAGCACGGTCGCCAGATCGCCGCCCGTCGCCACTGCCAGCCGTCCGGCAAATTCCTGGAGTGTGAAGGTCGCGATGCCCGAGAACAGGATCGCCCACAGCAGCGCCGCGCCGGTATACGCCCCCGCGCTCGCAGCCGCCGTGACCGTGCCCGGCCCGATGAATGCCGCCGCGATTGCGGACCACAGGAGGATCGAGCCGATACGCTTCATTGCCGCCCCTTGTGGCGCAAGCCTGCGCGCACCGCAATCAGGCGCGGCGGCGACCCGTCTCGCACAGCGCCTGCGCGGCGCAATTGGGGCAATCGGGGGCGGAGGGGCGGCACCAGGTCTGCCCCAGCTTCTTCATCAGCAGGTGATGTTCGTCGAATTGGGCACCCGACCAATCCTCGGGCATGGCGGGCATGATCGACGCGAACGCGCGCGCGGTGCCCGCCTTGGGCGGGACCAGCCCCATGCGCTGGAGGATGCGCGTATGATGCCCGTCGAGCACGATCGCGCGGCGGTCGAGCGTGCTGGCGTTCATCACGCCCGCGGCGATCTTGCGGCCGACACCGGGAAGTTGTTCGAGCCAGTCCATCGCCGCTTCGGTGTCCATGTCGGCGAGGTGCGCAATATCCACCGCGCCGCGCAAATCGATCAACGCCGCAAGGCTCGCCTGCAGGCGTTCGGCGGCGACATTGGGATAAGTCTGCGTCGCGAGTTCGGCCTGCAGATCCTCCAGCGGTACCGTCGCCACCGCTTCCCAACTGCCCCAGCGCTGCAGCAGCCGGTCGGTAGCGGCGTTCGAAACCTCGGACTTGGTCCGCGCGCCGATCACGCCTTGCACCAGCACCCATTCGGGCTGGCGCCATTCGGCTGCCGCGCGCTCGATATGCCCGAAGCGCTGGACCAGCAGCGCCTGCAGGCGGCGAAGCGTCGCGGTGCGCGGATCGGGACCCAGCGGCAGCATCGCGTCAGCGCCGCAGTGTCAGGCCGATGCCGGTCACGATCAGCACCCCCGCCACGATCAGCTCGTTGGTCACCAGCTCATCGAGCAAGGCGATGCCGCCCAGCGCCGCGACCAATGGCGTGGCCAGCTGGACGGTCGCCAACGTCGCCAGCCCCAGCGATGGGGAAACGCGGTTCCAGATGACATAGCCAAGCCCCGAGGTAACCGCACCCGAGAGGATCGCGAGCAGCAGCCCGCGGGTTTCGGGCACCGTCATGTCGAAGGCTAGCAATGGCAGCGCCAGCACTGCGCCGATGGCAAAGCTGCGCGCCGTATAGCTGCCCGCCCCGGCGGACGCCCGCCCGATCATCGTATAGGCGCCCCACGCAATCCCGGCGGTCGCCATGAATGCCGACGGCAACAGTCGTCCGCCCTGCACTTGCGGAACCAGCAGCACCGCCAGACCCGAGAGCGAGAGCACGAGGCCCGTCCACCCGAGCCAGCCGACCCGTTCGCCGCGGACTATGCCGGCGAGCAAAATAGTCGCCTGGACGACGGCAAACAGGATCAGCGCGCCGGTTGCAGCGGGCAGTTCGACATAGGCCCAGGAAAACATCGCGACATAGGCGAACAGGCTGAGCCCCGCCCCGAAATTCCATGTCCCGCCGCGCCCCAGCAGCAGCGGCGCAAGTACGATCGCGCCGGCTGCCAGCCGGACCACCGAAAAGGCGATCGGCGTGATCCCCCCTCCGGCGAGCGCATAACGCGCGATGAGCGAATTGCCGGCAAAGGCCAGCACCGCGAGGCTGGCGAGGACGAGAACCGTCGCGAGCCCGAACGGGCGTGCAGCCGCGGCTGCCCCGCGCGGTTTGCTCGCGTCTATTCCCACTCGATCGTGCCGGGGGGCTTCGATGTGTAATCGTAGACCACCCGGTTGATGCCCTGCACCTCGTTGATGATGCGGGTCGCAACGCGGCTGAGGAAGGAACTGTCAAAAGGATAGACATCGGCGGTCATGCCATCGGTGCTGGTCACCGCGCGCAGGCCGCAGACGCTGTCATAGGTACGCCCGTCGCCCATCACGCCGACCGTCTTGACCGGCAGCAGCACCACAAACGCCTGCCAGATCGCATCGTAGAGCCCCGCATTGCGGATCTCCTCGAGATAGACGGCATCGGCCTTGCGCAGGATGTCGCAGCGCTCCTTGGTGACCTCGCCCGGAATACGGATCGCGAGGCCCGGCCCGGGGAAGGGATGGCGGCCAACGAAGATTTCGGGCAGGCCCAGCTCGCGGCCCAGTTCGCGGACCTCGTCCTTGAACAGTTCGCGCAAGGGCTCGACCAGCTTCATGTTCATCCGCTCGGGCAGGCCGCCGACATTGTGGTGGCTCTTAATCGTGACCGATGGCCCGCCGGTGAAGCTGACGCTTTCGATCACATCGGGATACAGCGTCCCTTGCGCGAGGAAATCGGCGCCGCCGATCTTGGCAGCCTCGGCCTCGAACAGGTCGATGAAGGCGCCGCCGATGAACTTGCGCTTCTTTTCGGGGTCGGTCTGGCCTGCAAGGCCCGCGAGGAACATTTCCTCGGCGTTCACATGCACCAGCGGGATGTTGTAGTGGTCGCGGAACAGGGTGACGACCTGCTCGGCCTCGTTCATCCGCATCAGGCCGTGATCGACAAAGACACAGGTCAGCTGGTCGCCGATCGCTTCGTGGATGAGCACTGCGGCAACCGCCGAATCGACTCCGCCCGAAAGACCGCAGATGACCTTGCCGTCACCCACCTGTGCGCGGATTTCCTCGATCTTGGTGCGGCGAAACTCGGCCATGGTCCAGTCGCCCGCGAGCCCGCAGACATGGCGCACGAAATTTGCCAGCAGCTTGCCGCCATCGGGCGTGTGGACCACTTCGGGGTGGAATTGCGTGCCGTAATACTGGCGCTTCTCGTCGGCGATGACCGCGAAGGGCGCGCCGTCGCTTGTGGCGACGATGCCGAAACCGGGGGCGAAGCGGGTGACCTTGTCGCCGTGGCTCATCCACACCTGGTGGCGCTCGCCGGTCTGCCATAGCCCGTCGAATAGCGCGCACTCTTCCGACACGGTGAGATAGGCGCGGCCGAATTCGCCGCCTTCGCCGGTTTCATGCCCCGGACGAACCTCGCCGCCGAGCTGCTCGGTCATCACCTGCTGGCCATAACAGATGCCGAGGATCGGCAGGCCGCTGTCGAACAGCACCTGCGGCGCGCGCGGGCTGCCCTCGTCGCAGACGCTGGCGGGCGAGCCCGACAGGATGATGCCCTTGGGCTGGAGCCGGTGGAACGCCTCCTCCGCCTGGGTGAAGGGGGCGATCTCGGAATAGACCCCGGCTTCGCGCACGCGGCGCGCGATGAGCTGGGTAACCTGGCTACCGAAATCGACGATCAGGATGGAATCGGGGAGGTGTTCGGGCTGCATGGGTCCCGATAAGGGCAGCGCGCATCGCCTGTCCAGCATTCGCAGCGCTGCTGCCGGTCATATCCCGCGCCCCGCGGCGAAGATGCATCGCTTACAACCTATTGTCGCGTATTTTGCACTTGCGAACACTCATGCTGCAATGCACAATCGCGATCAAGAACAAGGCCGAGGATGTCTGAAGAGCGCTAACCTCTACCCCAGGAGACGCTCATGAAGTACCGCCAGTTTCTCGCCAGCCTCGTCGTTGCCGCACTCATCCACACCCCGGCTCAGGCCGAACGCAGCGAAGTCAGCATCGAAGTCGAATTCAACGACATCGACCTGCGCGATCCCGACCAGGTCGACGTCCTGCGCGAGCGCGTTGCGGATGCCGCCGAAGCCGCCTGCACCCACCCCGACGCGCTGTCGGTCAACGCTTTCTCCTACGATCGTCGCTGCAAGGCTTCGCTGGTCGCATCGGCGCGTAAGATGATCACGCTGAAGACCTCGGCAAAGCTGGCACAGGTCCGCTAAGCCACTCTCCTGCATGCGCGATTGCAGGATATTGCGGTGCCGCCACGACCTCGGTCCTGGCGGCACCGTTCGTTTTGGGCCGCAGCGGTAGGTGGCGGCGAAAGCTTGGTTGCGCAAATCGCAACATCTTTCAAAGTTTTCTCACTTTCGTTCGCGGGCGAGTAAGATTATTACACGCCTCACAGCCGGACGGTGAACCCTGACACTCCCGTCCCGGACGATTTACAGAAGCGTCGGCCCCCCAAGCAGCCGCGTTTCTGGCCTTCCTCGCCACGGCGGCCGGCCCTCGGCCCTCCGCACCGGCGAGGCGATATGGCAGCGAGTAGAGACGCGGCCGCCGACATTCCTCTCCCTCCCCCCAAGAAGTCGGCGCCGCGTCTCGAAGCGCTGCGCCGCCCGCCCGCTCAGTCGGGCAGGCCGCGCCGACCGGCCTCGTCGCGCAGATCGGTCTTGAGCAGCTTGCCGATATGGCTGCGCGGCATATCCGCGATCCTATGGAGCTGCGCCAGCCGCTGGGTCTTGCCCAGCCGCGCATTGACCGCTTCGCGAATCGCTTCGCAATCGCGCGCGCCCTGCGCCAGCGTCACGAACCCCACGGGAGTTTCGCCCCAGCGCGCGCTGGGCACGCCGATCACCGCGGCCTCGACCACATCGGCTTCCTTGGACAATTCATCCTCGAGATCGACCGGGAAGATGTTGAAGCCGCCCGAAATGATCATGTCCTTCGCGCGGCCGACCAGTTCGACAAAGCCGTCGGCATCGACACGGCCGATATCGCCCATGCGCTGCCACACCTCGCCCGTCTCCGGGTCGGTCCAATACCCTTCGCGCGTCTTGTCGGGCTGGTTCTTGTACCCCGCCATCATCGTCTGGCTGCGTCCGATGAGATTGCCCGGCGTCCCCGGCGCGACCGGCTGGTCCGCATCGTCGAGCACCTTGAGCTCGCTGCCCGGCGCGGGCCGGCCCACCGTATGCAACTTGTCGGGAAACTTGTGCGCTTCGAGCAGGCAGACGACCCCGCCTTCGGTCATCGAATAGATCTCGATCAGCGCACCCGGCATCCGCGCCAGCACCTCGCGCTTCAATTCCGCGGGGAAGGGCGCGGAGGTGCAATATTTCAGCTGCATGGCGGACAGGTCGAATTCGTCGAACCGGGGCTCCTCCATCAACCGCCGGTACTGGACCGGGACCAGCATGGTCGCCGTAGCGCGGTCCGCCTGCGCATATTCGAGCCAGCGCAGGGCATCGAACTTGCGCATCACGCGCACCGTCCCACCCGCCAGCAGCGGCGGCAGGAAGGCGACCATGGTGGTGTTCGAATAAAGCGGGGTCGAGGCGAGCGTGCGGACGGGCAGGCCGCTTTCCAGCCAGCTCGATGCCGTGCTGGCAAATTGCCGCCAGCGCATCTGGTGTGAATGAACGATGCCCTTGGGGACGCCCGTCGTGCCAGAGGAATAGATTATATTGAACGGATCACTCGGCTGCGGCTCGAACGCGGGCGCCTGCGTGCCTTCGGGTGCCATCCACCCGGCGAGCTCCTCGTCGAGCACGATCCGCGTCATGTCCGGGAAGCAATCCTCGCCCAGTTCGGCCAACTTCGCGCGGTCGATGAAAATATGCTGCGCGCCCGAATCGCGCGCCATGCCCGCCAATTGGCCGGGACTGGCGCTGGTGGTCAGCGGCGCGGCAACCCCGCCCGCGCGCACCGCGGCGAGAAAGACGAGCGCATAGGGAATCGAGGAATAGCCGAGGATCGCCACTGCCTGCCCCCGCTCCAGCCCGTCCGCGACCAGCCGCGCGGCGATCCGTTCGACCCGGTCGCCCAGCTCGGCCCAGCTCAGCTCGTCCTCGTCGTCGCGCATCGCGATCTGGCTATCCAGTGCGGCGGCATTGGCGGCGATGATATGCGGAAAGCTGCCGAAAGTTTCGGTCAGCGCTGCTTTTTGTGTCTCTCCCATGCGGCGCACCCTATCGCGGCACGCGGCGCTGTCTAGCCGCCAGCGAGGTTGCCGAGTGAAAAGGCGAGAATGACGCCCAGCGCAGTGGCGATGCCCGCCCAGTGGCGATCCTCGCGGAAAGCCCGCGGGAAGACTTCGGTCGCAAGGCTCGCGACCACTGCCCCGGCGGCAAAGCAGCGGATCACCGCCAGCGTGCCCTCGCCGACCCCGGCCAGCGCGAGATTGCCGACGATTGCGGCGAGCGCGAGCAGCGCCGCGGTGCCGATCCAGAGCAGCATCACGGAGCCCTTGGAGCGCCCGTCGGCGGTCATGGCGCGCGCGCCGCCCGCGGCTTCCGGCAGGTTGGACAGCAAGATCGATCCCGCGAGCGCGGCAACTTCCATCCCGCCCGCGCCGATCAGCGCGACACCCAGCGCAAGGTTTTCCGGGATGCCGTCGAGCGTGATCGCCGCCAGCAGGCCGCCGCCGCGGTTCGAGCCCCATTTCTCGTCGATCAGATAGTCCGCCACGGCAAAGACGATCGCCCCCGCCCCGACGCCGAGCATGGCGTGGAACACGCTGCTCTTGGCGATCGAGGGCTCGATCAGCTCGCTCGTTACCGAAAGCAGCAGGGCACCACCAGCCAGCGCGACGAGGAACCCTTCGACCCGGTTGGGGAGCTTGCCGTAGATGCCCCATGCTGCCCCGGCGACCAAAGCGCCCGAGACCACCAGCACTACGACGAGCAGCATCAGCATTCGATCACATTGACCGCGAGACCGCCCTGGCTCGTTTCCTTGTATTTCGAGGACATGTCGAGGCCGGTCTGCCGCATCGTCTCGATCACCTGGTCGAGGCTGACGCAGGTCTCCGCCTCGGTCCGGTGTAGCGCGAGCCGCGCAGCATTGACCGCCTTGACCGCGCCGATCGCGTTGCGTTCGATACAGGGCACCTGGACCAGCCCGCCGACCGGGTCGCAGGTCAGGCCGAGATTGTGCTCCATCCCGATCTCCGCAGCGCAGGCAACCTGCGCGGGCGAGGCGCCCCACAGCGCCGCCAGTCCGCCGGCGGCCATAGAACAGGCCACGCCCACTTCGCCCTGGCACCCCATTTCCGCGCCCGAAATGCTCGCACGTTGCTTATAGAGCAGGCCGATCGCGCCGGCGGTCAGCAGGAAGGTACGGCGGCTGTCACGGCACGGGCCGTCGCCGGTTGTCGTGCAGTAGAAGCGGATTACGGCAGGGATGATCCCAGCAGCACCGTTGGTCGGCGCGGTTACAACGCGGCCCCCGGCGGCGTTCTCCTCGTTGACCGCCATCGCATAGCAATTGAGCCAGTCGAACAATTGCTCGCGCTCGTTCGATTGCGGATTGGCGGACAGCTTGTCCCACAGATCGGGCGCGCGCCGCGCCACCTTGAGCCCGCCGGGCAGGATGCCGCGCTGGTGCAGGCCGCGATCGATGCACTGGTCCATCGCGCTGGCGACGCGGTCGATCCCCGCGAGCGTTTTCTCGCGCGGGCGGAAGCTGTCTTCATTGGCAAGGATCAGGTCGGCGATCGACAGGCCGGTCTGGGCGCAGGCGGCGAGCAGCTCCTCCGCCGAACCGAAATCATGCGGCACCCGCGTGCCGGTGTTGATCCGGTCATCCTTGGGCTTGCGCTGCAATTGCGCCTCGGAGGCGACGAACCCGCCCCCTGTCGAATAATAGGTCCGCTGGGACAACCGCTCCCCAGCGGCATCGAAGGCCGCCAGCTTCATCCCGTTGGGATGCAAGTCGGGAATGATATGCCCGGCAAGATCGATATCCGCCGCCGGATCGAAGGCGATTTCGCGTTTGCCCGCCAGCACCAGCCGCCGATCCTCGCGCACCCGCTCGAGTGCAGCCGCAGCGTCGTCGGGACAGGTGGTGTCGGGCGCGAAGCCGATCAGGCCGAGGATGCTCGCATCGACCGTGCCGTGTCCGACACCGGTCAGTGCTAGCGAACCCTGCAATTCCACCGTGACACGCGCCGTCCTGTCGAGCTTGCCCGACTTCGCCAGTGCGCGCACGAAGGTCCGTGCGATCCGCATCGGTCCGACCGTGTGCGAGGAGGAGGGACCGATCCCGATCCGGAAGATGTCGAGCACCGAAAGCATGGCCCTCGAAATGGGCTTTTCAGGCCACGAAAGCAACCGGTTGCAGCCGAAACCGGGCCGGCTGCAATCTGTGGGTAAAATCGCCCGCGAAACTTTGGAAATCTCCCCTCGAACGCCTATATGCTCACTATGGACGAAACCCCTGAAAACACGGGCGCCGAAGCGCCGAAGAAACCCGGTTATGGCGCAGATTCGATCAAGGTCCTCAAGGGCCTCGACGCGGTCCGCAAACGGCCCGGCATGTATATTGGCGATACCGACGACGGATCGGGCCTTCACCACATGGTGTTCGAGGTCTCGGACAATGCCATCGACGAGGCGCTGGCGGGGCATTGCGACCTCGTCCTGATCGAACTCAACCCCGATGGCTCGGTCTCGGTAGAAGACAACGGCCGCGGCATCCCGGTCGATATGCACAAGGGCGAAGGCGTGTCGGCGGCCGAGGTCATCATGACCCAGCTTCACGCCGGCGGAAAGTTCGAAAACACCAGCGACGACAATGCCTACAAGGTTTCGGGCGGGTTGCACGGCGTCGGCGTCTCGGTGGTCAACGCGCTGTCCGAATGGCTCGAATTGACCATCTGGCGCGATGGCAAGGAGCACTGGATGCGCTTCGAGCACGGCGATGCGGTCGAAAGCCTGCGCGTCGTGGGCGATGCCCCGCGAGTCGAGCAGAACCCCGACGAGGACGGCTTCAAGAAGGGCACCCGCGTAACCTTCAAGGCGTCCGAAAATACCTTCAAGAACGTCATCGAGTTCGATTTCGAAAAGCTCGAGCACCGCTACCGCGAGCTCGCCTTCCTCAATTCGGGCGTGCGGATCCTGCTGCGCGACAAGCGCCACGAGGAAGCGAAGGAACACGACCTGTTCTACGAGGGGGGCATCGCGGCCTTCGTCAAATATCTCGACCGCAACAAGCAGCCGCTGGTTGCCGAACCGATCGCGGTGAGCGCGGAAAAGGACGGTATCGCGATCGACGTCTCGCTCGAGTGGAACGACAGCTATTACGAGAACGTCCTCACCTTCACCAACAACATCCCGCAGCGCGATGGCGGTACGCATCTTGCCGCGTTCCGCACGGCACTGACGCGCACGCTGAACAATTACGCCAGCGCCAGCGGAATGCTGAAAAAGGAAAAGGTCTCGCTTTCGGGCGAGGACATGCGCGAAGGCCTGACCGCGATCGTTTCGGTCAAGCTGCCCGACCCCAAGTTCTCGTCGCAGACCAAGGACAAGCTGGTCAGTTCCGAAGTGCGTTCGCCGCTCGAAAGCCTGATGGGCGAGAAGATGGGCGAATGGCTGGAGGAAAACCCGGCCGAAGCCAAGGCGATCATCCAGAAGGTGATCGACGCCGCCGCCGCACGCGAAGCGGCCCGCCGCGCGCGTGAAATGAGCCGCAAGGGCGCGATGAGCATCGCCTCGCTGCCAGGCAAGCTGGCCGACTGCCAGGATCGCAACCCTGCGAATTGCGAGCTCTTCCTGGTCGAGGGTGATTCGGCAGGGGGCAGCGCCAAGCAAGGCCGCGATCGCAAGACGCAGGCGATCCTGCCGCTCAAGGGCAAGATCCTCAATGTCGAGCGCGCACGCTTCGACCGGATCATCTCGTCGAAGGAAGTGGGCACGCTGATCCAGGCAATGGGTACCGGCCTGCGCGATGAATTCGATCTCGAGAAGCTGCGCTATCACAAGATCGTGATCATGACCGACGCCGACGTCGACGGCGCGCATATCCGCACGCTGTTGCTGACCTTCTTCCACCGCCAGATGCCCGAAATCGTCAAGGCCGGGCACCTCTTCATCGCGCAGCCGCCGCTGTACAAGGTCGCGCGCGGCAAGAGCGAAGTCTATCTCAAGGATCAGGCTGCCTATGACCGCTATCTGATCGCGCAGGGCCTCGATGGACGCATGCTCGAATCGCAGGGCGGTTCGACGCATGGCGGCGGCGAACTCGAAGCGCTGGTCGACCACGGTTTGCGGATGCGCAATCTGCTCGGCTTCGTCCCGCGCAAGTACAAGACCGACTTGATCGAGGCGATGGCACTGGCGGGCGCGTTCGAGCCCCAGGGCGACCGGCCCTCGGCGCTCGAACGGGCCGCCGCGCATCTGCAGATGGGCGATCCCGAAGCGCGCTGGAGCGGCGCAGTCGGCGAAGACGGCAAAGTCCGCCTCAACCGCATCTGGCGCGGGGTGACCGACGTTCACGAGATCGACCCGGCCTTCCTCGACAGCGCCGAGGCCCGCAAGCTTCACCGCATCGCGCAGGACTTCGCCGACGTCTACACCTCGCCCGTACGGCTGGTCCGCAGCGGTGCCGCGGAGCCGGCGGAAGAGGTCGACAGCAGCGATGTCGAAGAGGACGCACCGATCCTCGCCGATGATGCGATCACCCTGCCGACCCAGCTCCTCGAGACGGTCATGGCGGCCGGGCGCAAGGGCCAGAAGATCCAGCGCTACAAGGGTCTGGGCGAAATGAATGCCGAGCAGCTGTGGGAGACCACACTCGATCCGGACAATCGCGCATTGCTGCAGGTCAAGGTCGAGGATGCCGACGTCACTGACGAGATCTTCACCCGCCTGATGGGCGACGTGGTCGAACCGCGCCGCGAATTCATCCAGAACAACGCGCTCAACGTGGCCAATCTGGACGTCTGACCGAATGGAGGGGAGGGCCATAGTCAGACCGGTCGAGCGGGGCGGGTTCCTGCTTTTCCTCGCGCTGGTTTCGGCAGCACTGCTCGCCGTGGTGCTGCCCTTCGCGCGCCCACTGCTGTGGGCGATGTTGGGCGCGATCATGTTCGAGCCGCTCTATCGCTGGTTCCTCGCACGGCGCCCCGAAAAGGAAAGCCAGGCCGCGCTCGCCAGCATGGTGGTGATCCTGTTCGCAGTGGTCCTGCCCGCGCTGTGGATCGGCAGCGAAGTGGTCAATGAGGCGGCGGGTGTCTTCGTCGCCTTCCAGCAAGGCGACATCGATGTCGCGATGTATTTCGAACAGGTCTTCGCGGCACTGCCCGCCAATATCCAGGCCTCGCTCGCCAATGCCGGGTTCGGCGATCTCGGCGCGATCCAGCAACGCGCGACCGCGTTCGTGCAGGCCAGCCTCGGTTTGATCGCGACGCAGGCGATAGCGCTCGGCGGCAGCGTATTCGGTTTCGTGCTCGGCTTCGGGATCGCGCTCTATGTTGGCTTTTTCCTGCTGCGCGATGGACGCACAATCGGCGCGGCGATCATCGCTGCGCTGCCGATGGAGCGGCAGGTCGCCAACCGGCTGGCCGAACGCTTCCTCACCATTGTGCGCGCGACGATCAAGGGCTCGGTCGTGGTCGGTCTGGTGCAGGGCGCGCTGGGAGCGCTGACTTTCTGGATCGTCGGCCTTCCCTCGGTGCTGCTGCTCGGCGTGATCATGGCGATCGCCTCGCTATTGCCCGCGCTTGGCCCGGCGATCGTCTGGGCGCCCGCCGCGATCTACCTGCTTGCCACCGGGGCGCTGTGGCAGGGTGTGGCGGTGATCATCTCGGGCGTTGCGCTGATCGGGATGGCGGACAATGTTCTGCGCCCGATCCTGGTGGGACGTGATACCGGTATTCCCGACTGGCTGATCCTCGTGACGACGCTTGGCGGCATCGCGCTCATGGGCCTGTCGGGGATCGTGGTCGGCCCGCTGATCTGCGGCCTGTTCCTCGCCGCCTGGGGCATCTTTGCCGAACAGCGCGAACCCGCGGTCGTCCCAACGGAGCCGAACGAAGCGGCCTGATTACGCTGCGCGGATGTCGTTCGTTCCGCGCGCGCCGCCATCCTTGGCATCGAGACCACCGAAGATCGCCCCCACGATCAGGGCCAGCTTCTCTTCGGTCAGCCGGTCGTCGATCATGGCGATCATGTAGGGCTGCAAATAGCAGTTCACCATCTGGTTGATGATCGACATCGCAGTATCGACCTCGAGCCCCTCGAGGTATCCCTCAGCCTGCGCTTCGGCGATCAGTTCGCACAGATAGTGGTCACCCAGGTCGATATAGCTACGGGCGTAGTCGAAATAGCGCTCGCCCATCTCGACATAGAGGTTGAAAGTCGCCGGATCGTCGCGGAAGTTCTGCCGCAACAGAATGAACCGGCGGGCGAAAAATTCGTACATCTTGCGTGGCGGCGGCAGGTCGGAGGCCATGACCTCGTCCATCACCCGCAGCTTGGGCGCGAACCATTCGGCGGTAATCGCGTCGAACAGATCGCCATCTTCGGGAAAGACCGCGTCAACCCGCGCCCGCGCGACGCCGAGTTCGGCAGCCAGCCGCGCCCGTGACACTTCTTCGCCGGTGCGTTCCATCAACGCCATCGCCTCGCGCGCGAAGCGGCTGCGCAATTCGTCGATTTCGTTCTCGCTCACGCCCGCGCGCTCCCCTCTCGTACTGCGCCGCAAATAGGGGCGCAGGGGCGCGGGTTAAACCCCCTGCGGAATCAGCCCGGCGATTTCTTGGGTGGGAGCGGGAAGAAAGCAGAGGTCCGCGCCTTGTAATCGGCATAGCCGGGACGCGAGTTTTTCATGCCCCGCTCGAGCAGCGGACCACCCGACCACCTGGTCAGCGTAAAGGTCAGGAACAGCGGCCCGATCACCGTCGCGGCGGCGACCCACCAGCCGGCCGATGCGGCAGCGATCCAGATGCCCCACCAGACGCAGGCGTCGCCGAAGTAATTGGGGTGACGGGTATAGCGCCACAAGCCGCGGTCCATCACCTTGCCCGCATTCGCGGGATCGGCCTTGAACCGGGCGAGTTGCCAGTCGCCGACCCATTCGAACACGATGCCCACCGTCCATAGCGCCAGCCCGACCAGCGCCAGCCCGCTGATCGGCACCATCCAATTGGCCTCGAGAATGCCGTATTGCGCGGGGCTGGATACGATGAACAGCAGCACCGACTGACCCAAAAACACCTTGGTCAGCGCGGCCAGCGCGAAACGCCCATTCGCGCGGTCCTTCGCGAGAATGCGGGCATAGCGCTTGTCCTCGCCCTCGCGCCGCCAGCGTAGCAGCAGATGGATACACAGCCGCAGGCCCCAGATCACCGCCATCGCCGTCAGCAGCGTGGCGAGCGGGCCGGGTTCGTACAGCCGCAGCCAGCTGACGAACGCCATTAGGGCCATGCCGCCGCCCCAATAGGCATCGACGAAACTGACATCGTCGATCTGCACCGCGACCACCCACAGGAGGATCGCCATGCCGAGCAGGATCGCCGCATTGGCCAGCAGCGCTTCGACAATCATGTCCCGGTCTCCTCGATCAGTTGCAAAGCCTGGCGTTCGAGCACCTTGAAGCGTTCGAATTCGGGCAATTTGCTGCGCATGAAACGCGCAATTTCCAGTAGTGTCTCGCCGTAATTTGCACTCGGGATGATCGCCGGCCCGAAGCCGACGATCCGGCGCGTGTTGCACACCCAGGTGGGGACGATCGGCACATTGGCGGCGCGGGCGATATTGTAAAATCCCGATTTCCATTCGCCCCGGGAACTGCGCGTGCCCTCCGCCGCGATCACCAGCGCGAGCCGGTCCCGGCGCTCGAACTCTTCCGCGACCTGATCGACTACATTGGCGCGCTTGGTCCGGTCGATCGGGATACCGCCCATATCGAGCATGAAGTTGCGCATCACGCCCTTGAACAGCGTGTGCTTGCCCATGAAGGCGGGCTCGATCCCCTCTGCGGCGGTAGCGCCGGTGAAGAAGACGAAATCCCAATTGGACGTATGCGGGGCGCCGGCGATAACGAATTTCGGGATGTCCGGTAGGTGCCCATCGAGCGTCCACCCGCGCCAGCGATAGATCGCCAAGATGGTCCGCCGCACGATACGCGACAGGATCGAACGCTTGCGGCGCGGCCTGGCTAACGACACTTCACTCTCCCCGGTGATCCGGCCTAACAGCTACGCGAGGGAAAGCGAGAGGGATGCAGCGGTTTTCCCGCCGCTTACATCCGGAACACACCGAATTGCGGATGCTCGGGGATCGGCGCTTCGAGCGTCGCGGCAAGCGCCAGACCGAGCACGTCGCGTGTCTGCGCGGGGTCGATCACCCCGTCGTCCCATAGCCGCGCGGTCGCGTAATAGGGATTACCCTCATCCTCGTATTTCTGGCGGATCGGGGCTTTGAATTCCTCGGCCTGTTCAGGCGTCCAGCTATCGGCATCCCGGTGGACGGTGGCGAGCACCGAGGCGGCCTGTTCGCCGCCCATCACGCTGATCCGCGCATTGGGCCAGGTGAACAGGAAACGCGGGGAATAGGCGCGTCCGCACATGCCGTAGTTCCCCGCACCGAAACTGCCGCCGATGACCACGGTGAGCTTGGGCACACTGGCGGTGGCGACCGCGGTGACGAGCTTGGCGCCGTGTTTGGCAATGCCTTCGGCCTCGTACTTGCCCCCAACCATGAAGCCCGAAATATTCTGCAGGAACAGCAGCGGGATGCGCCTCTGGCAGGCGAGCTCGATGAAATGCGCGCCCTTCTGCGCGCTTTCGGAAAACAGCACGCCATTGTTGGCGAGGATCGCCACCGGCATACCCCAGATACGCGCGAAGCCGCATACCAGCGTGCTGCCGTAGTGCTGCTTGAATTCGTGAAATTCGCTGCCGTCGACCAGCCGGGCGATGACCTCGTGCACGTCATAGGGCGCGCGGACATCGTCAGGCACCAGTGCGTAAAGGTCCTCGGCATCGAATTTCGGCGCGCGCGGATCCTTTGTCGCGATGGCCTGCGCTGCAGCGTGATTGTCGCCCAAATGGCTCACGATATCGCGCACGATGGTCAGCGCATGCTCGTCATTTTCGGCCAAATGATCGACCACGCCCGATTTCCGCGCATGGAGATCGCCGCCACCTAGATCCTCGGCACTGATTTCCTCGCCCGTGGCGGCCTTCACCAGCGGCGGCCCGGCAAGGAAGATCGTGCCCTGGTTGCGCACGATCACGGTTTCGTCGCTCATAGCGGGGACATAGGCCCCGCCAGCCGTGCAGCTACCCATGACGCAAGCGATCTGCGGAATGCCCAGCGCGGACATGTTCGCCTGGTTGAAGAAAATGCGGCCAAAGTGATCGCGGTCGGGGAACACCTCGGCCTGATGCGGCAAGTTCGCCCCGCCGCTGTCGACCAGATAGATACACGGCAGGCGGTTTTCCTGCGCGATTTCCTGCGCGCGGAGGTGCTTCTTGACCGTCATCGGGTAATAGGTGCCGCCCTTCACGGTGGCATCGTTGCACACGATCATCACCTGGCGGCCCGACACGCGACCGATTCCCGCGATCAGCGAAGCGCCATTGATGTCGCCTTCGTACATGCCGTTCGCGGCCAGCTGCCCGATTTCGAGAAAGGGGCTGCCCGGATCGAGCAGCCGCTCCACGCGCTCACGCGGGAGCAGCTTGCCGCGCCCGACATGCCGCTCGCGGCTGCCTTCCGACCCGCCAAGCGCGGCCGCGGCGACGGTCGAACGCAATTCCTCGGCAAGACCCCTGTTATGCGCGAAACGAGCCTTTGCATCGGGTGCCTCGCGGTCGAGCGTCGAGGTTAGAACGGGTGCGGTCATTCGTCTGGCCTTAGCGCTTCTTCACAAACTCGGCACGCAGGACGAGGCCCTTGATGCCGGGATATTTGCAGTCGATTTCCTGGGGGTCGCCGGTCAGGCGGATCGATTTGATCAGCGTACCCTGCTTGAGCGTCTGGCCCGCGCCCTTGACGTCCAGATCCTTGATCAGCGTCACCTGGTCGCCATCGGCCAGCAGATTGCCAACCGCGTCGCGCACTTCCACGCGGTTCGCGGCAGCCTGCTTCTCCGCGAGTTCGGAGGCGGGCATCCACTCGCCGCTCTCCTCGTCGTAGACGTAATCTTCGTCGGCGCTCACCCCGCCGCCCCGATCAGTTCGCGGCCGATCAGCATGCGGCGGATCTCGTTGGTGCCTGCGCCGATGTCGAGCAGCTTGGCATCGCGCATGTAGCGTTCCACCGGCCAGTCGAGCGTGTAGCCCGCGCCGCCCAGTGCCTGCACGCTCTCCGCCGCCACCCGGAACGCATTTTCCGATGCCAGCAAGATCGCGCCCGCCGCGTCGAAGCGGGTGGTGTGGCCGCTGTCACAGCTCTTGGCCACCGCATAGGTATAGGCGCGCGCCGATTGCAGCGCGACATACATATCCGCCACCTTGGCCTGCATCAGCTGGAAGCTGCCGATCGGTTTGCCGAACTGGGTTCGCTCGCGCAGATAGGGAATGACCGTGTCGAGACACGCCTGCATGATCCCGAGCTGGAGCCCGGCAAGCACCACGCGTTCGTAATCGAGCCCGCTCATCAGCACGCCGACGCCGCCGTTCAGCGGCCCCATCACGCGATCTTCGGGCACGAAGCAATCGTCGAACACCAGTTCGGCGGTCGGGCTGCCACGCATGCCGACCTTTTCGATCTTCTGGCCGATCGAGAAACCCGCATCGTCCTTCTCGATCAGGAAAGCGGTGATCCCGCGCGATCCTGCGCTCCCATCGGTCTTGGCATAGACCACCAGCGTATCGGCATAGGGCGCATTGGTGATCCAGAACTTGGTGCCGTTGAGGCGGAAACCGCCATCGACCGCCACGGCCTTCAGCTTCATCGACACGACGTCCGAACCCGCCGAGACTTCGGACATGGCGAGGCTGCCGACATGTTCGCCGCTGACCAGCGGGGCGAGATATTTGGCTTTCTGTTCGTCATTGCCCCAGCGGCGGATCTGGTTGACGCACAGGTTGGAGTGTGCGCCGTAGCTGAGGCCAAGCGAGGCGCTGGCGCGGCTGACTTCCTCGACCGCGATAACGTGTTCGAGATAGCCGAGGCCGAGCCCGCCATCTTCTTCGCTCACGGTAATGCCGTGCAAACCCAGTTCGCCCATCTGCCGCCACAGCTCGTCGCGCGGGAACCAGTCCTCGCGGTCGATCCGCTCGGCCAGCGGGGCAATCTGTTCATCGGCGAAGCGGGCCACGCTGTCGCGGATCATCTCAGCGCTTTCGCCAAGCTGGAAATCGAAATCGGGGGTCGCGCGCATGCTCTCTCCTTGGGGGCTCGCGAAAATTCGGCTGCGAGCGGGCCGATAGCCGAGCGCGCAGCACGGGGCAAACCGAATAGGCTGGCTTTACCCCCTGCCACTGGTAAATACTTTACGCGATAGTCGCTTGCTTCTAGGCGCTTGGGTCTGCCTATGTACCGTAAAGACAACATCCTGTGGCCCGAGGGAGAGCCCCCCTCGGATGCCTATTGCGACGAGGACCGGCGCCTCGCGATTTTGGCCGCGCATGGCACCGAAGCCATGCTCGACGATCGCGAACTGCAGGAAGTCGTCGATCTTGCCGCCAAGATCTGCGGCACACCGATGGCGATGGTGACCATGGTCGAAGAGGGGCGCCAGCTGTTCCTGACCCGGGTCGGGATCGACGCGCGGGAAACGCCGCGTCCAACCAGTTTCTGTGCGCACGCCATGCTGGGCACCGAGCCGATGGTAGTCGCCGATGCCCGCGAGGACGAACGCTTCGCCGACAACCCGTTGGTGACCGATGAGCCCAACATCCGCTTCTATGCCGGCCATCCGCTGGTGTCTGTCGAAGGCGCTCCACTGGGTGCGCTCTGTGTCATCGATACCGTGCCGCGCCCGGACGGGCTGACCATGCTCCAGCGCGAGACCCTGGGCGTGCTCGGCAAGGCAGTCATGCGCCGCATCTCGCAGCGGCGCATGGGCGAAACCGCGCAGGCCGCGGTCGCGGTCCGCGAAAGCTACCTCCAGCGCATGATCGACAGCGTGCCGGGGATCGCCTGGTCCGCCGATGCCGCAGGCAATTTCGATTACGTCAACGCGCAATGGGACGAGATGACCGGCCGCGCCGAGCCCAAGACACTGGCCGACTGGCGCGCAACGGTTCACCCGGAAGACTGGGACACTGCCTCGGGCGCGTTCCGTGCCTCGCTCGATAGCGGCAAGCCGTTCGAATTCGAATGGCGGTTGAAGCTGTCCGATGGCAATTATCGCTGGATGCTCGCCCGTGCGGTCCAGACGCCGGTGGGCGGGGGCCAGAACCGCTGGTTCGGCACGGTCATCGATGTCGATCGCCAGCGCCGCCTGTCCGAAGCGCGCGACCTGCTGGCGAACGAGCTGTCGCACCGAATCAAGAACATCTTTGCGGTGGTATCGGGGCTGGTCGCGATCCGGTCGCGCGGGAAGCCCGAAATCGCCGAGTTTGCCACCGAGCTGAACGAGACCATCCGCGCGCTGGGCGCAGCGCATGATTACGTCCGGCCCGGCCACGGGCACCAGGGCGGCACGCTGTCGGGCCTGCTGGCCGATCTGCTCGCCCCATACGGGACCTCGGACGACAAACGCTTCAGCGTGACCGGTCCGGGAATCGTGATCGGTGCCCGCGCCGCGACCCCGTTGGCGCTCATTTTCCACGAACTGGCGACCAACTCGGCCAAATACGGTGCGCTGTCGCGCGCCGACGGGCATGTGACCGTCACCGTGGAGGATGAATGCGAAGGCGAGGCCGAGGGCGATGTCTGCGTGGTATGGGAAGAAAGCGTACACAGCGCCACCGCGCCCGAAGAAAACGCGCATGAGGGGTTCGGCTCGCGCCTTTTGAGAATGGCGGTCGAAGGCCAGCTGGGCGGTTCGTTCGAGCGCACCTTTTCGGACGACGGCCTCGATATCCGGATCGTCTTTCCGCGCAGTTCGATCGAAACCTGAGCCGCCGCCCGCCTTGCACGCTTGGCGTGGCTGTGCTTTCCCGCCTGCCATGCGAAGTCTGACAATCCTTGCGCTGGGAATGGCGCTCCCCGCCTGTACCCCGGCCAGTGACGAAGGCGACAGCGCCGCGCTTACGCCGCAACAGGTCGTATCGCCATCGGGCGAGCCCGCACCCGAAGTCTTCGCCGCCACCGCATGGCGCGCGGTTGCGGCCGACGGTGCGCGCTACACCACCTATCTCGATGCCGATGGGACCTATCGCGACCTGCGCAACGGCGATCCGCGGCAGACCGGAAGCTGGAGCTATAGCGCGGTCGAGCGCGACAAGCGCCTGTGCTTCATTCCCACGCCCGCAACCGGTGTCGAGCGGTGCTGGGAGCCTGGCCGGATGTCGGGCGGGACGATGAAAGCGACGAATGACGACGGGGTCTCGATCGAGCTCGAACGCGTCGAATACCGACCGCCCGCCGAGCCGGATACGGACACGGACGACACACCCGCGTGACCGGCACGCCCGCCCCGCTGCTCGAATTCCGCGACCTCAGGAAGAGCTACGAGGCGACCGAAGCGGTTGCGGGCGTCTCGCTCACGATCCCGCAGGGTGAATTTGTCGCGCTGGTCGGCGCCTCGGGCTCGGGCAAATCGACGCTGCTCAAGACCGTTAACCGGCTGGTCGAACCGACATCCGGACAGGTGCGGTTCGAAGACGATAATGTCGAAAGCCTGCCACTGGCCGCGCTGCGCCACAAGATCGGCTATGTGTTCCAGTCGGTTGGGCTGTTCCCGCATATGACCGTGGGCGAGAACATCGCCATCGGGCCGCGCCTTGTCGGCGAGCGGCTCGCCGCAGAGCGGATCGGCGAATTGCTCGAGCTGGTCGATCTCGAGCCTGAAATGGCCGACCGGCTGCCCGATGAATTGTCGGGCGGACAACGCCAGCGGGTCGGCGTGGCGCGCGCGCTGGCCAACGAGCCGCAGCTGCTCCTGATGGACGAACCCTTCGGCGCGCTCGATCCGGTTACACGCGATGCGCTGGGTGACCGCGTCCGCGCGTTGCATGCCGAATTCCGTCTGACCACGGTGATGGTGACCCACGACATGGCCGAAGCCCTGCTGCTCGCCGACCGCGTGCTGGTAATGGATGCCGGCATCGTCGTTGCCGACGAAACCCCGCATTCGCTGCTCGCGGGATCCGGCGGCCAGATCGCGCAGGGGCTCGTCGCAGTCCCGCGCGCGCAGGCCGACCGGCTGGCGGAGCTGGCGCGGTGAGCGTGATCTGGACCACGCTGCTCGGATTGGGCGACAAGCTGGCCGCGCATGTACTGCTCTCCGCCGCCGCGATTGCGTTGGGGATCGCAGTCGCCTTGCCGCTCGCGATCTGGGCCAGCCGCTCGCCGGGCGTGGCGCGCGCCACGCTGGGCTTTGCCAGCCTGGTGCAGACGATCCCCGCGCTAGCGCTGCTCGCGCTGTTCTTCCCGATCCTGCTGTCGCTGCGCGCGGTGTTCGGCGAAGGCCTGCCGACGTTGGGTTTCCTCCCCGCGCTGCTGGCGCTGGCGCTGTATGCGCTGCTGCCGATCCTGCGCAATGCAGTCACCGCGCAGGTCAATCTCGACCCGGGCGTGATCGAGGCCGCGCATGGCGTCGGAATGACCTTCTGGCAGCGCCTGCGGCTGGTCGAGGCCCCGCTGACCGCGCCTTACATCATGGCCGGCATCCGTACCGCGTCGGTATGGACGATCGGTGCGGCGACGCTGGCCACCACCATAGGGCAGCCGAGCCTGGGCGATCCGATTTTCGCCGGATTGCAGACGCAGAACTGGGTGCTGGTGCTGGCGGGGTGCATCGCCAGCGCGGGACTGGCGCTGATCGCCGATGCGCTGCTGGGCCTGATCGAGAAAGGGCTCGCCACACGCCGCCGGATGCTGACGTTCGGCGGGCTGGCGGCGGTCCTGCTAGGCGTTCTGGCCGCGCTTTCCGTTCAATTCGGCGCTCGCGGAGACGACCGCATCGTTATCGGGGCCAAGGGCTTTTCCGAGCAATACATCCTCGCCCGCCTGATCGGGCAACGACTCCAGGCGGAGGGGTTCTCGGTCGAATACCGCGACGGGCTGGGCTCTGCGGTCGCGCACCAAGCGGTATCGACCGGCGCGATCGATGTGCTGGTCGATTACACCGGCACCATCTGGACCAACCAGATGGAACGCAGCGACAATCCCGACCGCGAGACCATGCTTGCCGAAATTGCCGCGTGGGAAACCCGCACCAGCGGTACGCATGTGCTGGGGAGGCTGGGCTTCGAGAATGCCTATGGCCTCGCCATGCCGCGCGCAGCGGCCGAGGCGGGCGGTTTCGCCAGTATCGGCGATCTCACCGGTCGCGCGCAGGGCATGACCATCGGCGGCGATCCGGAGTTTTTCGAACGCCCCGAATGGATCGCGGTGCGCGAGGCCTATGGCCTGCGCTTTGAAGCGCAGCGCAATTTCTCCCCCACCTTCATGTACAACGCGCTCATCTCGGGCGAGGCCGATGTAATCGGCGCCTACACCTCGGACGGGCGGATCGCGGCGGATGACCTCGTGATCCTCGACGACCCGGAAGGTGCCTTCCCGAATTACGATGCGATCATCCTGCTCGCGCCCGCGACAGGGGCGGGTGACGCACTTGTCGCCGCGCTCGAGCCGCTGATTGGCGCAATCAGCGTAGAGGCGATGCGCGAAGCCAACTATTCTGTCGATCGCGACGAAGACAAGCTGTCGTTTCAGGAGGCCGCGCACCGCCTCGCCGAACGGATCGGCCGGTAGGCTAGCGCGCCCGCTGCCAGATCTGCGTCTGGCAGAAGGGGCCGATGCAGCCCTTGACCTCGAGCCGGTCCGGGCCGCTGCGGCGCACTATCGAACGGTAGGTCTTGCCGTTGTTGGGATCGTAGATTTCACCGCGCCACGCATCCTCGTCTTTGGTGAATCCGGTGAGGATCGCCATGCCGAGCAGCTTGCGGCTACGCTTGGCGGCATCGCGGTTGTTGACGTCGCGCTGGTCGGCGCCCTGCGGCGGGGTGACGAGGAATTTGGCGATCCGGCCGCAAGTGCTGCGCCCGCAATTGCCGATCTGCACGACCGCGTCCTTGTCTGCGGTCACCCACCGGCCCTCGATCGGTTCGGCGGCGGCCAGCGGCGTGGCGATCAGCGCCATCGCGGCGCACGCAAGCCAGCGTTTCATGATGACGATGTCCTCCGCTGGCCTTCGGGAAAGCCTGCGCCGCGCGGCCAGTCGCGGGCAGACAGGGCCATGCATTTGAACAATTCGCCCATGGCCTGCGGCTGAACCAGCCGGTCGTGCGCGACCTGAATTTCATGCGAACGCTCGGGCGAGGCAGCCGCCAACCCCTGTGCGCGTAGGCCGATGCCCATCGCGCTGAGCCAAGCGCCCTGCGTGGTCAGCGAACTCGCCACGCCTGCGCGCCGCGCGATCCTGTCGAGCGTGGCGAAATCGACATGCGCGGTGAGATCCATCTCGCCGGGCGCGGCGAACACATCGACTTTCTCATGCGCCTGCACTGCCTGCAACGTCGAGCCATGGCGCGGGGCCAAATGGCCATAATCGATGAACAGCGCCGCGCCGCCCTGCACATCGAGCCGCTGCGCGAGCGACTGGACCAGCGCGGCAGCGGCAGGGCAGGTTTCGATCACCGTTTCGGCCACTGCGGCGCGCTGCGCCTCGGGCACTGCCTCGTCCATCGGGTTGGGTCCGGCGACGAAGGCGAATCGATCCTCCTCCAGCCCCACCATGCGTTCGCGCCAGCCTTTCGCGGTCATCACCAGCTGGCGGACCGGCAGCGCATCGAGAAATTCATTGGCAAGCAGCAGGATCGGGCGATCGTCGGGCAGGCTGTCGAGCGAATCGTGGAACTGCGCGCCGGCGAGCGCACTGCCCTGCAGTTTGCGCAAGGCGGCGGACCCTTCGACGAGGTGTACTTCGGGACGCAGTCCCTGACTGGCCATCGCGCGTAGCGCGTCTTTGGCCAGCGTCCCCCGGCCCGGGCCGAGCTCGACATAGATCGCATCCGCCGGGCGACCCGCCCGCGCCCAGATATCCGCCAGCCACAGCCCCGCCATTTCACCGAACATCTGGCTGATCTCGGGCGCGGTGATGAAATCGCCCGCCGCGCCGAGCGGGTCGCGGCTGGTGTAATAGCGCGCATTGCTCTCGCCCATGTAGCGCGCAACAGGCATCGGCCCATGCTGGGCGATCAGGCGGCGGAAGACCGCCGCCAGCGCGGGCTCGCCCAGATCGGTCATGCCTGCGTCGACGGGGAAGCCTTGGCGCTACCGATGGCGGGGCGCAGCAGCGCATAGGCCAGCACTGCCAGCCCGACACCGATCATCGGCAGGCTCAGCCACTGGCCACGCGAAAGGCCGGTTTCGACCACCACATACGCCAGATGCGCATCGGGTTCGCGGAAGAACTCCATCAGGAACCGGCCCAGCCCCATGCCGATGGTGAAGATGCCGACGAGGAAGCCCGGGCGATAGCGCGCCGGCGTCTTCCAGAACATCGCCAGCAGCAACAGGCCGAGCAGCAGGCCTTCGAAACCGGCTTGGTAAAGCTGGCTGGGGTGCCGCGGCAGCTGGTCCGGATCGGTCGGAAAAATCATCGCCAGCGGGAACCCGCCTTCGACCGGGCGCCCGTAAAGCTCGCCATTGACGAAATTCGCCAGCCGCCCGAGCATGTAGGCAAGCGGGACGTTGACCGCGATATAATCGGTAATGCGGAGCCAGTTGAGCCCGCCCCGCCAGGCGACCCAGGTGATCGCGACGAGCACGCCGATAACCCCGCCGTGGAAGCTCATCCCGCCTTCCCACAGCTTGAATACATCGGCGCTTGCGAACAGCTCGGGCTTGTAGAACGCCGCATAGCCGAGCCGCCCGCCGAGAATCACCCCGAGCGTGCAGTAGAAGAACAGATCGTCCGCATGGCGCTGCGCCATCGGGGCACCGGGTGCCTTGATCATTTTCGACAGGTGCCAATAGCCGAAAAGGATGCCCAGCAGGTAGGCGAGCGAGTAGAAGCGCAGCTGGAAGCCGCCGATCTCGAAGAGATAGGGCCGCAGCCCCAGATTCTCCCAGTAGATCGGCTCTGCAACGCCCGATGCAGCCAGTAGTGACAGCAAGTGGTTATCCCCTTAGAGGTGTGCCCAAGGCCGCGTCCGGCGACCCATCGGGGGCGGCTTTTGGCATAGCAGGGGATTTGGGGAAAGCCTGCGTCGAGCCGCATTCATGCGCGAGCCTCGAGCACGAGGCCGCGTGCCGATTTGGAGAGGACACGAAACAACCCATGCCGACACAACTCGACAAGGATATCGACCGGATCACCAGGGCAGTGACCGAACCCGGTCAGATGTTCGAGCTGACCGAAGTCACCCGCCGCGGCGTCACCATGCCCGCGTTCAAGAATGCGCCGCCCAGCGTGGCGCATTACTTCGCGCATTTCTGCAACGAGAAGAAGGACGAGCTGTTCATCGTCGATGGCGAGATGCGGCTGACCTTCGGCGAGGTGTGGGGCGCAGCTTCGCATGTCGCGCATAGCCTCGCCACCGAGCACGGAATCGCCAAGGGCGACCGGGTCGGCATTGCGGCGCGCAATTCGGCCAACTGGATCATCGCCTATATGGGCGTCTTGATGGCCGGTGGATGCGCCACGTTGCTAAATGGTTGGTGGACCGGCGAGGAACTCGCCTACGGAATCGATCTGTGCGAGTGCAAGCTGGTGCTCGCCGATGCACAGCGTGCCGAACGGCTCGATGGGGTCAAGCATGGCGCGAAGGTCGTCGTGTTCGGCCACGGCGTTCCGTCCGAAGGACTCGCCCCCGTCTGGGCGGCGGGCAATACCGCGATGACCATGCTCGGCCAGCTCGGTCCCGACGATCTTGCCACCATCCTCTATACCTCGGGATCGACCGGCCATCCCAAGGGCGCCTACTCGGATCATCTCGGCGTTGTGTCGGGTACGATGAACTACGTCTGCCAGACGGCGATGATGCTCCAACTGCTGACCGAGAACGACGCTGCGCCGACGGTCCAGCCCAGCGCGCTGGTGGCGGTGCCGCTGTTCCATGTGACCGGCGAGGTGCCGCTGCTGCTGCAGAGCTTCGCCATGGGGCGCAAGCTGGTGCTGATGCCCAAATGGGACGCGACCAACGCGCTCGAACTGCTCGAGAAGGAACAGATCACCTATTTCGTCGGCGTGCCGCTGATGAGCTACGAAATTGCGGTTCATCCCGAGCGCGAGAAATACGATCTGTCGCAGTGCAAGACCTTTGCCGGTGGCGGCGCGGCGCGACCGATCGAACACGTCAAGAAGATCAGGGAGGCGTTCAAGGACGGCTTCCCCGCGCTTGGCTATGGCCTGACTGAAACAAATGGGGTCGGCGCGGGCAATTTGAACGAGAACTATCTCGCCAAGCCGAACAGCACCGGCATGCCCTCGCGGCCGCTGGTCGACATGGCCATCCTCGACGATGACGGGAAAGCGCTGGAGCAAGGCAAGATCGGCGAGGTTTCGATCCGCTCGGTGTGCAATTTCCTCGGCTATTGGAAGAACGAGGACGCGACCAAGGCCGCCTATTCGGACGACGCTTATTTCCGCACCGGCGATCTCGGCTATCTCGACGAGGACAATTACCTGTTCATCGTCGACCGCAAGAAGGACATCATCATCCGCGGCGGCGAGAATATCAGCTGCATCGAGGTGGAAGAGGCGATCTACGCGCATCCCGCAGTGGCCGAATGCACTGTCTTCGGCCTGCCCGACGAACGGTTCGGCGAGATCCCGGCGGCAGTCTATTACCCGCATCCGGGGCAGACCCTGTCGGGCGAGGAACTGCAGGGCTTCCTGCGCGAACACATTGCAGCCTTCAAGGTCCCCTCGGTCATCTGGCAGAGCGAAGAGCAGCTACCGCGGCTGGGTACGCAGAAGGTCGACAAGCGCACCGTCAAGGCAACCTACGCCAAGGAGCACCTGGCCGCTTGAGCGTGATCCGTGTCCCCCGCCAGCGTGCCATCATCGACCGGCGGCAGCTTGCCTCCGGAATCGAATCGCTGGTCGGGGAGCACGGCGACAAGGCGCGCCCGCATGTGGTGACGCTGCTCAAGGCCGCGCTCGACCAGGGCCGCGCCGAGCTTGAGCGACGGCTCGAGGAAAAGCCCTCGGCAGGGCATGAAAATGCGGGCGGCTTCGCCTTCCTGATCGACCAGCTGATCCGGGTGATCCACGATCACGCGACCACCCATCTCTATTCCAGCGCCAATCGCTCGCAGGCCGAACGGCTCGCAGTGATGGCGGTGGGCGGCTATGGCCGCGCGGAAATGTCGCCGCATTCGGATGTCGACATCGCCTTCCTCGTCGGTGGCAAGAAAACCGCCTGGTGCGAGCAGGTGGTCGAGGCAATGCTCTACCTGATGTGGGATCTCGGGCTGAAAGTCGGCCATTCGACGCGCACGCTGGACGAGGCGATGCGCCTGTCGAAGAGCGATCTGACGATCCGCACTGCGCTGCTCGAAGGGCGCTATGTCTGGGGCGACCAGGAGTTGTACGACGAAGGCTCGCACCGGTTCACGACCGAAGTCGTACGCGGCAACGAACGCGCCTTCGTCACCGAGAAACTGGCCGAGCGCAATGCGCGCCACAAGCGCATGGGCGACAGCCGCTATGTCGTCGAACCCAATGTGAAAGACGGTAAGGGCGGTTTGCGCGACCTGCATACGCTCTACTGGATCGGCAAGTTCATCCACCGCGTCCGCGCTGCCGCCGAGCTGGTCGATGTCGGCCTCTTCACCCCGGCCGAATACCGCAGCTTTCGCCGCGCGGAAAACTTCCTGCTCGCGGTGCGCAGCCATATGCATGTGCTGACCGGGCGCGCCGAGGACCGGCTGACCTTCGACCTCCAGCGCCGCATTGCCGAGCGGATGAATTTCGCCGAACGGCCCGGCAAGAGTTCGGTCGAACGCTTCATGCAGTTCTATTTCCTGCAGGCGAAGCGCGTCGGTTCGCTGACCGGCATTTTCCTCGCGCATATCGACGAGCAGTTCGAGGCCAAGACCGCCCGGCGCGGGTTCTTCGCGGGATGGAAGCAGAAGGCCCGTATCCTCAAGGGATACCGCGTCTATGGCGGAAAGATCGCTGCCCCGACGGACGAATGGTTCAAGCAGGACCCGGTGCGGCTGATCGAGATTTTCCAGCTGGCCGAGGCCGAAGAGCTCGAAATCCACCCCGAAACCATGCGCCAGGCCAATCGCGACAGCGGGTTGATCGACCACAAGATTCGCGAGGATGCCCGCGCCAATGCGCTGTTTCTCGACCTGCTGTGCGGACGCAACGATCCCGAAATGGTGTTGCGCTGGATGAACGAGGCCAACGTGTTCGGGAAATTCGTGCCCGATTTCGGCAAGGTCAACGCGCAGATGCAGTTCGACATGTACCACCACTATACGGTGGACGAACACACCATCCGCGCGATCGGCCTGCTCAACCAGATCGAGAAGGGCGAACTGGCCGACGACCACCCGCGCGCCACCCGGCTGATCCACAAGGTGGGATCGCGCCGCACCGCCTATGTCGCTGCGCTGCTGCACGATATCGCCAAGGGCCGCGGGGGCGACCATTCGGTGCTTGGCGCAGAGGTGGCCGAGGAACTGTGCCCGCGCTTCGGCCTGACCAAAAGCGAAACCGAGATGGTCGCGTGGCTGGTGCGCAACCATTTGCTGATGAGCCACACCGCACAGAAGCGCGACCTGACCGATCCCAAAACGATCGAGGATTTCGTGGCGCTGGTGCAAAGCCAGGAACGGCTGCGCCATCTGGCGATCCTGACCGCGGTCGATATCCGTGCGGTCGGCCCCGGCACGTGGAACAGCTGGAAGGGGCAGTTGCTGGGCGAGCTTTACGACGTCTCAAGCGAACGCCTGCGCCTCGGCCATATGCGTCATGGCCGCGACCAGAAGGTCGCGCACAAGCAGGCCGAGGTGGTCGATTTGCTGGGCGAGCGCTCGGGTCTGGTCGACGATCTCGCCGAGACCATGGGCGATGCCTATTGGATCGCCGAGCCGACCGATATCATCGCGCTCAACCTGGTGCATTATGCCGCAGCGCGCGCGGCGGAGCACGAGCTGTCGATCCATTGCGAATATTACGAGGCGCGCGGGGCCACCCTGGTCACGGTGATCGCCGCCGACCACCCGGGCCTGTTCTACCGCATCGCGGGCGGCATCCACCTCGCCGGCGGCAACATCATCGATGCGCGCATCCACACCACGCGGATGGGCTGGGCGCTGGACAATTTCCTCGTCCAGGACCCGCATGGCGAACCCTTCGCCGAAGCGGGCCAACTCGAACGGCTCAAAAAGAGCATTGCCGATGCGCTGGCGCACCGGGTCGATCTCGCCCCGCGTCTCGCGCAGCGCCCGCTGCCGCATAGCCGCGCGCGCGCCTTCGATGTCGCCCCGCGCGTGTTGTTCGACAACAAGGCGTCGAACAAGTTCACCGTCATCGAAGTCAATGCGCGCGACCGGTCGGCGCTGCTCAACCGCCTGGCGCGCGCGCTGTTCGAAAGCCGGCTGGTGGTGCATTCGGCGCATATCACCAATTACGGCGAACGCGCGGCGGACACCTTCTACGTGACCGACCTCACCGGGGGGAAGCTGGAGCCGGGCGAGCGGATGAACCGTATCGAGGCGCGGCTGATGGAAGCCGCCAGCGATGCAACGCAGGACCGGCTCGAGAACGCGTAGCCAATTATCCTGATCGCCCGCCCTGCCGCTGCGCTACACGAGGGGATGTGGGTTACTCGGGAGCAGGACGCGCGCCAAACAGCGCGGTGCCCACGCGTACATGCGTCGCGCCTAGCTTGATCGCGGTTTCGTAGTCTCCGCTCATTCCCATGCTGCGACCTTCCAGGCCGTGGTCGCGCGCGAGCTTGTCGAGGAAGGCGAAGAACGGCGCGGGCTCGATATCGGCGGGCGGCAGGCACATCAGCCCCGCGATCGGGATATCCGCAGCGCGCGCCTGATCGAGCAGCACGGGCAGGTCGGCCAGCGGACAGCCGCCCTTTTGCTGTTCCTCGCCCAGATCGACCTGCACGAAGCAGGGAACGCGCTTGCCCGCCTTGTCCATCGCCTTGGCCAGCGCCTTGACGAGGCTGGGCCGGTCGAGCGAGTGGATGACATCGAACAGCGCGACCGCATCCTCCGCCTTGTTCGACTGCAACTGGCCGATCAGGTGCAACTGGACCGCGGGATGCGCCTCGCGCAGCGCGGGCCACTTGCCCTGCGCTTCCTGCACGCGGTTCTCGCCAAAATGACGCTGGCCTTCACGCAGCAGCGGTTCGATCGCTGCGGCCGGATGCATCTTGCTGACGGCAATGAGCGTCACCTCGCCCGGTTCGCGGCGGGCGATCTGGCACGCCTGCGCGATAGTCGCCTGCACCTGCTGAAGCGGGGTCTCTGCCTTTTCCATCGCGGCGCGCTATAGCGACAATATGCGCGATAAACAGTCCCTCCCGCTGATCTGGTTGCTGAGCGATGCCCGCAATGACGCGCGGCTGGAGGAAGTGCTCGCAGCGCTCCCGCAAGCCTCGGGTTTCGTCTTCCGCCATTACCACCTCGCCCCCGCCGCCCGGCGCGCGCGATTCGACACCCTCGCCGCTGCGGCGCGGGCGCGCGGCCATACGGTGATCCTCGCCGATACGCAGGATTGGGGCGCCGATGGCCATTACGGAACGCCCGACAGGCTCGGCCGCGGCCTGCGGCTCGCCACCGCGCATGACAAGCGGGAAATGCAGGCCGCCGTGGCGGCGCAGGCCGACGGCATCTTCCTCTCGCCGGTCTTCCCGACCGCCTCGCACCCCGGCACCGCCACGCTGGGCATTGCCGGGTTTCACGCGTTGGCAGACACATCTGCCGTTCCGGTAATCGCGCTGGGCGGCATGACCCACGAGCGCGCGCGCGAACTCGACTGGCCACGCTGGGGCGCGATCGACGGACTCGGTTCGACGAAGGCCGCTTGACGGCGGACTCCCCGAGGATTCATACTGCGCGCTCTCGACGGATCAGGGGAACTCACATGGCTTCGCGCGCAGGCGCAGCACCCGATTGGCGCGCGGCGTTTCGCCGCTCCTTCCGCCGCGCCACGCATATGGCGGGCGCCGGAGTGCTGTTCGCGCTGCTCGTTTTCCTGACGCTGGCGCTGGCGAGCTATACCCAGACCGATCCCAGCCCCTCGACTGCGGCCAGCGGGGCGGACATCCGCAACTGGATGGGCGCCAGCGGGGCCTGGGCGAGCGAACGCGCGCTCAATTTCCTCGGACTGCCCGCAGTGCTCCTGCTGCCGCTGTTTTATATCTCCGCGCGGCGGCTGTGGACCGGGGTCGAGCGCGAAGACGAAGAGGAAACGCCTGGCCGCTGGTGGCGCCCCGTCGCCATGCTGCTCGCCGCGATCGCGCTGCTCGACACGGTGCTGGCGCTGGTTTTCGAGCCCGCCACCGGCAGCCTGCCGGCAGGCGTTGGCGGGTTGTTCGGCCAGCTCGGCGGGCTGGGGATCGAGGCGGTCGCCGCGCGCTTCGGCGGCGCCTTCGCGGGCTGGATCGTGCTGGTCCTCGCCCTGATCGCGCTGGGTGGCGGCATCGCGCTGGTCACCCGCGTGTTCGCGATCGACTGGGCGCAGTTCCTTACCCTGCCCGACTTCGTGAAACGCAAGGCGCAGCTCCCCGAACTCGACCTGCCGCTCGCGCCGAAGAAGCAGAAGCGCGCGGCCAAATCGTCCGAGGATGATGGGGCGGAGCCGGTGCCGATGAACGAACCGCGGCGCGCTCCTGAAATCGCCGATCCTGCGCCGACCCCGGTGCAGCCCAGGCCGGCCAAGGCCAAGCAGCGCGACATGTTCGCCAATTACCAGCTGCCGAGCCACGATCTGCTCGACGACGCCCCCGACCATACCGCGCCCAAGCTCGACAAGATGGCGCTCGAACGCAATGCGCGGCTGCTCGAGAACGTGCTCGACGATTTCAACGTCAAGGGCGAGATCACCGCGGTGCGCGCGGGGCCGGTGGTCACCATGTACGAACTCGAACCCGCGCCGGGTATCAAGGCCAGCCGCGTGGTCGGCCTGGCCGAGGATATCGCGCGCAACATGTCGGCGATCAGCGCGCGCGTGTCGCCGATCCCGGGCAAGACGGTGATCGGTATCGAACTGCCCAATGCCGACCGCCAGATGGTCAGCTACAAACAGCTCGCCAATTCGGCTGCCTTCGTCGACCATCAGGGCAGCCTGCCGATGATCCTCGGCAAGGATATCGCCGGCGAACCGATCGTCGCCGATCTTGCCGCCATGCCGCACCTGCTGGTCGCGGGCACCACCGGTTCGGGCAAGTCGGTCGGATTGAACGCGATCCTGCTGTCGCTGCTCTATCGCTTCACGCCCGACGAATGCCGGTTGATCCTGATCGATCCCAAGGTGCTCGAGCTGAAAAGCTATGACGACATCCCGCATTTGCTCAGCCCGGTGGTGACCGAGCCGCACAAATCGGTCCGCGCGCTCAAATGGGCGGTCGAGGAGATGGAGCGGCGCTACCGGATGATGTCGTCGGTCAATTCGCGCAATATCGCCGGGTTCAACGAAAAGGTCGGCAAGGCGATCGAGAAGGGCAAACCGCTCCGCCGCCGGGTGCAGACCGGCTTCGATCCCGAGACCGGCGAGGAGCTCTACGAGGAAGAGCAGCTCGATTACGAACCGCTGCCGCTGATCGTGCTGATCGTCGACGAGCTGGCCGATCTGATGGTCACCGTGGGCAAGGAAATCGAAGTGCTGATCCAGCGACTGTCGCAGAAGAGCCGCGCGGCGGGCATCCATCTGATCATGGCGACGCAGCGCCCCTCGGTCGATGTCATCACCGGCGTGATCAAGGCGAACCTGCCCACGCGCATCAGCTTCAAGGTGACCAGCCGCATCGACAGCCGCACGATCCTGGGCGAGCAGGGTGCCGAGCAGCTGCTGGGCAAGGGCGACATGCTCTACAAGCCCAATACCGGCGCGATGATCCGCGTGCACGGCCCATTCGTCAGCGACGAGGAGGTCGAACGCGTCGCAACCCACTGGCGCGCACAGGGCAAGCCCGATTACGTGGACGCGGTTACCGAGGAACCGGAAGATGGCGGCTTCAACTTCGAGGACGAATTTACCGCGTCGGACAATCCCGAAGAGCGCAAGTACCGCCAGGCCTGCCAGATCGTGATCGAGAACCAGAAGGCATCGGGTTCGTGGCTGCAGCGTCAGATGGGCGTGGGCTACAACACCGCCGCGAAGTGGATCGAACGCATGGAGGCCGAAGGGCTGGTGGGCCCTGCCAACCATGTCGGGCGGCGCGAGATCTTCCGCGATCAGGATGGCAATCCGCTTTAGCGGCATGCCCGCCGGGATGGCAGTAGCGCGACGCCACGGGCTCGCAGCGCAAAATTGGCGGGACTCTCGCATTCCATCCGGCTAAATCGCGCGGTGATGCCCCCATCTTCCGATACTTCGCCCGCCCCGTCCGTCGATAATTCGACCGAGGAAACCGCCTATCGCACACGCCGGCCGATCAGCCGGCTGACGATGCTGCGGGCGCTGGTCGAAGTGCGGATGTGGTGGCGCGACGGGGTGATCGCCGATCTCGACCATGTCGCCACGATCGAGCGCGTGCGCGGCGAATCGCTGCTCACCAGCCGCTATATCTTCATGACCGCGATGAGCGCGGGCATCGCGATCCTGGGCCTGCTGTTATCCTCGCCTGCGGTGGTCATCGGCGCCATGCTGCTCTCGCCGCTGATGAACCCGATCCTCGGCACTGGCTTCTCGCTTGCCACGGGCGATGCCGATTGGCTGCGGCGCTGCGGCAAGGCGCTGGTGGCGGGGTCGGTCTTCGCAATCCTGTTCTGCGCGCTGATTGTCTATTTCTCGCCGCTGCAGACGGTGACCGAGGAAATCGCCGCGCGCACGCGGCCCAATCTGTTCGACCTGCTGGTCGCGCTATTTTCGGCGTTGGCGGGATCTTATGCCGTGATCCGCGGGCGCGAAGGCACGATCGTGGGGGTGGCGATCGCCACCGCCCTGATGCCGCCGCTGGCGGTGGTGGGCTTCGGTCTGGCGACCTTCAATTGGACGGTCTTCGGCGGCGCGCTGGGCCTGTTCATCACCAACCTCGTGACGATCGGCCTGACCGCTGCGCTGATGGCGCGGCTCTACGGCTTCCAGTCGGACATGACGCATCGCCAGACCCGGTTGCAGTCGATGGTGATGGTGGCGGTGTTTGTCTCGCTGGCGGTGCCGCTCGGCTTCTCGCTGAGGACGATTGCGTGGGAGGCCAACGGCCAGCGAATCGTCAACCAGGAGGTCGCCGAGGCCTTCACCGGACGCGCGCGGGTCGAACAGCCGATCGTCAATTGGGCGGCCGAGCCCGTAACCATCGCTGCCAGCGTCTTCACCCCCGAGTTCAATCCCGGCGCCGACAGCGAGGTGGCCGAACGGCTGTCCCAGCGGCTGGGACGGCCGGTGGTCGTGACGATCGACCAGTTCCAGGTCGGTACCGATCCGGGCGCCGCCGAGCAGGCCGCATTGGCGCAGGCGCGCGTGCGCGAAGCGGCCGAGGCAAGCGAGCGCCAGATCGCCACGCTGGGGCAGAGCGTGGCTCTGATTGCCGGGGCCGCGCGCAAGGATGTGATGCTCGATCGCGAAAACCAGACGGTTCAGGCGACCGCGCAACCGCTCGCGGGTCTCACCCTCTCGGGCTACCGCCAGCTGGAGCAGCGGCTCGAGCGCACGACGCCGGGCTGGACGGTTGATTTGCGCCCGCCCCTTGTCGCCTTGCCCGAGGTTACCGTGGGCGAAGAGGGTCTCGATGATGCGAATACTTCGCGACTCGCGCTGATCGGCTGGGCTGCGCGGCGCACCGGTCTGCGGATCACGCTGACCGGCAGCGCCGCTGCGCTGAGTGTAGTGACGCAGGCGCTTGGCACGGACGCGCGCTATGTAGATGCCAGTGCTACCGGGAATGGAAATACCGTGACCGCCGAGTGGTCGACGGCCGCCGACCAAGCGCAGAACTGAGCCCAGGGTGACCTCATCGAAGGGTGTGACAGGCTTGCCGCCGCTTGGTTGCAGTTGTAACGGATGCGCGCAATCAAGGAGTCCCCCATGCGCATCGGCAGCCCCAAGGAAATCAAGAACCACGAATACCGCGTCGGCCTGACGCCCGAGAGCGCGAAAGAGCTCGTCATGCAAGGCCACGAGGTGTGGATCGAGACCAATGCGGGCGCCGGCATCGACGCCAATGACGACCAATATGTCGCCGCAGGGGCGAAAATCGTCAACGGACCCGATCCGATTTTCGCCGAATGCGAAATGGTGGTGAAGGTCAAGGAACCGCAGGCAGTCGAGCGCAAGAAGCTGCGCGAGGGCCAGATCCTTTACACCTATCTGCATCTGGCACCCGATCCCGACCAGACAAAGGAACTGCTCGATAGCGGTGTCACCGCGATCGCCTACGAAACGGTGACCGGTCCGCGCGGGCAGCTGCCGCTGCTCAAGCCGATGAGCCAGGTGGCCGGTCGGATGAGCGTGCAGGCGGGCGCCACCGCGCTTGAAAAAGCGCATGGCGGACGCGGCGTTCTGCTCGGCGGCGTCCCCGGCGTGATGCCGGGCAAAGTTGTGGTGATCGGCGGCGGCGTGGTCGGGTTCAACGCCGCGCAGATGGCGGTCGGCCTCGGTGCCGATGTGACCATTCTCGACCGCGATCCCGAAGTGCTCGAAAAGGTCGGCACGCATTTCGAGGCGCGCGCCAGCACGCGTTTCTCCAACGCCGCCAACCTCTACGACGCGGTGACCAATGCCGACCTCGTGATCGGCGCGGTGCTGATACCCGGTGCCGCAGCACCCAAGCTGGTGACGCGCGAAATGCTCAAGGACATGCACAAGGGTGCAGTGCTGGTCGACGTCGCGATCGACCAGGGCGGGTGTTTCGAAACGAGCCGTGCGACCACGCATGCCGAACCGACCTATGTCATCGACGATGTCGTGCATTATTGCGTCGCCAACATGCCCGGCGCGGTGGCGCGCACGAGCACCTATGCGCTCAACAATGTGACGCTGCCGCATGCGCTGCGCATCGCGCGGATGGGGTGGAAGGCCGCGCTGGCAGCCGATCCGCATCTCGCCGAGGGGCTCAACGTCCACCGCGGCGAAGTGACCTATGAAGCGGTCTCGAGCGAGCTGGGATACGACTATCGCCCGGTGGCCGACCTGCTTCGCTAGAGGAAGGGGGCGAGCACTTCGGGGCGGACGCGCGCCAGCCGGCCGCTTTCGCGATCGAGCATCGCCCAGGTCGTCGCCGCAGAGACGATGACCTTGCCCGCCGCGTTGCGAAAATCGACGCGGCGGAGCGAGGTCGCCCCGCGCGCCGGACCCTCGATCCAGGTGGTGCCCTCCGCCGTGTCGCCGGCATCGATATTGCCGCGGTAATCGATCTCGTGACGCACCACGAGCCAGACAAACTGCTCGCGATCCTCCGCGCGCCCCATCGCGTCCCAATGCGCGGTGGCCATGTCCTGGATCCACTGCACCCACACCGCATTGTTGACGTGCCCCATCTCGTCGATGTGGCGCGCCTCTGCTGTGAAGCTGCGCGTGAAGCCGGCTGTCACTCGGCCTCGTCCATCTGCCACAGGATGAAAGCGACCTCCTCGGCGGTTTCGTAGATCGACTGGAAGCGGCCCGATTTGCCGCCATGGCCCGCGCCCATATTGGTCTTCAGCAGCAGCTCGCTATCGCCGGTATTCACCTCGCGCAGCTTGGCCACCCACTTGGCGGGCTCCCAGTAGGTCACGCGCGGATCGTTGAGGCCGGCAGTCACCAGCATCGGCGGGTAATCCTGCGCCGTCACCTGATCATAGGGGCTGTAGCTGAGGATATAGGCGAAGGCCTGCTTGCTGAGGATCGGGTTGCCCCATTCGGGCCACTCGCCCGGCGTCAGCGGCAGCTCTTCGTCGAGCATGGTCGACAGCACATCGACGAAGGGCACATGCGCCACGACCGCGCCCCACAGCTCGGGATCGGTGTTGACCACCGCGCCCATCAGCTCGCCGCCCGCCGAACCGCCCGAAATGCTGATCCGGCCTTTCTCGGTATAGCCCTTGGCGACCAGCCCCTTCGCCACATCGACGAAGTCGTTGAAGGTGTTGGTGCGTTCGTTGAGCTTACCTTGCAGATACCACTTGCGGCCCAGATCGTCGCCGCCGCGGATATGCGCGATGGCATAGGCATAGCCGCGATCGACCAGGCTCAACCGCGAAGTCGAAAAGCCCGGCGGCACGGCATAACCATAGGCGCCATAGGCATAGAGATGCAGCGGCCCGGCCTTGGACCGGTCCTTGCGCATGATGATGCTGACCGGGACCATGGTTCCGTCGCGCGCGGCGATTTCCACCCGCTCGGCAGTGTAGAGCGAAGGATCGTAGCCGCTGGGGATTTCCTGCTGTTTGAGCAGTTCGAGCTCGCCCGTCGCAACATTGTAATCATAGACCGAATCGGGTGTGACCATGCTTTCATAGGCAAGCCGCAGCGTGTCCTGGTCGTATTCGGGATTGTTGCTCAGCCCTGCGCTGAAGCTGGCTTCGGCAAAGGCGATCGGTTTGACCAGATTGGGGTCGGCGTAGGACCGCAGCTGGATCTGGTCGAGCCCGCGCAATCGCCCTTCGGTGACGTAGAAATCCTTGAACAGGTCGAAACCGGTCAAGTAAAATTCGTCCGATCCGGCGATCAGAGTAGTCCAGTCGCCGGGCGTGTCGAGCTTGGCAGTCGCCAGCCGGAAATTGACGTGATCGTCATTGGTATGTACCCACACCGTGCCGTCGCGCACATCGACATCGTATTCGACGCCCTTGTTGCGTGGCTTGACCAGCACCGGTTCGGCGGTGGGTTCGCTGGCGGGCACGAGGCGGACCTCGCTCGTCTCATTGTCGCCGGTCGCGATGATCAGCCAGTCTTCCTGCGCCGACAGGCCCGCGCCGACGCGGAAGCCCTCATCCATGGTTTCGCGGTAGAGTTCGACGTCCTCGCCCAGCGGTGTGCCGAGGACATGCATCGTCGCGTCATGGACGCGCCAATTGTCGTCAGCGGTGCCATAGACCAGCGCGCTGTCGTTCTTCACCCAGACAAGGTCCGACAGCGTGCCCGGTATCTCGTCAGGCAGCAATTCACCCGTCTCGAGATCCTTGATCCGCGCGGTAAAGCGTTCGGAGCCGTTGGTATCGGCAGAATAGGCGAGATAGCGCCCATTCTGCGACACCGAAAACGCGCCCAGGCGGAAATATTCGACCCCTTCGGCCAGCGCGTTCTCGTCGAGGATGAGGACATCATCGCCCCCCGCAACCGGCTTGCGGTAATATTTGCGGTATTCCGCGCCTTCCTCGAACTCCGACCAGTAGAGATAGTCCCCGCGGCGCTGGGGCACGGTCGAATCGTCTTCTTTGATCCGCGCCTTCATCTCGGCGAACAATTCGTCGACCAGCGCCTGCTGCGGTTTCATCCGCGCTTCAAACCAGGCGTTCTCCGCCTTGAGGTGGTCGAGCACATCCGCGTCGTCGACCGTGGGATAGGACTGGTCCCTCAGCCAGTGATACGGATCGGCAATCGTGATCCCGTGATGCGAATAGCTGTGGTCGCGTTTTTCGGCAGTCGGCGGCGAAGTCGGCTGTGTCACTGTGGTCCCTTCGGAATTCTGGGCGTGAAGCGGTGCGCTGAGCGCCAGCGATGCGGCAGATAGGAACGCGGCATATCGCATGAAAGGCATAGGTGGTCCTCCCCCGGGCGGCGCAAAACTGGAAAGGAGCGCCGCGGATGACTATGACAGGCCAGTGATTATGCGGCTGCGCCACGCGCCGCAAGCGCCGAGTCGCCCCCCAAGCGCGACCGGCACGAGTGAAAAGGATTTCTCGATGCTGATGCAAACTTACGAAGCCCGCCTCCACGGATTGCGCCAGGAACTCGCCCGGCGCCGCCTCGACGGCTTCGTCATTCCGATTTCCGACGAGCATATGAGCGAATATGTCGGCTCCTATGCCCAGCGGCTCCATTGGCTGACCGGTTTCGGCGGCAGCGCGGGCAGCGCAGCGGTGCTCAAGGACCGCGCCGCCATGTTCACCGACGGCCGTTATACGGTGCAGGTGCGCGAACAGGTCGACGGCGCGCTCTATGCCTATGAGGATGTGCCCGCGACATCGCCCGCCAAATGGCTCGCCGAACACGCAGCCGAAGGTGCCCGCATCGGCTATGACGCCTGGCTGCACGGCATCGGCTGGGCCGAGGAAGCCGAGGCGCTTTTCGCCAAGAAGGGTATCGAGCTGGTCCCGGTGGACGGCAATCCGATCGATGCGATCTGGGACGACCGCCCGCAGGCCTCGCTCGCCGCGGCAGTACCGCATGGCGACGAACATGCCGGTCGCTCAAGCGCCGACAAGCGTTCCGAAGTGGCCGACTGGCTCAAGGGCGAAGATTATGACGCGACGGTGATCAGCGCGCTCGATTCGGTTGCCTGGCTGCTCAACATGCGCGGCACCGATGTCGACAACACGCCGGTCGCGCTGTCCTATGTCCTGGCGCATGCCGATGGAACTGCCGAACTGTTCATTGCCCCCGACAAGGTCACACCCGAACTGACCCAGCATCTCGGCAATGCGGTCACCGTGCGCGATCGCGACGATTTCGTCCCCGCGCTCGAAGCCTTGAAGGGCAAGACCGTCGCGGTCGATCCCAACCATGCGGTGGCAGGCATCTTCCACGCGCTGCAGACCGGCGGCGCGAAAGTCGTGCGGACCGACGATCCCACCGTGCTGCCCAAGGCGATCAAGAACCCGGCGGAACAGCAGGGCCACCGCGATGCGCAGGCGCGCGACGGGGCAGCGGTTACGCGGTTCCTCCACTGGCTTTCGCTCGAAGCGCCCAAGGGCGGGATCGACGAACTGACCGCCGCCGCCAAGCTGCGCGAATTCCGCGAGGCAGGCGGTGTGCTCAAGGATGCCAGCTTCGACACGATCAGCGCCGCGGCGGGCCACGCCGCGCTGCCGCATTACAAGGTCGACGAAGAGAGCAATATCCCGATCCCGCCTTCCTCGATCTACCTCGTCGATTCGGGCGGCCAGTATCTCGATGGCACCACCGACATCACGCGTACCGTATGGGTCGGTCCGGGTGAACCGAGCCCCGAGATGATCGAGCGCAACACGCGTGTGCTCAAGGGGCACATCCAGCTCGACATGCAGAAATTCCCCGACCGCACCACTGGCGGCGCGCTCGACGCATTGGCCCGCATGCATCTGTGGAACGGCGGGGTCGATTACGGCCACGGCACCGGCCACGGTGTGGGCAGCTTCCTCTCCGTCCATGAAGGACCGCAGCGGATCAGCAAGCCGGGCTGCGCTTTCCCCGGCACCGAAACCCCGCTGCGCGAAGGCATGATCCTCTCGAACGAGCCGGGCTACTACAAAGCCGGCGACTACGGCATCCGCATCGAGAACCTCGTGCTGGTGGTCGATGCCGGCGTGACGGGAAGCGAAGGTAAATATCTCGGTTTCGAGACGCTGACCTTCGTTCCGCTCGATCGCACGCTGGTCAACAAGGCGCTGCTGAGCGCGGCCGAGATCGACTGGTGGAACAATTACCACACCGCCGTGCGCGCGGTCCTCGCGCCGCAGCTCGAAGGTGCGGATCTGGCCTGGCTCGAGGAACAATGCCAGCCGCTGTAGGCCAGCTCTTGTAGGATCGTCGCTGTTCCCGTAATGTTCTGCTGGTCGCGAGTCGTTTTCGACAAGGAGAATTCGCATGATCGGTTATGTGACAGTGGGGACCAATGACCTCGCACGCGCCGCCCAGTTCTACGATCCCGTCGCCGCCGAACTGGGTGTCGGGCGGATGATGGATTTCGACAGCTTCATCGCCTGGGGCGATATGGATGGCGCTGCAGGCATCGCTGCGACCAAGCCGTTCGACGGCGAGGCGGCGACCGTTGGCAATGGCACGATGGTGGCGCTGCAGGCGCAGGATCGCGACCAAGTGCAGCGGCTCTACGACATCGCGCTGGCAAACGGCGGCAGCTGCGAGGGCGAACCAGGGCCGCGCGGCGAACCCGATGCCAATGGCATGGTTTTCTATGCCGCCTATTTCCGCGATCCCGATGGCAACAAGCTCAACGCCTTCCTGATGGACAGGGTGGCCTGACATGTCCCAGCCGTACCGTCTCGCCGATAGGTTCATCCATCTGGGTCTGGGCGCGACTGCGGTGCCGCAGCCGCCCTTCGAAGGGCTGGAATGGTACGAAAGCTATGGCGAACGGCACGGGGCCGACGGGCGTGAGGGGCGGCTGGTCAGTCAGCACCATTTTACCGAGAGCTGGCCCAGCTGGGAAATGCACCCGCTGGGCGAAGAAGTGGTGATCTGCACTGCGGGCACCATGGCGCTGACGCAGGAATTCCCCGACGGGCGGCGCGAAACCACCACGCTGGATGCGGGGGATTATGCCATCAACCCCGCGGGCGTGTGGCATATCGCCGACGTCGAGAAGGAAGCTACCGCGATATTCATCACCGCGGGCGAAGGCACCCAGCACCGGCCCCGCTGACTTGCAGCGCGATGAACAGATCCGCCGTGCCGATGCAATCCGTTACAATTCAGGCCATGTTCGGGATATTGCTGCGACATTGCAGGCCTAGAACGGGGATACGAGCTGCGGCGGGCAATACGTCCCTCCCCTCAGACCCCTGGTCCGTCGCAGCTCTCCACTTTTGGAGATAAGCAATGAACAAGACCTTCCTCACTCTCTCCGCTGCCGTGCTGGCACTGACCGGCACTGCTGCGATCGCGCAGCACCGTGGCGGGGAAAATCCCGATACCGATGGCGATGGCCGCATCACGCTGGCTGAAATCCAGGCCACCAGCGCCGCGCGCTTCGCCCGCATGGATGCCAATGGCGATGGCGTGCTCAATGCCAACGACCGCGCGGCCAAGGGCGCCCAGATGTTCGCCCAGGCCGACACCGATGGTGATGGCGAGCTGACCGCAGCAGAAATGACGGCCGCGCGTGAAGCCCGCAAGGCGAACCGGCCGAAACGGGGCGATCGCGCCGAACGTCGCGGCACTCGCGGCGGTGATCGCACTGCCCGCATGGCCGAGCATTTCGCCAAGGCCGATACCGACAAGTCGGGCGGCCTCTCGCAAGCCGAACTGGCCGCGATGCACGAAGCTCGCGGCGAACGCGGCAAACGTGGTGGCCGTGGCGGGAAGCGCGGCGGCATGCACAAGAGCGCCGATACCAATGGCGACCAGGCGATCAGTCGCGCCGAATTCGATGCCTCGGTGCAGGCCCGGTTCGCCAAGGTCGACACCAATAGCGACGGCGCGATTTCCGCCGAGGAACGCGAAGCGCACAAGAGTGAACGCCGCTCCAAGCGCGCCGAACGCCGCGGCCAGTAAGCGCTTGCCCGCACGCGCCCCACGGCGGTAGGCGCGGGATTGAAGCAACCATGACCGATCCCGCGCCCACCTCCATCCTGCTTGTCGATGACGAGCGCAGTCTACGCGAACCCCTGGCGGACTATCTGTCCCGCCAGGGGTTCGTCGTGACCGAGGCGGACAGCGCCGCGCAGGCGCGCACGCTGCTGGCGCAGGACCTGCCCGACCTCGCCCTGCTCGACATCATGATGCCCGGCGAAGACGGGCTGTCGCTGTGTCGCCACCTGGTCGAGAGCCGCGGACTGCCGACCATTCTGCTGACCGCCAAGGGCGAAGCGATGGACCGGATCATCGGCCTGGAAATTGGCGCCGATGATTATGTCACCAAGCCCTTCGAACCGCGCGAACTGGTGGCGCGTATCCGGTCGGTACTGCGTCGTGCCGAACGGCCTGCCGCGGCGGCGGACGAAGAATTGCTCTATCGGTTCGAAGGCTGGCAGCTCGACCCCCTAAAGCGCCGCCTGACCGATCCCGACAGTGCGCTGGTGCCGCTCTCGACCGCCGAGTTCCGCATGCTGCGCGCCTTCTGCGATCACCCGCGGCAGGTCCTCGACCGCGATCGCCTGCTCGATATGGTACAGGGTCGCGAGGCGCAGCTGTTCGACCGCGCGGTGGACAACCAGATCAGCCGCTTGCGGCGCAAGATCGAGACCGACAGCCGCAGCCCGCATTTCATCCAGACCGTGCGCGGCGGCGGCTATCGCTTCGGCGCCGAGGTCACGCGCGTGGCGCGCGACGACAACGCATGACGCGGTTCCTGCCCCGTAGCCTGCTGGGCCAGGTCATGCTGGCGCTGGCCGCCGCGCTGCTGATCGCGCAGGCCATCTCGGCGACCATGCTCTACCGTGCAGCTTCCGAGCGGCGCGAGCTTGCCGTGACCAGCGCAGCAAGCTTCCAGCTCCTCGTCGGCCAACGCCGCGACCTGCGTGACGAAGGGCGGCGCCGCGTCCGCCCGCCATCGCGCCGGCCCGGCCCCGTCGAAGACGAACCGTTCATTCGCCTGCCGCGCAGCATTCGTTTCTCGCAGAGCGAGACCAGCCCGCTGCTCTCCGGCGAGAAACGCAATTCGGCGCGCGAGGCCGCGATCACGCGCCAGCTTGAACGCCAGGGCCTGGAAGTGGCCGAAATCGTCGTTACCGATCGGCCCCTGAAGTCGGATCCGCTCGTTGGCAAGCTGGAGGAAACCAACCCGATATGGGACCAGCGCCTGCGCACCGCGCCGCATGAATTGCTGGTCGTCGGACTGCGGCAAGAGGGCACCGAAGGCTGGCAGGTCACCCGCCTTGCGGTGCCGCCTGCCGATCGCGGCATTATCCGCACACTCGTGCTGCAGACGCTGATCCTGTTCCTGGTGCTCGTCGGCCTGCTCTATTTCGTGCTGCGCCGGATCACCCGCCCGCTCGACGCGCTGGCCGACCGCACCCGGCGGTTTGGCAGCGCAGGCGCGCCCGAGGAACCGCTGGTGCCCAGCGGCCCGCAGGATGTCCGGCGACTGATCGAGGCGCATAATGCAATGCAGGGCCGGATCGGCTCGATGCTCGACGAGAAGGACGTCATGCTCGGCGCCATCGGGCACGATCTGAAAACCCCGCTTGCCGCGTTGCGGGTGCGCATCGAAAGCGTCGAGGACGAAGGCGCGCGGCGCAAGATGGCGGCGACGATCGAGGATATTACCCGCACGCTCGACGAAATCCTGTCGCTCGCGCGCATCGGACGCAGCGATGCGCCGCCCGAAATGACCGAATTGGTCGCGCTGGCCGCGTCGGTGATCGAGGAATTCGAGGATTTGGGCCAACCGGTCACGCTGGCCAGCGGCGCGCGCATCGCCGCCCCGGTCCATCTCACCTGGCTCAAGCGCGGCCTGCGCAATCTCGTCACCAATGCGCTGCGCTATGCCGGGACCGCGCAAGTCAGCGTGCTGCGCGAGAACGGTATGGCGGTGCTGCGCGTCGAGGACGAAGGTTCGGGCATTCCCGAAGACCGCATTCACGAAATGCTCGAACCCTTCACGCGCGGTGAGGCGAGCCGGAATCGTGAAACCGGCGGCTCCGGGCTGGGCCTGACGCTGGCGCGCGCGGTGGCCGAACAGCATGGTGGAACGTTGACGCTCGCCAACCGCCCCGAAGGCGGATTGCGCGCGGAAATCCGGATCCCGACCTAGCGCATCAACCCGCCGACCAGATTGCGCACAAACCGGCCCGCGATACTGCCGCCAAACTCGGTCGCGATCGACCCGGCGGCCGAAGTGGCGGCCGAACGCGCCGGATTGGCGCGGCTTTTCTTGCCCAGCACCTTGGCAGCGATGAGCGAAGCGGCGCTGCTCGCGGCAGCGCCCGCCGCGGCCTTGCCCGCCTTTTCCCATAGCGACGTGGTCTTGCGGCTGCGCTTGCGGACTTCGGGTTCGCCCTTCTTCGCGACCTCCTCGGCGGTCGCGCCCGCGTCGACCGCCTTGGCGGCGAGCACTTCCTCCGCGCTTTCGCGATCGACCGCGACATCGTATTTGCCGTCGAGCGCGCTGACCGAATTGACGATCTTGCGCTCCTTTTCGGTCACCGGGCCAAGGCGCGATTGCGGCGGTTTGATGAGCGTGCGCTGGACCACCGTCGGCGCACCGTCCTCGTCAAGCGACGAAACCAGCGCTTCGCCCACTTTCAGTTCGGTGATCGCCTGCGCGACATCGAGTTCGGGATTGATGCGAAAGGTTTCCGCCGCCGCCTTGATCGCGCGCTGGTCGCGCGGGGTGAAGGCACGCAGCGCGTGCTGGACGCGGTTGCCCAGCTGCCCGGCGATCTTCTCCGGAATGTCGATCGGGTTCTGGGTGACGAAATAGACGCCCACACCCTTCGACCGGATCAGACGGACGACCTGTTCGACCTTGTCCTCCAGCGCCTCGGGCGCATCGTCGAACAGCAAGTGCGCCTCGTCGAAGAAGAACACCAGCTTGGGCTTTTCGGGATCGCCCACCTCGGGCAGGCTTTCGAACAGCTCGGCGAGCAGCCACAGCAGGAAGGTGGCGTACAGCTTGGGGCCGCGCATCAGCTTGTCCGCGGCGAGCACGTTGATGACGCCGCGCCCCTGTTCGTCGAGCGCGAGGAAATCGTCGATTTCCAGCGCGGGTTCACCGAAGAACATATCCGCGCCCTGACTCTCGAAGCTGAGCAGCTGCCGCTGGATCGCGCCGACGCTGGCCTTCGACACATTGCCGTAAGTGCCAGAAAGCTCCTTTGAATTCTCGTAGGCAAAGGCGAGCATGGACTGCAGGTCACCGAGGTCGAGCAGCAGCAATCCATCATCGTCGGCATGACGGAAGATGATGTTGAGCACGCCTTCCTGCGTCTCGTTGAGATCGAGCAGCCGCGCCAGTAGTAGCGGCCCCATCTCCGAAATGGTGGTGCGGATCGGGAAGCCCTGTTCGCCATACAAGTCCCAGAAGACTGCGGCATTGTCGGCATAGGCATAGGCTTCCATGCCCAGTTCCGCCGCACGGCCTTCAAGCTTGTCGGCATGCTTGAACTGCGGCGATCCCGCCATCGAGATACCCGCCAGATCGCCCTTCACATCGGCAACGAAGACGGGAACGCCATTGGCAGAGAAACTTTCCGCGAGCCCCTGCAGCGTCACCGTCTTGCCGGTTCCCGTCGCCCCGGCGATCAGGCCGTGGCGATTGGCCTGGTCGAGCCGCAGGAACTGGTTCTCGCCATTTCCGCCCAGTCCAAGAAAAATCTCGCTCATTGCGCTGCCCGCTCCCGATGGTTCGCCCGCCCTCGCGGTGTGGCGCAGCCTTGTGGGTGCGGTCAAGCTATCCCTCGACAGGCGCAGCGCTTGCGGTAAAGGCTGGCACCGATGGCGGAAAAGCGTCCCTTTGTCCTGCTCGACGATGCGCGCGAACGCGGCGCGGCAGATGCCCTGCTGTTCGAGAACCCGCGCGAAATCTTCGTCGCCCAGCGCCCCGATCAGGTGGCTGAGGTGCTCGCTGCAGCAGAATACGCGCGGCAGACGGGCGGCGAACTGGCGGGCTTCATCGCTTACGAGGCCGGACTGGCGCTGGAAGACCGCCTCCGCCCGCTCGCCGACGCACGCAGTGGCGGCGCCGGGCCGCTGGTCTGGCTCGGTCTGTTCGATGCGCCGACGCGGATCGCCGCCCCCGACGTCCCCGACTGGCTGGCAGCGCATGCGCAAGGCGCCGGCAGTGTCGGCCCGCTCGATCCGCAGCTATCGCCAGGCGGCTACACGCAGGCTTTCGAGGCGCTGCAGGAGGCGATCCGCGCGGGCGATATCTACCAGGCCAATCTGACCTTCCCGCTGGCGGGCAATTTCACCGGCGACCCGCTGGGTCTCTATGCCGCGCTGCGCCCCGCGGCGCAGGCAGGTTATGGCGGGGTGATCTTCGACGGATCGCACTGGCTGCTCAGCCTCAGTCCCGAATTGTTCGTCTCGCTCAAGGATGGCGAGGCCAAGGCCAAGCCGATGAAAGGCACGCGGCCGCGGGGCAGCGATGCGGAGATGGATACGGCGCTGGCCGAAGAGCTTGCCGGTTCGGTCAAGGACCGCGCCGAGAATCTGATGATCGTCGATTTGATGCGCAACGATCTGGCCCGCGTCGCCGAAGCGGGCAGCGTGCGGGTGGACGAACCCTTCGCGATCGAGAGCTATCCCACCGTCCACCAGATGGTCAGCGTGGTCCGCGCCCGGCTGAAGCAAGACGAAGGCGCGGTCGATCTCGTCCGCGCGCTGTTCCCCTGCGGGTCGATCACGGGTGCGCCCAAGATCCGCGCCATGGAGTTGATCGATGCGGTCGAGCGCGATCCGCGCGGCGCCTATTGCGGCGCGATCGGGAGGATCGGCGCACCGGACACGAACGGCGGCGGCGACGCGGCCTTCAACGTGGCGATCCGCACCTTGCGACTGACCGAGATCGAGAACGGCCGCGGCAAGGCGGTGCTGGGCGTGGGCGGTGCAATCGTCGCCGACAGCGAGCCGCGCACCGAATGGCGCGAAGCGCTGCTCAAGGGTGCCTTTGCACGCAGCTCCTCCCCCGATTGCCGCGCCGCGCAATTCGACTTGATCGAAACCATGCGCTTCACCCCCGACAAGGGGATCGTCCAGCTCGAAATGCATCTCCAGCGGATGAAGGACAGCGCCGCCGAGCTTGGGTTTTCCTTCGATCGTCACGAAGCGCGCAACCAGCTGCATGCGCTGTGCTTCGTGCTCGAGCAGCCCAGCCGGGTACGCCTGCTCGCCGCCCGCTCGGGCGCGATTGCGCTCGAGGCGCGCGACCTGCCGCAGGCCTGGCCAGACCCCGCCCGCTGCATCGTCATGCCGCTGCCGGTCGACCCGGGGGACTGGCGGCTGCGGCACAAAACCACCGACCGCGGCTTTTACGAGGATGCCCACCGTGTCGCGCATAGCCATGGCGCGCAAGAAGCGCTGTTCGTGCGCGAGGACGGGCTGCTGACCGAAGGCTGCGTGACCAATATCTTCGTCGATGATGGCGACGGCGGGTTGCTCACTCCGCCCGCGCGCCTCGGCCTGCTGCCCGGTGTCTATCGCCAGACCCTGATCGAGCAAGGCCGTGCGCGCGAGGCGGACCTGCGGCTCGAGGACTTGGACAAGGGCTTCTTCCTCGGCAATGCGCTGCGGCTCCTGATGAAAGCGACACTCAAGACATGATGCAGATCCCGATCCTTTTCGAAGACGGCGAGGCGCTGGTGATCGACAAGCCTTCCGGATTGCCGATCGAACGCCCGCGGCGCGGCGGCGCGTGCCTCGAAGACCATTTCGAGCAGCTCAAGCTGGGGTTCCAGCGCGCGCCGGTGCCCGTCCACCGGATCGACACCGATACCAGCGGCTGCCTGCTGCTGGCGCGCAATCCCAAAGCGCTGACGCGGTTTTCGCGCGCCTTCGAGGAACGGAAGGTCGAAAAACGCTACCTCGGCGTGCTCGCAGGTGTGCCGGGCGCAAGCGAAGGGACGATCGAACTGTCGCTGTCCAAGATCAGCAGCGCTGAAAAGGGCTGGCGCATGATCGCGGCGAAGAAGGGCAAACCCTCGATCACCCATTGGCGTGTGCTGACCGAGATCAATGGCCGCGCCCTGCTCGAATTCCGCCCCGAAACCGGGCGCACCCACCAGATCCGTGTGCATTGCGAAGCGGGGCTTGGCCTGCCGCTGCTGGGCGATCCGGTCTATGGCAATGGCAAGGGTGCCCCGCGCACGATGCTGCATGCCGCCGCGATCACTGTCCCGCGCGAGGGCAAGCCGCCGATCGCCGCGACTGCCCCGGTTCCGCGCGACTTCGCCGCGCTCGGCTTCGGCGATGGGTAGGATAGCCGAAAAGGCTCTGGAAATCGCCGAGGAGAAATTCATCGCTTCCTCGGGCCCCGGCGGGCAGAACGTCAACAAGGTCGCCACCTCGGTCCAATTACGGGTCGATGTGTTCCAATTGGGCATGGATCCCGAATCGTTCGGGCGTCTCAAGGACATCGCCGGGAGCAAGTTCACCAAGGGCGGCGAAATCGTGCTGACCGCCAATGAATACCGGACGCAGGAACAGAACCGCGAAGCGGCGCGCGAACGGCTGGTCGCGCTGCTTGGCGAGGCGCTCACCCCGCCGCGCAAACGCAAGCAGAGCCGCGTCAATCGCGTGGGCAAGGTCAAGCGTCTCAAGGCCAAGAAGGCGCGCGGTGAGGTCAAGTCAAAGCGCGGCCGGGTCGACTGGTAGGATGCTTGACTTTTCCCGGTGAATCGCCCAATGGGCGCGCCGGAACGGCGGTGCTCTGCGCGCCGCCCTTGTTTTTTCGGGCCCCATCGGCCCCATTCAGATCTTTAGGAACACGCCATGGCGAAGCCCGCAACCGTCAAGATCAAGCTCGTCTCGACTGCCGACACGGGCTTCTACTATGTGACCAAGAAGAACCCCCGGAATCACACCGAGAAGTTCACCTTCCGCAAGTACGATCCCGTCGCGCGCAAGCACGTCGAGTTCAAGGAAGCCAAGATCAAGTAATGCGCAACCAGCTGAACCGCGGGAACGAGCCGGGTTCAGCGATGGTTCAATGCTCCGACCCTAACCGCAGGAGCATGAGCACCTTGTCTTTGCAAAAGCATAAATCGATCCGCGCCGCGCTAGCCCTTTCGCTGGCCGCGGCGCTTCCTGCATCCGCCCTCCTGGCGCCGGCCCCGGTGGCCGCCGCGCAGGGCGATCTCGACAAGGCCGTTGCGGCCTTGCGCGGTATCTCGACAATGAAGGCCGATTTCGTCCAGACCGACCGCAGCGGCCAGACCGTACGCGGGGTCATGACGCTCAAGCGGCCGGGCAAGATCCGGTTCGAATACGAGAAGGGCGTGCCCATGCTCGTCGTCTCGAACGGCAAGTCGATGTATATGGTCGACTACGAGGTCAACCAGGTCCAGCGCTGGCCGATCGAGAACTCGCCGCTCGGCGCACTGCTCGACCCGAGCCGCGACGTGAAGCGCTTCGGCAAGCTGGTGCCGACCAGTCACCCCGATGTCGTCAGCGTCGAAGTGCGCGATACCAAGCGGCCCGAATTCGGTGTGATCACGCTGATCTTCGCGCGCGATGCCGCATCGCCGGGCGGGCTCCGGCTGACCCACTGGGTCGCGCTCGATTCGCAGAATCACCGCACCACCGTACGGCTTGCCAATCAGCGCTATGGCGTGGCGGTGGCCGACAGCGCGTTCACCTTCCGTGACCCGCGCCGTTCGTCCCGTCGCCCGGGATAAACGGGCACGCGGCGAATTGTGCGATCTATGCGTTATCCCGCTCCATGGCGTTCATTGAACAGCAATCGACCGAGGCCTAATTTCTAATTCACGAGACGACACGAGGCGGGTTTCCCCCCTGTTGACCCCCTCGATCTGGTTCGTCTCGTTCCAAGCGTGACGAACGCTCACAGGAAGCCCTCGCGCCAATGCCCCCGGCGTGAGGGCTTTTTGCTGTCCGGAAGGGATGAACGCGGGTGCGCGGCTATTCCGTGTCCCAGCCGAACGCCTTGCGGATCACGTCGTAAATGAGGTTCTGCTCCATCACGCCGCGGACGTTTTCGGCCCCCGGGCCATTGGCATACAGCGCGACATCCTCGCCCCCGTGCGTTTCGGAGCCCGTGGGTATTGCCGCCTGCTGGTGCGCCCCGATACCGGTTTCGGGGATCGGGCGGCCATTTGCGACGGCGGGCTTCAGCGCTCCCGGACCATTGCCATAACCGAGCGTGGTGTAGGGCTTGCCGTCCGCCGCCAGCATCGGGGCATCGGCAGGGTCGCCATCCTCGCCCCAACCTTCAGGCGGCACGACCAGGCCGAGGATATCGTTGCCGCGCCGCGGATAGCCCGCGATCGTGAAGACATGGCTGTGATCGGCAGTGACCATGATCAGCGTCTCTGCCGGGTCGGTATTGTCGATCGCCCACTGGATCGCGCGCGCAAACTCGACTGCTTCCTCCAGCGCGTAGCCCGCCTGCCCGTCGTGATGACCATGGTCGATCCGGCCGCCTTCGACCATCAGGTAGAACCCGTCGGGATCGTCCGCCAGCCGGGTTACGGCCGTCGCGGTCATCTCGGTCAGCGTCGGTTCGCTGCTCTGGTCACCGCGCTCGACCATGTAGGTCATGTGGCTGGGCGAAAAGAGCCCCAGCAGCGGCGCATCGGCAGGGGCTGCGGCCAGATCAGCAGCCGTGGTGACGAAATTGCCCCCGGTCGCCGCCGCCCAGTCCGCGGGAAGGTCGGCGCCGTCATCGAGCCTCAACCCGCCGTTCTGCTTGCCGAAGAAAGCCACGCTGCCGCCGCCCAGCGCGACATCGAACGGCGCGGCGACCAGTTGCTGCGCGATGTCGGTGCAGCCAAGCCCGCGCTGGTCTTCGGGAATGGCGGTATCGCCTTCCCAGTCGCGCGACACGCTGCGCGCATAGACCGAGGCGGGGGTCGCATGCGTGAGCCGCGCGGTGCTGACGATGCCCAGCGCCAGCCCGCGCTGCTTCACCTCTTCACCCAGCAGGCCCAGTTCGTGCCCGCTGCCCGATGCGCAATCGCCATTGGCCACGCCGGGCCCATAGCCGAGCACGCCGATCCTGGTCTTAACGCCCGTATGCATGGCGCTGGCCGTGCCCGCGCTGTCGGCCACCTGCGCGTCGGTATTGTAGGTCTTGACCAGCGCGACATTGTCGAAGGTTTCGAACGGCAGGACGTATTCCTCGCCGCTCTGCCCCTGCTTCTGGCCCGCATAGATCCGCGCGGCGGTGACGGTGGAAATGCCCATACCGTCGCCGATGAACAGGATTACGTTCTTCGCCTGGCCCGCGGCCTGCGCTTTGCTGGCAGCCGGCGCGGCGCGCGCGTCCTTGGGATAGTTGTAATTGTTGGTGGTGGTGCAGCCGCCCAGCAACAGCGCGGCGGATGCGGCCAGCGCGGCGAGGGAATGGGTCCGGATCATGTAGCTCTCCTGGCAATCGCCCCCGCGCTATCGGCTCGATCCGAAAAGGGAAAGGTGGAGTTTTCCCGGCGCGCGTCCTAAGTCGCTGGCCATGGTTTCTATCGCTACCTGGAACATCAATTCCGTCCGTCTGCGCATGCCTATCGTCGAGCGCTTCATCGAAGAGCAGGCGCCCGATGTGCTGTGCCTGCAGGAGATCAAGTGCCAGGAGCACCAGTTTCCTTACGAGGCATTCCGCGCGCTCGGCTACGAGCATTTCGCGGTGCACGGCCAGAAGGGCTATCACGGGGTCGCGACAGTCGCGAAAACGCCGCTCAAGGAATTCAGCCGCCATGACTGGCAGGACAATGGCGAAGCGCGCCATGTCGGTGTCGAGCTGACCGACCATCAGGGGATGATCGTCGAGAACGTCTATGTCCCCGCCGGCGGGGACGAGCCCGATCGCGAAAAGAACACCAAGTTCGGCCAGAAACTCGATTTCCTCGAGCGGATGACCCGCTGGGCCGATGCGGTCGACCGGCCGACGCTGATCGTCGGCGATTTCAACATCGCCCCGCTCGAAAGCGATGTTTGGAACCACAAGCAATTGCTCAAGGTGGTCAGCCACACGCCGATCGAGGTCGAGAGCCTGCAGCGCTTCATGGATGCACACGGCTGGAGCGATATCGGGCGCGAACACATCGCGGCGCCCGAGCGCTATTACAGCTGGTGGAGCTACCGGTCGAAGGACTGGAAGGTGAACGACCGCGGCCGCCGGCTCGACCATATGTGGGCCAGCCCCGAACTTGCGCGGCAGGCCACCGGCCATTCGATCCACGAATATGCGCGCGACTGGGAAAAGCCATCGGACCATGTGCCGCTGGTGACGGAGTTCACGCTCTGAGCGCAGCTTCTCCTTCACGGCGCGCGGCGCAAGCGGTGGACGCGCTGCGCCACGGCTGGCCGCTCGCCATCGAAGGAGCCCCGCGGCTGCAACCGGTCGAAACCGCCTTCGGCGAACTCGCAGGATCGGCCATGCTGATATCCGCCACGCGCGCGGCGACGCTCAAGCTGGCCAACCAGATCGAAGCCGCCGCGCCGCGCCAGCCGGTGCTGATGCGCGGTGCCGACCCGTTCGACCTGCCCGCCGCGCTGGCGGTTGCCGATCCCGCGCTCGACATGGCCAAGCCGCTCAAAGGGCCGTTCAAGGCGCTGGCGCTCGAATGGGAGGAGCAGGCACGCGCCGCGCTCGAACTCGCCCGTCTCGCCGGCGTGCTGCCCGCCTTTTTGGTCGACCCGGAAAATGCCGGCGAAGCGGTGGCGCTGACCGCTGCCGACGTCGGCGCTTTTACCGATGCCGCGCGGCTGCAGATCGCCTCGCGCGCGCGGCTGCCCGTGGCCGCCGCCGCCGATGCGCGGATCGTCGCCTTCCGCAGTCCCGATGACACGCGCGAGCATGTCGCGCTGATCATCGGCGAGCAATCGGCCGACCGCATTCCGCTGGTCCGGCTGCATTCGGAATGCCTCACGGGCGATATCCTCGGCAGCCTCAAATGCGATTGCGGCCCGCAACTCGCCGCCGCGCTACAGGCTATGGCCGCCGAGGCCGAGGAGGGCGGCTGGGGCGTCCTGCTGTATATGCGACAGGAAGGCCGCGGGATCGGCATCATCAACAAGCTGCGCGCCTACCGCCTGCAGGATCAGGGCTTCGACACGGTCGATGCCAACACGCGGCTTGGTCTGCCCGACGAAGCACGCGATTTCCCCACTGCGGCGCGCATGCTGGAGTTGCTCAATGTCGGGGCAATAAGGCTGATGACCAACAATCCGGCCAAGGTCGCCACGCTCGAGGCGGAAGGTGTGTCCATCACCGAGCGCGTGCCGCATGCGCTGCCCGACAATCCGCACAACGCGCATTACCTCGCGACCAAACGTGACCGGTCGGGACATCTGATTTGAGCGCCATCGCGATCCGGCCCGAACGCAGCTGTGATGCACCGACGATCTTCGCGCTGACCGAAGCGGCGTTCCGCGACATGCCCTATGCCGGTGGCGACGAGCAGCAACTGGTCGACCGGCTGCGCGCCGATGGCGACCTGGCGCTGTCGCTGGTCGCCGAGGATACGGCGCGGATCGTCGGCCATGCCGCATTTTCGCCGGTCACCATTTCCGATGGCAGCGAGGGGTGGTTCGGGCTCGGCCCGGTCAGCGTCTCGCCCGAACTGCAACGGCAGGGCATCGGTTCGGCGCTGATCAAGCGCGGCATTGCCGATCTGCGCGAAAGCGGCGGGCACGGGATCGTGCTGGTCGGCGATCCGGCCTATTACGCGCGCTTCGGTTTCGAATGCGATTCCGCGCTGCGCTACGACGGGGCGGAGCCCCGCTATTTCCAGCGTTTGGTGCTTGAAGGCGACGCGCCGCGCGGCGCGGTGACTTTCGCCCCGGCGTTCAGCGCCGCTCGAAGCGCCTGACGTTGCTGCCGAGCCTGTTGTTCTCGATCACCAGCGCGTCATTGGTCCAGTCGGCAATGAAGGCCGGGCTGCGCGACAGCCCCGGGACCATCCGCGCATCGTTATCGGCAATGACCAGCCCGTCGGACGTGTAACGTGCGCCTTCGGCGCCGATGGCGATCATCGTCGACCAGTTTTCCTTGTCGCGCCCCTGGACGAACCAGTTGCCGCGAATCGCGCCGGTCCCGCCATTGGGCAGGTCGATCAGGTAATTGGTACCGTGGCCGTTGGCATCGTCGAAACTGTTGCCTTCGATCACGATCCGCGCCGCACGCGACTTGAGGTAATGGCCGCCGGTGCCCTGTTCGAACCGGCTGCGCGTCACGGTGACGCTGCCGTAATCGCCGGCATAGATCGAATGGGCGCAGCCGCCCGAATTTTCGCAAGTGCCCAGCCGGGTGAAGGTCGATTTGTCGACCACCAGCTCGCTGTCGACGCCATTGGTGGTCAAGATCCCCTGCTGGCTGTCACGGAACCAGCTTTGCGACACGCGCAGCGGCCCCTCTTCAAGACGGATGCCCGCGCCATTGCCGTCGGCAACCGCGATATCGGCGAAAACCAGCCCTTCGACGCTGGCAGCGCGACCGCGCAGCACCAGCGATGCCTTGCCTTCGCACGCCTTGCCGCCAAGCAGCGCTTCACCCGGCTGTTCGGCGCGGAAATGGACCACGCCCTCGCTCTGTACCGCGCACTCGTTCCAATTGCCGGAAGCAATCACCACCGTGCCCTCGCGATTGCCGATCGCATCGACCGCAGCCTGCAGCGAACCATAGCCGCGGCCGGTCTCGGCGACGGTAAAGCTGGGCGATCCGCCGGTCTGCGCCAGCACCGCGGCCAGCGGGATAGCGCTGACCGCCATCGCGGCGATCGCAGCGAGAAGCCAGCGCGGAAGGCGCGAGGCGGGGGAGACGAATGGCGAAACCATAGTCAACGCCTAGGGTATAATGGTTAACGCAGTGATAAGTCCCGTGCCCGGGATGAGACCCTCAATCGTCTTTGCCCCACCGCCAGCGCCAGCCGCCACGCGTTTTCAAAGCTGCGACATAAACCAGTGCTGCGGTAGCAACGGAGCCGAGGAGGATAGCCCCAGCCAACCCTACTTCCGCATTCCATGCCGCCAAGCCGACGCACAGCAAGAGCACCGCGAGGTAGCCCGTCAGCAGCGCCCAGCCCTGCCAGGCAATCGGCAGACCCGCACCATAGCCATGGCTCTTGGGTGCGAACCATGCGCCGTCGTCACGCTCGTTCACTCACCTGCCCCCCTATCGCGTGTCATCAAATCCGCCCCGACCGCAACGGCCGCGGGCGGGCCGCCCACCGCTGCCAGCAGGACAACCGCGCTCAGCCAGTGAGGGACTGTCATCTCATTCCTCCTTCTTCGGCCGGCCGCGCTTGAGCGGTTTCGACACCGGCACCTTGATCCCGCGCTTCGCCAGCGACTCGCGCAGCAACATCTCGATCTGGGCATTGGCGCTGCGTAGCTCGCTCGCGGCAAGCCGCTCTATCGCGGCGTGGACCGCCGGATCGAGGCGCAGGGCGAAGGCCTTCTTTGTCATCGGACCGAAGCTCCACGCATGCCTATTGGTAGAGCGAGCCCGCGTTGATCACCGGGTGCACGTCCTTCTCGCCGCACAGCACGACCATCAGGTTGCTGACCATCGCCGCGCGGCGTTCGTCATCGAGTTCGACGATATCGTCCTGCGCGAGCTTGGTCAGCGCATCCTCGACCATGCCGACCGCGCCAAGCACGATCTTGGCCCGCGCCGCAATGATCGCATCCGCCTGCTGGCGCTTGAGCATCGCGCTGGCGATTTCGCTGGCATAGGCGAGGTGAGTCAGGCCCGCTTCGTCGACGATGATACCCGCGACCTTCAACCGGTCGTTGAGTTCCTCGAGCAATTCGCGATTGATGACGTCCGCGCCGCCGCGCAGCGTGACTTCCTCGCCTTCGAAATCGTCATAGGGATGGCGCGAGCCGACCGTGCGCAGACCCGCTTCGATCTGGATGTTCACGAATTCCTTGTAATCGTCGACATCGAAACTTGCCTCCGCGCTGTCGGCGACGCGCCAGACGACATTGCAGGCGATCTCGATCGGATTGCCGCGCAAATCGTTGATCTTCACGCGTTCCGAATGGATATTGTGCGCGCGCACCGAAAGCTTGTTCTTGGTCATCCACGGCCAGATCCAGCGCAGCCCCTCGCGCCGCTCGGTCCCGCGATATTCGCCGAACAGGGTGATCACCGCGGCCTGGTTGGGCTGGATCATGAAAAATCCGGCGGCGAGAAACGCCAGCACGAGGATCGGCAGGACGAGCAGGCCGACGAAGGTGAGCTTGGCCGCCTTGTCCGCGCCGTCCATCGGCACATTTCCGGCAACGTTCCATATTACCAGCACCAGCAAGACCAGGATCAGCGCCAGCATGGGATAGCCGCTGAAGCTTGAGCCTGCCTGTTCGCTACTGGTCTTCATTCCCCTGAGTTCGACGGTCATATCGTTCCTCCAATAATTATGATATCATTTTTATATCACTGGAGGTCCGGATTCAATGCTCGGCGATCGCGCGCAGGAATTGCTCGCCATAGGCCTCGAGCTTTTTCGCCCCGATGCCGGGGAGCCGACCCAGCGCGGCGAGCGTGGTTGGCCGCGCGCTGGCCATCTCGCGCAGCGTCGAATCGTGGAAGACGACATAGGGCGGCACCTGCGCCTCTTCGGCCAGTTCCTTGCGCAGCGCGCGCAGCGCTTCGAACAGCGGATCGCCCACCGGATTGGGTGTCGCATCGCCGCGGCGACGGCGCTGGCGCTTGGGCGGGACGACGATGGCGACCGCGCTCTCGCCGGTCAGGATCGCGCGCGCCGAGCCGCCCAGCGCCAGTCCGCCATGTTCGGTGGCGACCAGGTCCCCGCGGGCCTGCAAGGCGCGAGACAATGGCTGAAGCAGAGCCGCTTCTTCCCCTTCGACGATACCGAAAACAGTCAGCCGGTCATGCCCGCGCTGGCGCACGCGCTCGTCTTCGCTCCCGGTCAGCACTTTCTGCAGATGGCCCATGCCGAAGCTCTGCCCCGTGCGGTACACTGCCGACAGCAGCTTGCGCGCCAGCTCGGTGACATCGGTCACGCTCGGCTGTTCGAGGCAATTGTCGCAATTGCCGCAAGTCGCGGGCGGATCCTCGCCAAAATGGCGTAGCAGCACCGCGCGGCGGCAGGCGGCGGTTTCGACCAACCCGGCAAGCGCATCAAGGCGAGCGCGCTCGGCAGCGCGGCGCCCCTCGTCGACTTCGGCGAGCCGCTGGCGCGCGGTGGCGAAATCGCCCGCGCCCCAGAACATCACCGCCTGGCTGGGATCGCCATCGCGGCCCGCACGGCCGGTTTCCTGGTAATAGCCCTCGATCGACTTGGGCACGCCGACATGCGCGACGAAGCGGACGTCGGGCTTGTCGATCCCCATGCCGAAAGCGACCGTCGCGACGATCACCATGTCCTCGCTCGTCACGAACGCCGCCTGGTTGGCAGCGCGCGTCCCCGCATCGAGGCCCGCGTGATAGGGCAGCACCGCGCGCCCTGTGGCCGCGGCGAGCTTGTCCGCCAGATCCTCGACCTTGCGCCGCGTCGGGGCGTAGACGATCCCCGGACCGGGCGCAGCAGCCATCAGATCGGTCAGCTGGCGCACCGGATTGTCGCGGTGGCGGATCGCGTAGCGGATATTGGGCCGATCAAACCCCGCGAGCACCAGCCCGTCCTCGGGAATGCCAAGCTGCGCCATGACATCGGCGCGGGTCTGCTTGTCTGCGGTGGCGGTCAGCGCCAGCCGCGGAACTTGCGGGAAGGCATCGAGCATGCCGCGCAGCATGCGGTAGTCGGGGCGGAAATCATGCCCCCACTCGGACACGCAATGCGCCTCGTCGATGGCGAACAGGCACAGCGGGGCACTGCTCAGCAAGTCGCGGAAACCCTGCTGGCTGGCACGTTCCGGCGCGACATAGAGCAAGTCCAGTTCGCCCGCGCGGAAAGCGTCCTGCGTTTCGCGCCAGTCGGCATCGGCGCTGGTCAGCGTGGCGGCGCGAATGCCATTAGCGCGTGCGCTGCGCAGCTGGTCGTGCATCAGTGCGATCAGCGGGCTGATCACCACGCAAGTGCCCTCCAGCATCACCGCGGGGAGCTGGTAGGTCAGCGACTTGCCCGCCCCGGTGGGCATCACCGCCAGCGTCGAATCGCCTGACAGTACGCGCGCGACCACCTCTTCCTGCCGCCCGCGGAAGCGATCGAAGCCAAAGGTCTCCTTCAGCGATTGTCCTGCGCGCGCGATCCCGGTCATGCCCGCCTGATGACAGAAGGAGGCGCACGCGCAACCGGTCGCGGGCGATTTTCCCCTTGCCCCGCGCCCCGCGGTTGCGCTTTACCCGCGCGACCCATCACCGGAGTAGAGAAACCATGAACTTCCGTATCGCCCTGACCGCCGCCGCCACGCTCGCCCTTGCCGCCTGCGGCAGCACCGAAGACGCCTCGACCGAAGCCGAAGCTGACACCGTCGAAATCGCCGCCGACGACGCGCTGGCCGATGTCGAAGCCGAGCCGGTCGAAGACCCCGCAGCCAATGACGTGGTCGCCGAAACCCCCGACCTGAGCCCGAACGAGACGGCGCAGATCCAGGAAGCCGGCGACAATGCAGCCGATACTGCCGCAGCGGCGATGGACGCCATGGCGCAAGACGCCAGCAACTGAGCTTCAAGCGGGCGGGCCTCGCGGCTCGCCCGCGCCCAGCCGCGCCGTAGCGTCCTTTGCGCGCGGCGCATGTGCGCCTAGCTTCCGCAGCCATGAACCGATTCATCCCGCTCCTCGCCTTGCTCACGCTGTCTGCCTGTTCCGGGTATGAGGAGGATACCGAACCCGTCGGCGCGGTGACGCAGAACGAGGCCGAAGCGCTCGACGATGCCGCCGAGATGATCGAGCAGCGCCGCCTGCCCGAAGGCGTGGTCCCGCCCGCCGAGCCGGAAGGCTTCGATGGCGCCCCCGCAGGCAAGATGCCGTCCGCTGCAGCCCCGCAGGAAACGGGCGGCCCGGAACAGATGGAGCTTCCCGATGAGTGACGCCGTCCACCCCGGCATGGATGCCGAGACTTTCGACCAGTTTCTCGAACAGCTCGAACGCTATGTCCGCGAGCGGCTGATTCCGGCCGAGAAGGACGTCATCGCCGACGACCGGATCCCCGACGAGATCGTCGCGGAAATGAAAGAGATGGGACTGTTCGGCCTGACCGTGCCCGAGGAGTTTGGCGGCGCGGGGCTGAACATCACGCAATATGCCAAGGTCGTGAAGGCCATGGCCTATGCCGCGCCCGCCTATCGCTCGATCTTCTCGATCAATGTCGGCATGTTCAATTCGGCGATCAAGAATGGCGGAACCGAGGCGCAGAAGGCCGAGTGGTGGCCGAAGATCGCCGGGGGCGCGATTGCCTGCTTCGGCCTGACCGAGCCCGGTTCGGGGAGCGACAGCGCCGCGATGGCGACCACCGCCAAGCCCGATCCCGATGGCAACGGCTGGATCCTCAACGGGACCAAGCGCTACATCACCAATGCCCCGCATGCCGAGGTCGGACTGATCATGGCGCGCACCGAGAAAGACGCGCTGCCCAAGAATGCGCATGTCAGCGCCTTCATCGTGCCCATGAATACGCCGGGCGTATCGACCGGCAGCCCCGATGAGAAAATGGGCCAGGCCGGCAGCCATATCTCCGACGTCATGCTCGACGATGTCCATGTGCCGGGCGATGCCCTGCTCGGCGGCGAAACCGGCCAGGGTTTCCGCTTCGCCATGATGAGCCTCGACAATGGCCGTATCTCGGTTGGCGCGGCGAGCACCGGCTATGCGCGCCGCGCGCTCGATTCGGCGCTCAAATACGCCAATGAGCGGCAGGCCTTCGGCGAACCGATCGCCAATTTCCAGCTGATCCAGCAGATGCTGTCCGAAAGCTGGACCGAGATCTACGCCGCCGAGGCGATGATGGCCGATGTCACCGCACGCGTTGATCGCGGCGAGAACACGGTCAAGCACGCCGCTGCCTTCAAGGTTTTCGCCTCCGAAATGTGCGGCCGCGTGGTCGACCGCGTGGTGCAGATCTATGGCGGTGCGGGCTATCTCGCCGAATACGACGCCGAACGTTTCTTCCGCGATGCGCGTATCTACCGCATTTACGAGGGCACGACGCAGATCCTCCAGCTGCAGATCGCCAAGCACATGCTGCGCGATTACGCGGCCGGATTGTAACGGGTGTACCAGCTCCTCAACGATCTGAGCATCATCGAAGCCTCGAGCTTCGTCGCCTCGCCCACTGCCGGGCTCTATTGCGCACAGATGGGCGCCGAGGTGATCCGCGTCGATCACAAGCAGGGCGGGCTCGATTACGATCGCTACATGCTGACCAAGGAAGGCCGCTCGCTCAGCTGGGAGAACCTCAACCGGGCGAAGAAATCGGTCGCGCTCGACCTGCGCAGCGGCGAGGGGCGCGAATTGCTGGTCGCGCTGTCGGCCAACACGGGCAATCTGATTACCAATCTGCCCGAGAAAAGCTTCCTCGGGCATGACGCCATAGCCGCGCAGCAGCCCGATACCGCGCCCGACCTGGTCAGCGTGCGGATCATGGGCTGGCACGACGGGCGGCAGGCGATGGATTTCACCGTCAACGCGGCGAGCGGTTACCCGCTGATGTGCGGCCCCGAGGACTGGGACATGGCTACCGCGCCGCCGGTCAACCAGGTGCTTCCCGCATGGGATTTCATCACTGGCGCCTATTGCGCCTTCGCCCTGCTTGCCGCGCTGCGTCACCGCGATGCCACGGGTGAAGGCAGCGAATTGCGTGTGCCATTGGGCGACGTCGCGATCGGGACGATGGCCAATAGCGGGGCAATGGCCGAAATGCTCTATCGCGGCGATGATCGCGAACGGCTGGGCAATGCGATCTGGGGCGCATTCGGGCGCGACTTCCGCAGCCGTGACGGCGTGCGGTTCATGGTTGCTGCGCTGACGGCAAAGCAATGGGACGGGCTCGTCGCCGCCTTTGATCTCGCCGAGCGGATCACCGCGCTGGAAGCCGAGCTCGGCGTACGCTTCACCGACGGCGACCGCCCGCGGTTCGAGCACCGTCACCGGCTGTTCGCGCTGTTCCAGGAGCGTGCGGACACGATGGACTGGGCGGATCTTTCCGCCACCCTTGCGGCGCATGGCACCACCTTCGAACGATACCGGACGATGCACGAGGCCGCGAACGACGCCCAACTGGTTGGCGACAATCCGCTGTTCGAGACCTCGCCCGTCAATCCGAGCGGGTTCGAATATCCGGCCACGCGCAGCTTTGCGAATATCCCTTCGCGCGAAGCCGGTGCACCCGCGCCCGCGCCCTATCTGGGCGAGCATACCGAGGAAGTGCTGGCCGAGCGGCTCGGCCTGTCCTCAGGCGTGATCGGCGATCTCGTCGATCGTGACATCGCCCGCCTCTCCGACAAGGATTAAGCCATGACGACACTCCGCCGCGTAGCCATCTGCAAGCCCCTGCGTACACCGGTGGGCAAGTTTCTGGGCAGCCTCGCCCCGCTCGAGGCCGGCCAGCTCGGCGCGGTTATCATCAAGGCGCTGGTCGAACGCAGCGGCGTCGACCCCATGCGCGTCGACGATGTCGTCTTCAGCCAGGGTTACGGCAGCGGCGAGGCCCCCGCGATCGGGCGCTGGAGCTGGCTGGCGGCGGGCTATCCGATCGAAGTCCCCGGCTTCCAGCTCGACCGGCGCTGCGGCTCGGGCCTGCAGGCGGTCGCGACTGCGGCGATGATGGTGCAGACCGGTGTGGCCGATTGCGTCCTCGCGGGCGGGGTCGAGAGCATGTCCAATGTCGAGCATTACACTACCAAGGCGCGCCAAGGCGCACGGATGGGCGACATGGTGCTGTGGGACCGCCTGACGCGCGGACGCCTGATGAGCCAGCCGATCGAACGCTTTGGTGTCATCACCGGCATGATCGAAACCGCTGAAAATCTCGCCAAGGATTACGACATCAGCCGCGAGGCAGCCGATGAATTCGCTGTGCGGAGCCATCAGAACGCCGCCCGCGCCTGGACCGAAGGCAAGTTCGACGACCAGCTGGTCCCGGTCGAAATTCCGCAGCGGCGCGGCGATCCGGTGGTCTTCGCGCGCGACGAGGGTTTCCGCGAGGACGCCAGCATGGACACACTGGGCAAGCTGCGCGCGATCGACGGCAAACGCGATGCAGACGCTATCGTGACGGCGGGCAATGCCAGCCAGCAGAACGACGCCGCCGCAGCCTGCCTGGTGGTGGCAGAGGACAAGGTGGAGGAATTGGGTCTCGAACCGATCCTGTGGTTCCATTCGTGGAGCGCGGCCGGCTGCGATCCCAGCCGGATGGGGATCGGCCCCGTTCCCGCGGTCGAACGGCTGTTCTCCAAGACCAACATGGGCTGGGACGATATCGGGCTGATCGAACTCAACGAGGCTTTCGCCCCGCAGGCGCTCGCGGTGCTGAAGGGTTGGGGTTTCGCCGAGGACGACAGCCGCCGCGACCTCGTCAACGTCAATGGCTCGGGCATCTCGCTCGGCCACCCGATCGGCGCGACGGGGATTCGCATCCTCGCAGACATGGCGCATGAAATGCAACGCCGCGAAGTGCGCTACGGACTCGAAACCATGTGCATCGGCGGCGGTCAGGGCATGGCGGCGGTGTTCGAGCGCGCTGCCTGATGGCAAAGTTTGCCGACTGGATCGGCCGCGAACAGCGCGCCGCCGACCGGCTCGATCCGGCACTGGCTGCCCGCTGGTACGCCACCTTCGACCGCGCTGCGCCGACCGACGCAGCGATGCCGCAAGGCATCCACTTCTGCCTCTGCACACCCGAGGCGCGGACCGGGCAGCTTGGTCCCGACGGCCATCCCCTGCGGGAGAACGACCCGGCGAGCTTCCTGCCCCCGATCCCGCTGCCCCGGCGCATGTGGGCATCGAGCGCGATCAACTTTGACGCACCGATCGCCGTGGGCGCGGCGGTCGAGCGCGTCAGCCGCGTCGTCTCGGTCACGCCAAAATCGGGCAGCCGGGGCGATATGGTCTTCGTCGAAATCGATCACGAAACCAGCGCCGACGGCATTCGCGCGGTTACCGAGCGGCAGACCGCGGTCTATCTCGACACGCTGGCAAATGATGCGCCCTTGTCCCCGCCCGAACCGACCCCGGTTTCCTTCGACCCGCAAGGGTGGGACGTGCACCGCGAACTGGTGCCCGACGAGCGGCTGCTGTTTCGCTATTCCGCGCTGACCTTCAACACCCACCGCATCCACTACGATGCGCCCTATACGCGCGAGGTCGAACGTTATCGCGGGTTGGTGGTCCACGGTCCGCTGACGGCCAGCCTGCTGCTCCAGCTGGCCGGCGCGCACTCTGGCGAGAACCGCCTGACCCACTTCGCCTTTCGCGGGGTCAGCCCGGCGATTGCGGGCGAACCGCTCCACCTCGTGCTGCGCGGGGATGGCGAGGACATCGAGCTGGGTGCCTTTGCCGGCGATGGCCGCCAGGTGACCAGGGCGTCTGCTACTCTCCGTTAGCCTTTGCGAACAGCGAAGCGTCGCCTGCGACTTCTCGCAATGACTATTCGATGGGATAATCCGCGATCGGTTTCAGCACCGCATAGGTTTCGGCGCGCGGTTCGCGGCCCAACGCAGGAAAGTCGATCTCCGGCGGGACGACATGCGTATCGGGTAGCCGGCCGAGCAGGTCGCGTACCAGAGTCAAACGCCCGCGCTTCTGGTCGTTGAAGTCGACCAGGGTCCACGGGGCATGCGCGGTATGCGTCGCCGCCAGCATGGCTTCGCGTGCGTCGGTATAGGCATCGTAGCGATCGCGTGCGGCCAGATCGATCGGCGACAGCTTCCACCGTTTGAGCGGGTCCTCCAGCCGTTCGCGCAGCCGTTCTTCCTGCTGCGCCTGATCGGTGCCGAGCCAGTATTTGAACAACAGGATACCATCGTCGACCAGCATTTTCTCGAACGCGGGGACCTGATCGAGGAAACGCGCCACCTGCGCGTCGTCGGCATAGCCCATCACTTTCTCGACCCCGGCACGGTTGTACCAGCTGCGGTCGAACAGCACGATTTCCCCTGCACTGGGCAGATGATCGACATAGCGCTGGAAATACCACTGCGTCTGTTCGGCCTCGGTCGGCTTGGCGAGCGCGACGATATGGCACTGGCGCGGGTTGAGCTTTTCGGACACCGCCCGGATCGCACCGCCCTTGCCCGCAGTATCGCGCCCTTCGAACAGCACCACGATCCGCTGCCCTGTCGTCCGCGCCCACCGCGCCATGACGACCAGCTGCTCGCGCAGCGGCGCCATCGCCGCCTCATAGTGCTTGCGTTTCATCGCGCCTTGCTCCTGCCATTTGTATGCATGCGGCAATGATAGTATTAGCGCCAACCATATGGCTACACTTACACAGACCGAACAGGACTTTACCCAGCTGCCCGACCTTCCGGCGGACGTGTTCACCGCGCCGCTGAAGAAGCCCGAGCATGTCGGCGACGACTGGCTTGAACCCAAGCAGACCGACTATTCCGCCCAAAACGATGCGATCTGGAACGATCTGTTCGCGCGGCAGATGGCCGTGCTGCCCGGCCGCGCGGCGACGGCCTTCATGGCAGGGCTGGAGAAATTGAACCTCGACCGCGGGGGTGTGCCCGAGTTCGGCAAATTGTCCGAAGATCTCGACACGCTGACCGGGTGGAGCGTGGTGCCCGTGCCGATGCTGATCCCCGATCACGTGTTCTTCTGGCACCTGGCCAACCGGCGGTTCCCGGCAGGCAATTTCATCCGCACGCGCGAGACCTTCGATTACATCCAGGAACCCGACGTCTTCCACGACGTCTTCGGCCACGTCCCGATGCTGACCGATCCGGTCTACGCCGATTACATGCAGGAATATGGCCGCGCGGGCTGGAAAGCGATGCGCTACAACCGGCTCAAGGCGCTCGGTTCGCTGTACTGGTACACCGTCGAATTCGGGCTGCTGCAGGAAGCCGACGGGATCAAGGCCTATGGCGCGGGCATCCTCTCGGGCCCGACCGAGGTGGTCTATGCCACCGAGGCGCAGAGTCCCAACCGGATCATGCTCAATGTCGACCGCGTCATGCGCACCGATTACGTGATCAGCGATTTGCAGCCGACCTATTTCGTGATCGAGAGTTTCGAAGACCTCTATCGCCAGACGGTCGAGCGCGATTTCGACAAGCTGTACCGGAACCTGGGCGCGGGCTTCACCTATGCCAACACCGCGGTGATCGATGTCGACCATGTGGTGAACCGCGGCTCGCTCGAATATACGCAGCGCGGCGGGCGCGAGAGCGGCGCCAAGCCGGTCTGACGACAGCAGGGGCCAGGAAAACAGGGCCCGACGAAAAACGGCCCCGGATCGCTCCGGGGCCGCATGATCGAATAACGATCGACGATGCTTACATTTCGTCGATTTCGTCAGCCTGCTCTTCCATGGATTCTTCCATGGCGTCGGTCTGGTCGTCAATCGCGTCGGCCTGGTCTTCGGTGATTTCACCGGCTTCTTCCATGGCGTCAACCTGGTTGTCGCGAGCGTCTTCCATCTCTTCGATGTTTTCTTCAGCTTCGTTCTCGGCTGCGCTGTCGCAAGCGGCAAGGCCGAGGCTCATGGCAGCGGCAGAAGCGATGATCGTGGCTTTGGTGAACTTCATTACGTATCCCCTTTAACCTTTAGGTTCGCGCCGCGTCGCGACGCATGTGCACGCCGCGTATTCGAAATGCGGCGAGAATGTGATGAACGGGCGAATAGCCGCTCGGTTCCCACACAAATCCCAATGCGGCGATTGCCAACCACACATGCAAAAGCGGCCCGGAATCGCTTCCGGGCCGCTTGGTAACTCTTGCTGAAGAGCGTCTTAGTTGACGGCTTCTTCGAGACCTTCGGTCATCGCATCGGTGTCGCCTTCGGCGGCGTCTTCGATGTCGTCGGCTTCGGCTTCGATGGCGTCAGCTTCAGCGTCGGTGATTTCGCCGGCGTCTTCCATCGCGTCAGCTTCGTCTTCCATGGCTTCGGCCTGCTCTTCAGCGGCTTCTTCCTGCGGGCTGTCGCAAGCGGCAACGCCGAGGCTGAGGGCGGCGGCCGAGGCGATAATGGTAAGCTTGTTGAAGTTCATAGGTATTCCCCTTGGTATTCGAGACGCGAATCCATCCCGCGCCCGTTTGTAATGAATGCTAAGATTATGTGAAGCGTGTTCAGCGGTAAGCGCGCTGGCGGAACAGGTTGAACAAGCCGATCACCACGACCGAGCCGAGCACCGCCCACAGCAGCGCAACGCCGCTCACAGTGCCCAGAATGGCACCGTTACCCGCGACCATGCCAGTTACCAATGAGCCGAGCACACCGACCAGCGCATTGGCGAGGATATTCCGGCCATCCTCGATGCGCAGGATAATCGTCGCCAGCCACCCGAGCAGGGCGCCCACTACGATCAGGATCAGTAAGCCCATTGGTCTAACTCTCGCGTTTCACTCACTGGCGTTAAATCCGTTGCGAACCAAAAGTTCCGGCGCAGCGACAGAATTATGGCCGGACTGTGGCGCCAAGGCTACGCAAAGGTCAACCAGGCCAGCGCGGCACTGCCCGCGATGATGCGGTACCAGGCAAACGGCGTGAAGCCGCTATGGCTGACATAGGCCACGAACGCGCGGATCACGACCAGCGCGACGATGAAGCTGACGACGAAGCCAAGCGCGATATGGTCCCACCCGACCCGCGTCGCTCCGGTCATCATCGCACCGTATTTGGTCGCAACTTCGAGCGTGGTCGCACCGACCATGGTCGGCACGGCAAGGAAAAAGGAGAATTCGGCAGCCGTTTTGCGATTGATGCCCATGGCGAGTGCGCCCATGATCGTGGCACCCGACCGGCTGACGCCCGGGACCATCGCCAGACATTGTGCGAAACCGACGCCGAGTACCTTGCTCAGCGGCAAATCGGCCACGCCGCGGCCTTCATCGCGCGGCTTGGCAGCGCGTTCGATCACGATGATCGCCACACCGCCGACGATCAGCGCCCACGGCACGATCCCCGGATTGCCGAGCATGGCTTCGAAACTCTCATAGAGTGCGAAGCCGATTACCGCGCTGGGCAGAAAGCCGAGCAGGATGTTGCGTGCGAACATCAGCCCTTCGCGTTCGCGCTTGAGCACGCCCATGCCGGCCGACCAGAAGGTGCCCCAATATTGATAGACCACCGCGAGGATCGCACCGAGCTGGATGACGACGTTGAACATCGCCCATTCGTTCGGATCAGCACCCGACAGTTCGGTGGCGAGGATCAAGTGCCCGGTCGAGGACACGGGAATGAATTCTGTCAGCCCCTCGACGATGCCAAGAAAGATTGCGGTGAGATAGTCGTTCATTGCGGCAGTCCCCAAGGGAAAGGCGAGGCCGGAGTCAAGCGATCACGCGCTCTCGAGACCGAACTGCAGCGAAGCGAGCCGAGCATAAAGCCCGCCATTGCCCGACAATTGGTCGTGCGTGCCCTGCTCGACGATGCGGCCATCTTCCATCACCACGATCCGGTCGGAAGCGCGCACGGTCGACAGGCGATGCGCGATGACCAGCGTGGTGCGGTCCTCCATCAGATGTTCGAGTGCTTCCTGCACCAGCCGCTCGCTTTCGGCGTCGAGCGCGCTGGTCGCCTCGTCGAGCAACAGGATCGGCGCATCGCGCAGCAGCGCACGCGCGATGGCGATCCGCTGACGCTGGCCGCCCGACAGCTGGGTACCGCTCTCGCCGAGGTAGGTGTCGAGCCCCTGCGGCAGTTTCTCGAGGAATTCGGCGGCATTGGCAGCACGCGCGGCGGCCCAGATATCATTCTCGCTCGCCTCCCAATTCCCATAACGCAGATTGTCGCGCGCATTGGCGCTGAACAGGACGCCTTCCTGTGGGACATAGGCGATGCGGCGGCGAACTTCGGCGGGGTCGGCGCCGGTCAGCGGGATGCCGTCGATCCGGATCGAGCCCGCCTGCGGGTCGTAGAACCGCTCAGCAAGCTGGAAGATGGTCGATTTGCCTGCACCCGAGGGGCCGACGATAGCCACCGCTTCTCCCGGTTCGACCTCGAGGCTGAAATCGCTGATCGCCGGCGCTTCGGGCCGGGTCGGATAGCGGAAAGTGACATTGCGGAACGACAGGCTGCCGCGCGGCGGGACGGGCAGCTCCTGCGGGCGCTCGGGCGCGGTAATCGCGGGCTGCTCGTCGAGCAGTTCGGAAAGGCGGCTGGCCGCGCCGGCACCGCGCAGCAGATCGCCATATACCTCGGTCAGCGCGCCGATTGCGCCGGCCACTAGGCCTGCGGTAAGCACGAAGGCGGCAATCGTACCGCCCGAAATCGCGCCCTCACTGACCGCCTGCGCGCCGCGCCAGACCAGCAGGGTGATACCGCCAAACACCAGCAGGATGACAACCGCGGTCATCGCTGCCCGCAGGATCACCCGGCGCCGCGCCACGGCAAAGGTCCGCTCGACCGCCTCGCGGAACCGCCCGTGCTCGCGGCCTTCCTGGTTGAAACCCTGGACGATCTTCATCGCCGACAGGACTTCGGTGACCATCGCCCCGATATCGGCGACCCGATCCTGGCTAGTGCGCGAAACCTTGCGCAGCCGCCGCCCGAACAGCGTGATCGGGACGACGATTGCGGGAATGATGAGCAGCAGGCCCATGGTCAGTCCCGGCACGAGCCAGAACAGATACAACGTACCGCCGATCGCCATCAGCGCATTGCGCAGGGCAACCGAAACGGTGGTGCCGACGACCTGTTCGATCAGCGCTGTATCACTGGTCATGCGGCTCGAGATTTCCTTGGGGCTGTTCTCCTCGTAGAAACCCGGGGCAAGCTGCAGCAGGTTTTCCTGCACGCGCAGACGGATATCGGCGACCACGCGCTCGCCCAGCCAGCTGACGTAGTAAAAGCGCATCGCCGTACCTACCGCGAGCACGGCGACGATCATCAGCAGATAGCGGAACCAGCGCGCCATATCGTCGGCCGTGGCCCCTTCGGCAAAACCGCGGTCGATGACCATCTTGAACCCCGCCGGGATCGCGAGCGTCGCGCTGGCGGTAATGAACAGTGCGACCAGCGCCAGCGCGACGTGACCAGGATAATTCTTCCCCGCCTGCCACACCATGCGCAGGGGGCGCAGCGAACGCTGGCGCGGTGCGTCCTTGGCCGCGCGTTTGCGCGCGAACCGGCCGCGACCCTCGGTTTCCGTCTCGTCCTTGGCTGCCATGCGCATGCAATTAGGTCGGCGCGGCGCGAAAATCCACACTGCTGCATGCGCGAAGGCACATTTTAAGCTATTGTGCGTTGCACAATTACCAACCGGGCGGCAGGATGGCCGTCTTTACCCGGGCCGGAAACCGCATCATGCGCCGGACCAGCAGAGGATTCCTTTTGCTTTATCACGCCTATGAACTGCAGCGCAGCTGGCTGAATTCGGCCAGCACCATCGCCTCGATCGGGGTGGAAATGCTCAACAATCCGTCGAACCCGGTCAATCACATCGACCCGATGGGCTATCTGAATATCGGCCCGATGGCGGCCAGCGCGCTCGAAGTGTTCGCCCATGCCACTGCCACCTATGGCAAGCCGGGCTGGAACATCGAGACGGTCGAGGTCGACGGCACCTCCGATCCGGTGTTCGAGGCGTCCGTGGTCAACCGCCCCTTCGGCGATCTGAAGGAGTTCTACCGCGAAAACCTGCCCGAGGATGCGCCGCGCCTGCTGGTCGTCGCGCCGATGAGCGGCCATTACGCCACGCTGCTGCGCGGCACGGTCGAGCGGATGCTGCAGAACTATCGCGTATTCGTGACCGACTGGGCCGATGCCAAAACGGTGCCGCTGCACGAGGGCAATTTCGACCTCGACGATTACATGGATTACGTCATCGGCTTCCTCGAGCATATCGGTGAAGGTGCGCATATCATGGCGGTCTGCCAGCCCTCGGTGCCTGTGTTCGCCGCCACCGCGATAATGAACCGCGACAACCATCCCTGCACGCCGAGCACGCTCACGATGATGGGCGGGCCGATCGACACACGCTGTTCGCCGACCAGCGTCAACGACATGGCCATGGATCGCCCGATCGAATGGTTCCGCCACAATGTCATCGCCACCGTGCCGATGCAGTATCGCGGCGCGGGCCGGCGGGTCTATCCCGGCTTCATGCAATTGGCGGGCTTTATGAGCATGAATCTCGGCAATCACATGCAAAGCCATTACGAGATGTTCAAACACCTCACCGCGGGCGACGAGGCCAGCGCGCAGGCGACCAAGGATTTCTACGACGAATACCGCAGCGTCGCCGACATGACCGCCGAATTTTACCTGCAGACGGTGCAGGAGGTCTTCCAGGACCATGCGCTGCCCAACGGCACGTTCCTGCACCGCGGCAAGCGGGTCGATCTCGGCGACATCACGCGCACCGCGTTGCTGGCGATCGAGGGCGAGCGCGACGATATTTCGGGCCTCGGCCAGACCAAGGCCGCGCTCGACCTGACGCCCCGTCTCGATAGTGCGAAGAAGCGCTATTACATGGCCGAAGGCGCGGGCCATTACGGCATCTTCAACGGCAGCAAATGGCGCGACCGTATCGCCCCGGTGGTCGAGGAATTCATCGCCGAACACGGTTGACCCGGTCAGCCGGGCGGTGGCGGTTTTCGCTGTCCGAACAGCCTGCCGATGATCCGCCGCGCCAGCAGCAGCAACCACACAGTCAGGGCGAGCAGCACAATGGCGATCCCCGCGGCGATCAGCGGGAATTCATAGGCGAGATAGAGCAGCCCGACCGTAGCCACGTCCTCGGCGGTCGAGACAGCGATATTGCTGACCGGTTCCGGGCTGGCGTTGACCACGCCGCGCGCTTGCGCCTTGCCCGCATGCGCTGCAAAGCTCGCCCCGCCACCAAGCAGGAAGGCGATCACCTGTGTCGCTGGATCCGCCGGATCGATGATCGCCAGCGCCAGCAACGCGCCGCCCACGGGCCGCACGAATGTATGTGCCGCATCCCAGATCGAATCGAGCCACATCACCTTGTCGGCGAGGAATTCGGCAATCGCCGCCAGCGCCGCTGCGCCCATTACCCATGGGCTGGCGAGCACATCGAGAGCCGCGAGGTGTTCGGGCAGCGGCAACGCATCCAGCCGCATCGCCAGCCCGGTCGCGAAGATGCACAGATACAGCCGCCAGCCCGCCAACAGGCTGACGCTTCCCGCTACACCAATGATTTCCATGATGCCCAAACGCGAACATCCCCCGACCGCCAGGGCCGGAGGATGTCCGTTATCCGTGATTTAGGCAAGCGAGCCGCTCGCCCGGGATGTTCGATCAGAAAATTTCGAACAGGCCGGCTGCGCCCATGCCGCCGCCCACGCACATGGTGACGACGCCGTATTTCGCGCCCATGCGCTTGCCTTCGAGCAGCACGTGGCCGGTGCAGCGCGCGCCGGTCATGCCATAGGGGTGGCCGATCGAAATCGAGCCGCCGTTGACGTTGAGCAGCTCAGCCGGGATACCCAGCTTGTCGCGGCAGTAGAGCACCTGCACCGCGAAGGCTTCGTTCAGTTCCCAGATGCCGATGTCGTCGACGCTGAGGTCGAAACGTTCGAGCAGCTTGGGAATTGCAAAGACCGGGCCGATGCCCATTTCGTCGGGCTGCGTGCCGGCAACTGCCATGCCGACATAGCGGCCAAGCGGCTGGAGGCCCTTCTGTTCGGCGACCTTGGCCTCCATCAGGACCGAGGCCGAGGACCCGTCCGACAGCTGCGAGGCGTTGCCCGCGGTGATCGTGGTGCCTTCGCCCATCACCGGCTTGAGGCTCGAAAGGCCTTCAAGCGTGGTCTGCGGGCGGTTGCCCTCGTCCTTGGCGATGGTGATTTCGACGTCCGAGATTTCGCCGGTTTCCTTGTCCTGCACCTTGTGCGTGGTGCTGACGGAGACGATTTCGTCGTCGAACTTGCCCGCTTCCTGCGCCGCGGCGGTCCGCTGCTGGCTTTGCAGCGCATATTCGTCCTGCGCCTCGCGGGTGATGCCATACCGCTGGGCGACCGTTTCGGCGGTCTGGAGCATCGGCATATAGACCGCGCCGTGCATGTTCACGAGTTCGGGATCGGGCATCACCCGCATTTCCTTGGTCTGCACGAGGCTGATCGATTCCTGACCGCCCGCGGCAACCACATCCATGCGGTCGGTGATGATCTGCTTGGCGGCGGTGGCGATGCTCATCAGGCCGCTCGAACACTGGCGGTCGATGGTCATCCCGCTGGTGCCGATCGGGCAGCCGGCGCGCAGCGCGACCTGGCGCGCGAGGTTGCCGGCCTGCGTACCCTGCTGGAGCGCACTGCCCCACAGCACGTCGTCGACTTCGTCGGCTTCGATACCGGCGCGCTCGATCGCGGGCTTGAGTGAATAGGCGCCGAGCGTCGGGCCCTTGGTGTCGTTGAACCCGCCCTTGTAGGCACGGCCGATGGCGGTGCGGGCGGTGGAGACGATGACTGCGTCACGCATGGGTATTTCCTTGGTTTGCTGAAAGTGCCTGAATCCTCACCGGGGAGGAGGGGGAAATCAGACGAAAATCTGGGTGATCCATTCGGTGATCAGCGCGGGCTTGTCCTCGCCTTCGATCTCCATGGTGATCTCGCTGGTCTGCTGCCACTGGCCGGGGCGCTTCTCGACCATTTCGACCAGCTTCCAGTGGCCGCGAATCCGCTTGCCGCTGCGCACGGGCGAGATGAAGCGCGTCTTGTTGCCGCCGTAGTTGACGCCCATCTTCACGCCCTCGAGCCGGGGCATATCAGACTGTGCGCCGAGATAGGGGATCATCGACAGCGTCAGGAAGCCATGCGCGATGGTGCCGCCGAACGGCGTCATCTTGGCCTTTTCCTCGTCGATGTGGATGAACTGGTGATCGCCGGTGGCATCCGCGAACTGGTTGATACGCTCCTGGCTCATTTCGACCCATTCGCTGGTGCCGATTACTTCGCCGACCTTCGCGGCCAGATCCTGCGGGCTCATGCGCGCCTCTCCTCTATCCAAAACTGACGGTTTCGCGCGACTCCGGCCGCGCGTGCGGCGCGAGTCATGGCGCATGCGCGGGATGCGCGCAACACCGCCGCACGTGCCGCTACGGCATGGGGAAGCGCCGTGTCCGGTGATGAAGGCCGCCGCGCGTATTGAGCCGATTCGCACAGACGGTATGGTCCCCCGCGTGGCGCAAGGGCGCCCGCAACGCTGGAGAAACCATGCTGGCCCGTATCCTCGGCGCTGCCCTCAAACCCGCAATCGGGGTCCCGCTGGTTGCCGCCATTGTGGCAGGCGCGGAGCTGGCGGTCGCCAATCGCAAATATGGTGTGTTCACCGGCGGGTTCGGGCAGTCGAGTGCGGTCGATACGGGCGGCGAACTGGCAATCTTCCTCGCTGGCTTTGCACTCGCCCATATTGCTGTCGCCCTGCTCGCCTGGAAGCTGGCCGGCCGGCTTGCGCGTGCGTCCGGTGCGCAGTCTGCCGTGCTGCATTTCGCTTTCCTTTATGGCGGGATCAGCCTGCTGGTATTGAGCCTGCGTTACCAACTGCATTCCTATTTCAGCGATGCGGTCAGCTTCGCCCTGCTCAAACAACTGGGCGGCGGAAGCGCGACCGATGCGCTGCTGTTCGCCAAGAACGAGATCATGCTTGGCGTGGGCACGCTCGCCCTGTTTCTTGCGGCATGGTGGCTGGCGGCCCGCCTGCTTCGCCGATTGCCGGGGAAGCAGTCATCGCTTGCTAGTGCATGGCCTCGCTGGACCACACTCGGCATCGTCTGGCTGGCATTTGCCGGCGCGGTGCTGGTGCTGCCACGTTTGGGCGGCGACGGGCCGCGGGGGCTGGAAAGGATCGCCGCCTGGCAGGGGCTCGGCGACATGCTGGCGCTGGCGAGCGATTTCGACGGCGATGGGTACGGTCTGGCGGGGCGGACGATCGACCCGGCTCCGTTCGATGCGGCTCGCCATCCGCTCGCGCTCGATATCCCCGGCAACGGGATCGACGAGGACGGCTATGGCGGCGATCTCGCGCTTGTCCCGGTTCCGCAACCGCTTCCGTCGATGCCGGTCGAAGGCGAAAGGCCCCACCTTGTCATCGTCGTCTTCGAAAGCACCCGCGCGGATGTGCTCGGCAAGCGCATCGACGGGAAGCTCGTCGCTCCCAATCTCGCGCGCGTGGCGGCGCAGGGCGGGGCCGTCGCGCCTGTCTACAGCCATGTCGGATTTACCACCGCCTCGCTCAAATCGCTCTTCGCGGGCAGCCTGGTCGTGCCACCGGGATCGCCAAGCCTGTTTCGCGAACTCGATGCCAGCGGCTATGAAATCGGCGTGTTCTCGGGACAACCGGAGGATTTCGGCGGTATTTCCGAAGCTGTCGGAATGCGCGAATTTGCCGACCGCTTCGTCGATGCCGAAACGCTCAGGGACCAACGCGCTTTCAGCTTTGCCGCGCAAGGCTCGCTCTTGGTCGACGAGAATATCGTGCTCGATCGCTTCGACGCAACGCTCGGCGATGCCGCGACGTGGGAGACACCGCAATTCGCCTACCTCAATTTCCAGACGCCGCATTTCCCCTATGACCACGACGCCGTCCCGCACCGCTTCGCCAAGCCGCCACTGGACCGCGGCGGGATCAACGAGGACAACCGCGCGGCGCTGGAGCGGACCTACTGGAACGCGGTCGCGCATACCGACGCCGCGCTGGGCCGGCTCATCGCGAAGCTGGAAGCATTGGGCGTGTGGGAGGACACGGTGCTGATCGTCACGGGCGACCATGGCGAGGCTTTGTTCGAGGAGGGCTTTCTCGGCCATGGCCATGTCATCAACGACCGGCAGAACGCGACTTTCCTCGCCGGCAACCGTCCGCTTGGTGCGGCACGGGCACCGCTGGGATTGAGCGATTATCGCGCCATAATCCTGCGGCTCCTGGGCGCGGATGTTCCCGCAGCCGCGTCGCCTGCGCCCTTCCTCCATATCGGACCGCTCGACGAACCGACTGCGATCGGTCTGGCGCATGAAGAGCTGGGCGTGATTTCGCTGCGGCTCGACAGCGGCGAGGCCTGCGTCACGCGCGCGCGGCGGTGTGCGGATTACGCCTCGCTCGGCGGGGCGGAACGGGCCGCATTCGATGCGCTGGTGGCGCGCTGGGGCTCCGAACGGTGGGCAGCGCGCCTGCGCGAGGAGCGCGGCTCGGCGGCCGCTTCCTCACAGTGCTTGAGATAGGTCCACAGCCCGCATTGCAGGGCGATGATCAGCAGGATCACCGGCTGGTAGGCGATCCCCTGGAACAGCGATCCGACCAGCGCGATGATCTGTGTCATCTGCAGCGCGCTCGCCAACGGTGATTGCCAGCTCGCCCCCTCGCGCCCACGCCAGCGCCGCCGCAGCTTTTCCATCTGCCACAGCCCGCTGGCATGGAGCCAGACCCACAGGAACAGGCCGATCCACCCCTGTTCGCCCAGCACCTCGAAGATCGACGAGTGGAAGGCGCGCGCCTCGTCGACCACGTCCTTGTATTCGACCGTAGTCGTGCTGCCGTCTTCCTCGACCTGCGGCAGGCGGTATTCAAACTTGTTGCCGCGGTAGGAATCGAAGCCGCCGCCGAGCGGGTTCTCGAGCGCATAGTCATAGGTCCATTGCCATACCGCGAGGCGGGTCGAGGCCGACTGGTCCTGCTCGTGCCCGGTGATCAGTCCCATGCGTTCGTAATAGCTTGTCGGCAGGAAAGGCGCCGCCATCAGCACTATGGCGATGCCGCCGGCGATGAAGGTCATCCGCCGCTTCACATCGCGCAGCAGCAGAAGCGCGAGGACGCCGATGCACACGAGTCCGGTGCGCGCTTCGGTCCCGATCGGGATCAGCAGGCAGGAGAAGATGAAGGCCGAGCCGAACAGCTTGACGCGCCAATCGGGGGGGAAAACCCGGCCATGGTTCATGAACCACCAGATAATCGGGATCAGCCCGATCGCGACCGTGGAGAGCGTCGAACTCTCGTAGATATTCGAATTGTCGTTCACGAAGAAATACAGGCTGCCATAACCCCCGCCGCCGAGTGCGGTCTTGAGGCCGGAGGAAATGATGATCGCTCCCGCCGTCAGCGCGACGACCAGCAGGGCGAGTTCCAGCCGCAATCGCGTGACCAGCGTGAAGGGCAGGAAGATGGCAAACACCAGCGCGCGCCAGACCCATTCCCATTTATAGGCCGCATCCTCGGGAAAATCGGCCCATTGCAGCGTGAGGAAGCACAATCCGAGAAAGGCGATCATGATGCCCTGCCGCAACGTAAAGCGAATCTCGGATTTCGCATCGGCAATCGCCCAGCCGGCGAAGGCGAGCATGAAGGCAATGAAGGAAATCGGCAGCATCGGCGTCAGCGTCCAGCCGATCTTCTGCGGGGCGAGGATATCGATATAGAGATAGGCCAGCACCCAGACGAAGGGGCGCCTCAGGCCGAGCGCGAACAGCGCCATGACGAACAGGAACAGCGCGGCGTCAAGCATCGCGCGCCGTCCCGCCTGCGCGTCGCGCTCGCCGTGCCTCGCGCCGGTTCGGTTTTGCCGCTTCGGGCTCGGCACCCGGCGGGTTTTCGCGGTCGAGGTCGTCGCGCATGAACACGCGCAGGATCGCGATAAGGATCAGCGCATGCGTCAGGGCGAGGGCGAAATAGTCGATCACGAGTGCTTGGTCTCCGCAGCGGTCCCTAATGCCTCGCGGTTGACGCGCCGTTAAGCGTAATGTGACACAGGCGCCCACTGATGACCCGCGTGCTGCATATCCTCGACCATTCGCTGCCGCTGCATTCCGGCTATACCTTCCGCACGCGCGCGATCCTCAAGAGCCTGCAGGGGGCCGGGGTCGAGGTGCGCGGCATTACCGGCGCGCGCCATTTCGCCGAGGGACCGCCGGTGGAAGAGGTCGAAGGGCTGACCTTCCATCGCACACCCGGCCAGCCCTCGGGTCCATCCGTCTGGCGCGAATGGCGCGAAATCGAAGCGCTGCGCCAGCAGATCGAGCAAGTCGCGCACGAATGGCGCCCCGATATCATCCACGCCCATTCGCCCGCCCTTTGCGGCATGGCCGGCCTGCGCGCCGCGCGCCGCCTACGCCTTCCTTTCGTCTATGAAATCCGCGCCTTCTGGGAAGATGCGGCGGTCGGCAATGGCACGGGACGCGCGGGATCGCTCAAATACCACCTCACCCGCGCGCTCGAAAACCGCGTGGTGGCGCAGGCCGATGCGGTCTTCACGATCTGCGCCGGGCTGCGCAGCGATCTGGTCGCACGCGGCCACGATGGCGACAAGATCGCGCTGGCTCCCAATGGGGTGGATCTGACGCTGTTCGGCGATCCGCCGCCACGCGATGCGGGTTTGGCCGAGACGCTCGGCATCGGGCCGGGACCAGTGATCGGCTTCATTGGCAGCTTTTATGATTACGAGGGCCTGGGCGATCTGATCGCGACGTTACCGCTGCTGCGCGAGCGCCAGCCGGGGGCGCAATTGCTGCTGGTCGGCGGCGGGCCGATGGACGAAGCCCTCCGCGCGCAGGCCGCGGCGTCACCCGCAAGCGAGGCGATCGTCTTCACCGGCCGCGTCCCGCATGGCGAGGTCGAGCGCTATTACTCGCTGGTCGACGTGCTCGCTTATCCACGCAAACGCTCGCGCCTGACCGATCTGGTCACCCCGCTGAAGCCGCTCGAGGCCATGGCCCAGCGGCGCATCGTCGCCGCGAGCGATGTCGGCGGGCACCGCGAACTGATCGAAAACGGCGTCACCGGCCTGCTTTTCCCGCCCGACGATCCCGCCGCCATGGCCGAGGCGCTGGCGGGGTTCATCGCCGCGCGCGAACGCTGGCCGGCGATGCGCGAAGCGGGCCATGCCCATGTCGCGCAAGCCCATGATTGGGCTAGGAACATTGATCGTTATCGGGCCGTTTACCAGAATCTGCTAGTCCGTGATTCTTCCGCGGTCGTCTGAGCCGCATGCAACGAGTATGACCACGCCGATGAACGCCGCGACGCACTCTGCACCGATCAGCAGCCACCCTGCTTTCAAATGGGGTGTCGGCGCATGGTTTGCGCTGCTGCTGGGGCTTGGCCTCTTCGTCATGCCCGCAGCGGTCCACCTGCTGATGGCCGAGCGCCTCGGCCTCGCCGACATGCTGGCCGATCCAGGAATGCGCCGTCTGGTGCTGTCCGCCGTTGCTGCCGTGCTGGGCCTGCTGATCGGCCTCGCGATCGCGATGCGCGTGACCGCCGTCAACGAGGCCATGGGGGATGACGACGATGCCGATCATGCGGACGAACCCGGCGGTGTCTGGCTGCACGATGACGGCGCGCAGGATGCGCCCCCGCTCCGCAAGACCGGCCCGCGTCGTCTGTTCAATCCGCGCGAGGATATGGCCGAAGAGGGCATCCGCCCGGTCGAGGACCCGCCCGAGGAAGCGGACAACGAAGAGCTGCTGCTCGCCGACGCGCCGCAGCCCGACAATGCGCTGATGCAATTGTGGCACGAGGAGGCCGACAGCGACACGGCGCCCGAGTGGCCGACCGAACCCGAAGCGGCGGATGCTAACGAAATGGAAATCTCGGTCTTCGACAAGTTCAAGGCCGAAACCGCGCCAGCACCGATCGCGGACAATTGGGAGGAGCCGGTGGCTGCATTCGGGGAGGACTCGTGGGATGAGTGGCAGAACGTCGGGCCGAAAGTGGCCGATGTCGATCCCATCGCCGATCCCAACGGCGAACTCGATAATTTGGACGAAAGCAATTTCGACGAATCCGAGGAAGAAGGCTTCGACGAGCCCGCGCCGACAGCACCCCCAGCGCCCCCAGCACCCGCTGAAGAAGCCCCCGCGCCCGAACCCGCGCCAAGCCCGGCTCCAGCCGCAGCGCTGGGCGATCTGCCGCTCGACAAGCTCACCGAACGCCTCGGCAACGCCCTCAAGGCATTCCAGGCCGGTCCGTCCGCGGAAGAGCAGGAGGATTCGGATATGGTCATCGCCTTCCTGCGCCGCGAGGCGGAGCGCGATGCGCCCGAATCGCATTCCGGCGAGACATCCGACGACGCGCAGGCCGAACTGCGCAGCGCGCTCGACAAGCTCAGTCGCGTCGGCAAGCCCGACTAAGCTGGCTACCGGGCGCGCGCCGCGCCCTCGCTAAAGCGCCGTATAAAGCGGAAAACTTGGCTCCCGCGAAATTTTGCTTCGCTTCTCGCAGTTGCAAAATCCCGATCCGGTCGGCATTACGATCCTTCGCGCAATTTTGCTGGTGCCGTGATGGGCACCGCTCGACCATGCTCCCGGCTGCCCCGCACCCCATGCGAGGCCGGTTGGGCGGGCACGAAGGAGGACGCATCGCTGATGGGACGCACGCCGCCCCAAACCGTAACGGGTCTCTACGATCCGCGTAACGAACACGATGCCTGCGGCGTCGGCATGGTCGCGCATATCAAGGGCGCGAAAAGCCATGCCATCGTCACGCAGGCACTCGAGATCCTCGCCAATCTCGACCACCGCGGTGCGGTCGGTGCCGATCCGCTGCTGGGCGACGGTGCGGGAATCCTGCTGCAGGTGCCCGACCCGCTGTTACGCAAATGGGCGGCCGAGCATGGCCACGACCTGCCGCAGGCGGGTGATTATGCGGTTGCCATGTGCTTCCTTCCGCAGCCGACCGAGGCGCGCGAATTCGTCGAGCGCCAGCTCGAACGGTTCGCCGAGAAGGAAGGCCAGCGCGTCGTCGGTTGGCGCGATGTCCCGACCACGCTCGATGGTCTCGGCAAGGCCGTCGTCGATTCGATGCCCGTCATCCGCCAATGCGTGATCGCACGCGGCCCCGATTGCGCCGACCAGGATGCGTTCGAACGTAAGCTCGTCGTGATCCGCAAGCAGACGCTCAACCCGCTTGCCGCGCTCGAGCAGAAGCACGGCATCCCCGGGCTATCGACCGCCTATATCCCGAGCTTTTCCAGCCGCACCGTGGTCTACAAGGGCCTGTTGCTGGCGAACCAGGTCGGCAGTTTCTACGACGATCTGCGCGATCCCGATTGCGTATCCGCGCTCGGCCTCGTCCACCAGCGGTTCAGCACCAATACCTTCCCCAGCTGGCGGCTGGCGCACCCCTATCGCTTCATGGCGCATAATGGCGAGATCAATACGGTTCGCGGCAATGTGAACTGGATGGAAGCGCGCCGCCGGACGATGGAGAGCGAACTGCTCGGCGCCGATCTCGACAAGATGTGGCCGCTGATCCCGCACGGCCAGTCGGACACGGCCTGTCTCGACAATGCGCTCGAACTGCTGGTCGCGGGCGGCTATTCGCTCGCGCATGCCATGATGATGCTCATGCCCGAGGCCTGGGCCAAGAATCCGCTGATGGATCCGGCCCGGCGCGCATTCTACGAATATCACGCCGCACTGATGGAGCCCTGGGACGGTCCCGCCGCGGTCTGCTTCACCGATGGCAAGCAGATTGGCGCCTGCCTCGATCGCAACGGCCTGCGCCCTGCGCGCTGGTGCACGACCAAGGACGATCTCGTGGTGCTCGCATCGGAAAGCGGCGTGTTGCCGTTCGACGATGCCGATATCACACGCAAATGGCGGCTCCAGCCGGGCCGCATGTTGCTGATCGATCTCGAACAGGGCCGTATCGTCGAGGACGAGGAGCTCAAGACCGAACTGGCCAATGCCGCGCCTTATGAAAAATGGCTCGAGACAGCGCAGTACAAGCTCAAGGACCTCGACCGGATCGAACCCGAGCTGAGCGAGATCCCCACTGCGACCACCAGCCTGCTCGAACGCCAGCAGGCCTTCGGCTATACGCAGGAAGATATCGGCCGCTTCCTCGAGCCGATGGCGCAGGGAGGCGAGGACCCGATCGGTTCGATGGGGACCGACACGCCGATTGCCGTGCTGTCCGACCGCAGCCGCCTGCTCTACGATTATTTCAAGCAGAACTTCGCACAGGTCACCAACCCGCCGATCGACCCGATCCGCGAGGAATTGGTGATGAGCCTGCTGTCGATGATCGGCCCGCGGCCCAATCTGCTCGGCCGCGATGCGGGCACGCACAAGCGGCTCGAAGTCAGCCAGCCGATCCTGACCAATGAAGGTCTGGCGAAGATCCGTTCGGTCGAAGCCGCGCTGGACGGCGCCTTCCGCACCGCCACGATCGATATCACCTGGGATGCCTCGAACGGCGCCGAGGGCCTCGCCATGGCGCTCAAGGAAATGTGCTGGGCGGCGACCGAAGCGGTGCTGGGCGATGCCAACATCCTAATCCTGTCCGATCGCGGCCAGGGCCCGGACCGCATTCCCATGCCCGCGCTGCTGGCGACCGCCGCAGTGCATCACCAGCTGGTGCGCCAGGGGCTGCGGATGCAGACCGGGCTCGTGATCGAGACCGGCGAAGCGCGCGAAGTGCATCATTTCTGCGCGCTCGCAGGCTACGGCGCCGAGGGGATCAACCCCTATGTCGCGTTCGAGACGCTGGAAGATTTGCGCGCGCGGCGGTTCCCCGATCATGATCCGGCGGACGTCCGCCAGAACTACGTCAAGGCAGTCGGCAAGGGCATTCTCAAGGTCATGTCCAAGATGGGCATCTCGACCTACCAGTCCTATTGCGGCGCGCAGATCTTCGACGCGGTCGGGCTCAACTCCACCTTCATCGATACCTATTTCACCGGCACCGCGACGACCATCGAGGGCATCGGTCTGGCCGAAGTCGCCGCAGAGGCAGTGCAGCGTCACGGGCAGGCTTATGGCGATAACCCGCTCTACAAGGGCATGCTCGATGCCGGCGGGATCTACCAATACCGCCTGCGCGGCGAAGCGCATGCCTGGACCCCCCAATCGGTCGCGCAATTGCAACACGCGGTCCGCGGTAACGATGTGAAGAATTACGAGGAGTTCGCGCGTTCGATCAACGAACAGAGCGAACGCCTGCTGACCATCCGCGGGCTGATGGAACTGACGCCTGCCGAACAGCCGCTGAGCCTCGACGAAGTCGAACCGGCGGTCGAGATCGTCAAACGCTTCAGCACCGGCGCGATGAGCTTCGGCTCGATCAGCCACGAGGCGCATTCGACGCTCGCAATTGCGATGAACCGGCTCGGCGGTCGCTCGAACACCGGCGAAGGCGGCGAGGAGCCAGAACGCTTCCGCCCGCTCGACAATGGCGATTCGATGCGCAGCCGGATCAAGCAGGTCGCCAGCGGCCGGTTCGGCGTCACTACCGAATATCTGGTCAATTCGGACGATATCCAGATCAAGATGGCGCAGGGCGCGAAGCCCGGCGAGGGCGGCCAGCTGCCCGGCCACAAGGTCGACAAGCGGATCGGCGCGGTGCGCCATGCGACGCCCGGCGTCGGCCTGATCTCGCCCCCGCCGCATCACGATATCTACTCAATCGAAGATCTCGCGCAGCTGATCCACGATCTGAAGAACGTGCAGCCCAAGGCGCGCATTTCGGTCAAGCTGGTGTCCGAAGTCGGCGTCGGCACAGTCGCGGCGGGCGTGTCGAAGTCCAAGGCCGACCATGTCACCATTTCGGGCTATGACGGCGGTACGGGTGCAAGCCCGCTGACCAGCCTGACCCATGCGGGCAGCCCGTGGGAAATCGGCCTCGCCGAAACGCAGCAGACGCTGCTGCTCAACGATTTGCGCAGCCGTATCGCGGTGCAGGTCGACGGCGGATTGCGCACCGGTCGCGACGTCGCGATCGGCGCGCTGCTCGGCGCGGACGAGTTCGGCTTTGCCACCGCCCCGCTGATCGCGGCGGGCTGCATCATGATGCGCAAGTGCCATCTCAACACCTGCCCGGTCGGGGTCGCCACGCAGGACCCGGTACTGCGCAAGCGGTTCACCGGCACGCCCGAACACGTCATCAACTACTTCTTCTTCGTCGCCGAGGAATTGCGCGTGCTGATGGCCGAAATGGGCTTCCGCACGGTCGAGGAAATGATCGGCCGCGTCGATCGCGTCGACATGCGGCGGGTTGAACGCCACTGGAAGGCGCATGGGGTCGATCTCAAGCGCATCCTCCACGCCGTACCTGCTCCTGAGGGCAAGGCGCTGCATCACACCGAGCAGCAGGATCACGGGCTTGCCGCGGCGCTCGACGTCGAGCTGCTCGAGGCCTGCAAGCCCGCGATAGAAAGTGGCCAGGCGGTCCAGCTGACGCGCACAATCCGCAATGTGAACCGCACCGTCGGCGCCATGCTGTCGGGCCGCATTGCCGAGGCGTATGGCCATGCCGGGCTCCAGCCCGACACGATCAGGATCGATTTCACCGGGGTTGCCGGGCAGAGCTTCGGCGCCTGGCTTGCGCATGGCGTCGCGATCAGCCTGACCGGCGATGCCAATGACTATGTCGGCAAGGGCCTGTCGGGCGGCCGGATCATCGTCCGCCAGCCCGAAGACGCGCCGCGGGCGCCGGGCGAAAACATCATCGTCGGCAACACCGTGCTGTATGGCGCGATCGCGGGCGAGGCCTATTTCGAAGGCGTCGCGGGCGAACGCTTCGCCGTGCGCAATTCGGGTGCGGTCGCCGTGGTCGAAGGCACGGGCGATCATGGCTGCGAATATATGACCGGCGGGGTCGTCTGCGTGCTCGGCCCCACGGGCCGCAATTTCGCCGCCGGGATGAGCGGCGGGATCGCCTATGTCTACGATCCCGACAGCAGCTTCGAAGCGCTGTGTAATCCGGCGCAGGTCGATGTGGTCGACGTCCAGCCGGGCGATGGCGCGGGTGCCGAACGCAGCTGGGGTAGCCCGCAGCAGCGCCCCGTCTCGGTCGAGAATTGCGGCATGGGCGACCCGCTCTACCATGACGCCGAACGGCTCAAGGTCCTGGTCGAGCGGCACTTGCTGCACACCGGCTCGGCCAAGGCCAAGGCATTGCTCGACGACTGGACGAACGAACTCGGCAATTTCCGCAAGGTGATGCCGCGCGATTACCGGCGCGCGCTCAAGGCACTCGAAGACGAACGCGAACAGGCCGCAATGGAAGCGGCGGAGTAAGGGTCATGGGCAAGGAAACCGGCTTTCTCGAATACGATCGGCTCGAGCGCACTTATGTCGAGCCGCAGGAGCGGCTGACGAACTACAAGGAGTTCACGCTCCCGCTAACGGACGAGGAGCTGCGCCAGCAGGCCGCGCGCTGCATGAATTGCGGCATTCCCTATTGTCACAACGGCTGTCCGGTGAACAATCTGATCCCGGACTGGAACCACCTCGTCTATGAAGACGACTGGAAAAGCGCGCTCGAAGTCCTGCATTCGACCAACAATTTCCCCGAGTTCACCGGCCGCGTGTGCCCCGCCCCGTGCGAGGCGGCCTGCACGCTCAACATCGTCGATTCGCCGGTAGCGATCAAAAGCATCGAATGCGCGATCATCGACCGCGGCTTCGACGAAGGCTGGGTCAAACCCGAACTGCCCGAGCGGCGCAGCGGGAAATCGGTCGCGGTGGTCGGCAGCGGTCCGGCGGGCCTTGCCTGCGCACAGCAGCTCGCGCGCGCGGGCCATGCGGTCACCGTGTTCGAGAAGAGCGACCGGATCGGCGGCTTGCTGCGCTACGGCATTCCCGACTTCAAAATGGAAAAGCACCTCATCAACCGCCGCGCGGTGCAGATGGAGGCCGAGGGCGTCCAGTTCCGCACCTCGAGCGAGGTCGGGGTCGAAGTCAGCTTCCAGGCGCTGCAGGAAAATTTCGACGCAGTGGTGCTGGCGGGCGGCGCCGAAGAAGCGCGCATGCTCGACATTCCGGGCAGCGAGCTCAACGGCGTGCGGCTGGCGATGGAATTCCTCAGCCAGCAGAACAAGCGCAATGCGGGCGACGACGAAGTGCGCGCCGCGCCGCGCGGCTCACTCACCGCCACGGGCAAGCACGTCATCGTGATCGGCGGCGGCGACACCGGCAGCGACTGTGTGGGTACCAGCAACCGCCAGCACGCCGCCAGCGTGACCCAGCTCGAGATCATGCCCAAGCCGCCGGAGAAGGAAGACAAGGCGCTGACCTGGCCCGACTGGCCGCTCAAGCTGCGCACCTCGTCTAGCCACGAAGAAGGCGTCGACCGCGACTGGGCGGTGCTGACCAAGCGCGTGGTCGAGGACAATGGCGATGTCGCCGGCCTCGAATGCGTTCGCGTCGAATGGAAAGACGGCCGCATGCAGGAAGTCGCGGGCAGTGAATTCACGCTCAAGGCCGATCTCATCCTGCTCGCGATGGGCTTCACCGGACCCAAGCGGCGCGGCTTGCTCGACCGTGCAGGCGTCGATCTCGACGGGCGCGGCAATGTCGCCGCGGATACCGAATGGTATCTCACCAGCGAGGCCAATGTGTTCTCCTGCGGCGATATGCGGCGCGGGCAGAGCCTGGTGGTCTGGGCGATCCGCGAGGGCCGGCAATGCGCCCGCGCGGTCGACAAGGCGCTGATGGGCGCAAGCGAGCTGCCCCGCTAAACCAGCCCCACTGAGCTAATTCTGCGTGCGTCCGCGCGCCTGTACCGCTGCGCGGCGCGCTTCGACCTCGGCAGGGCTGACCGCACTATTGGCCGCCGACGAAAGCCGGTGCTCGATAGCCAGCCCCTCGCGCAGGTTCGCGGCATAGCCTTCATCGATCAGCCGCTTGTAGCTGGCGAGAAAGGCGGGATCGATGCTCGCCATATCGGCGGCGATCCGCCGCGCTTCGGGCAGCAGGTCTGCGGGCGCGACCACGCGGTTGACCAGCCCCCAACGCTCTGCAGTGTCGGCATCGAGGAAATTACCGGTAAAGCTCAATTCCTTGGCGCGGCTGATCCCGATCATGCGCGACAGTTTCTGTGACAGCCCCCAGCCCGGCACAATCCCGACCCGCGCATGCGTATCGGCAAAGCGCGCGTTGGTGCTGGCGATCAGCACGTCGCAGGCCAGCGCGACTTCGAACCCGCCGGTAATCGCCACGCCATTGATCGCGCCGATCACCGGCTTGCGGCAGCTTTCGATTGCCTTGACCGGGTTTTCGTCCGCCCCCTCGGCATTGGCTGCGCCCAATGCGCCTTCCTCCGCGCCCAATTCCTTGAGGTCGAGCCCGGCGGTGAACGCCCGCTCGCCTGCGCCAGTCAGGATCACCGTGCGTACGGCGTCATCGGCATCGAGTTCGGTCATCACCGCATAGAGCCGATGGCGCAGCGCCTTCGACAGCGCATTCATCGCTTCCGGGCGGTTCAGGGTGACGGTGGCGATCCCGTCGGAGATCTCGGTCAGGATAAGGGCGGTCATGCATGCAGCCTAACGAACGAGTTGCATCTTGCAATCTTTCCCCCGCTGCCCTTCACTGCAGGTGGAGCGAGAGGAGATTAGGACTATGGCTTTCAAACCCTTCGACCTGACGGGCAAGGCGGCAGTGATAACCGGCGGCAATGGCGGGATCGGCCTGGGCATGGCCGAAGGGCTCGCGGCAGCGGGCGCCAACGTCGCGATCTGGGGGCGCAATGCGGACAAGAACGCCGCTGCGCTCGAACGGCTGAAGGTGCATGGCACGCAGATCGAGGCGCTGGCGGTCGATGTGTCCGACGAACAGGCGGTGGTCGACGCGATGGCCGACAGCCTGTCACGCCTTGGCCGGATCGATAGCTGCATCGCCAATGCCGGGGTCGGCGGGAGCGCGCCGCTGACCGAGCAGACCACCGAGCAATGGCGCAAGGTCACCGCGGTCAATCTCGATGCGGTGTTCTGGACCTTCCGCGAGGCGAGCAAGCATATGGTCGCGCGCGCCGAAGGCGGGGACAAGGGTGGTTCGCTGCTGGTCACCTCGTCGGTTTCGGCGATCCACGGCGCGCCGCAGAACCAGGCCTATGCCGCGACCAAGGCGGGCGTGCTGGCGATGGTCCGCGGCACCGCGGTCGAACTTGCGCGCTACGGTATCCGCGCCAATGCCGTCCTGCCCGGCTGGATCGCCACCGACATGACCGAGCGGCTGCAGAAATGGGACGCCTTCAACGAGAAAGCGATCGGCCGCGTACCGATGCGCCGCTGGGGCGAAGGCGAGGACTTTGCGGGCATCGCGGTCTATTTCGCGAGTGATGCCAGCCGCTTCCACACCGGCGATTCGGTGGTCATCGACGGCGGCTATTCGATCTTCTGAGCTAGAGCCCGCGTATTCGGCGCGAGGAATTGGAATGCTGGTGGACCGCGTGGACCTTGCCCGCGCGGTCCCGCTCGAAGACGACTTCGTCGCGCTCTTCGCCTGTGTCGGTGACGACGCGGAACCGGTCGTCGCCCAGCGGTTTCAGCCGCCACATCGACTTGCCCGGTTCGTCCGCATCGGCCGAAAGCCAGGTCAGCCCGCCCGCCCAGGGAATGAGCATATAGTCCGCACCCCAGGGCTGCCCGTCATAGACCCCGGCATATTCGGCCAGATCGACGCCCTCGACCTCGGCAAACGGCGTGGCCCCGCCCCGTGCCTTGATCAGTGCGACGATCCCGTAGGCAAGCGCGCCCGGATCATCCATCGCATTCATCGCGACCGCAACCGCCATCTCCTCGCTCGGCGCAATCATCAAGGAACTGCGATAGCCGGGGCAGGACCCGCCATGACCAACCACCGTCGTGTCGCCCTCCCGGCGCACGGCGAAGCCAAGCCCCCAGCTGGTTTCCCAATCGGGCGAAATATAGTGGACCCGCTGCATCTCGCGCAGCGTCGAGGCGCGCAGCACTTCGGCTTCGCCCGATTTCGCCAGGCGGAAGGTCCAGCTGGCGAATTTCGCCAGATCGGCGACGCTGGCGCTGAACCCCGCGGCAGGCGTGATCCCCGCCGGATCGAACAGGTCGATCTGTGGGCGCGTGCCCTGTGCGGTCAGCGCGCCCCAGCCGACTGCCAGCTGCCCGCCGTAAAGCGCGCCAGGCAGCCCGGGCCGCGTATCCTCTAGGCCGAGCGGCTCGAGAATGTGTGCGGTGACATAATCGGCGAAGGGTTCGCCGCTGACCGCCTCGACCGTTTCACCGACCAGCGTCAGGCCGAGGTTCGAATACTGCCAGGTGGTCGAAGCGGGATAGAGCGGCGCCTGCGAGCCGATCTTGGCGCGGACCTGCGCCTGGCTGGGGAAGGGATAGTCGGGCCCGGTCCAATAGGGAAAATCCGATTCGCGCGGCAGCCCGGCAGAATGGGTCAGCGCGCCGCGCAGGGTCACCGGCACGCTGTCACGCGGGTCGTCCGCCAGTGTGGCCCAGGGCAGATAATGCGCGATCGGCGTATCGAGCGCGACCTTGCCCTGCTCCCACTGCTGCATCAGCGCGACTGCGGTGAACAGTTTGGAAATCGAGCAGATCGAATAGATCGTGTCGGCACTTGCGGGTGCCTGGCGCGCACGGTCGGTGGTGCCGAAGCCGCGCGCCCAGACGGTCTGGTCGCCCTGCGCCACTGCGGCGGAGACCGCGGGGATATTACGATATTGCCGCTGGCCTTCGATCCACAGCTCGGCCGCGCGCATCGCTTCCGCCAGCGCCTCGGCCTGTTCTGCATCGGGGGTGCCCGCTTCGGCATGATGATCGCCGCCATTGCGCGCCTGCGCCGGAACCACCATGCCCAGCACTGCCAGCGCCGCGCCTGCCTTGAATATCGCCTTCACCGCCATTGTCCCCCAGTCGCTCGGGGCAAGTCTCCTACAGCCTCACGCCGATGGCAAGTCAAACGGCCCAGTCGATCGGGGTGCGGCCGTGTTCGATCAGGAATGCATTGGTCCGGCTGAACGGGCGCGAGCCGAAGAAGCCGCGATGCGCCGATAGCGGGCTCGGATGCGGGCTTTCGATCACGCAGTGCCGTGCGTCCCTCAGCCCGGCGATACGCTGCGCCTTGGCCTGCGCATGGCTGCCCCACAGGATGAACACTGCGGGCTCCTCGCGCGCCGCCACCGCCGCCACGCAGGCATCGGTGATCGCGTCCCAGCCGCGCCGCGCATGGCTGCCCGCCTTGCCGCCTTCGACCGTCAGCGTGTTGTTGAGCAGCAACACCCCCTGCCGCGCCCATTTGCTCAGATCGCCATGCGCGGGCCGGGCGATGCCGAGGTCGCTCTCCAGTTCCTTGTAGATATTCACGAGACTCGGCGGGACCTTCACCCCTTCCGGCACCGCGAAACACAGGCCCATCGCCTGCCCCGGCCCGTGATAGGGATCCTGCCCGAGGATCACGACCTTGACCGCGTCGAGCGGGGTCAGCTCCAGCGCGGCCAGGCGGCATCCGCGCGGGGGGTAGATCGGCTTGCCCGCGCGCTCTTCCTCCACGAGGAAGCCGCCCAGCTGCCGCGCCTGCGGGGTCGCCAGCACGGGGCCCAGCGCGGCCTGCCAGCTTTCGGGGATCGTGTCGGTCGCCATGCGGACAGGACTAGGCCGCCCGGGCGCGCCTCGCCAGCACCCCTTCCCACCAATCCCCAATCGGCCTAAGGCCGCGCGCATGGCAGTGCATTTCCACGAAGAAGACCTCCCCGCAGGCGTCCTCGCCGATGGCCCCGTGGCCGTCGATACCGAAACCATGGGTCTCGTCACGATCCGCGACCGGTTGTGCGTCGTCCAGATCAGCGACGGCAAGGGCGACGAGCATCTCGTGCGCTTTGCGCCCGACAGCGATTACGACGCGCCCAATCTCAAGGCGGTGCTGGCCGATCCGGCGCGGCTCAAGCTGTTCCATTTCGCGCGCTTCGACCTCGCCGCGATCGAATATTACCTCGGGGTGGAAGCGACGCCCTGCTATTGCACCAAGATCGCCAGCAAGCTGGTGCGCACCTATACCGACCGCCACGGGCTCAAGATGCTGGTCGAGGAACTGCTCGGCGAAAGCATTTCCAAGGCCCAGCAGTCGAGCGACTGGGGCGGCCCCGATCTCAACGACGCGCAGCGCGAATACGCCGCGAGCGACGTGCGCTACCTCCACCGCATGAAGGACGAGCTCGATCGCCGGCTGGCGCGCGAAGGTCGTACCGAACTGGCGCAGGCCTGCTTCGACTTCCTTCCCACCCGCGCGCGGCTCGATGTGGCGGGCTGGGCCGAGCACGATATCTTCAGCCACATGTAAGGAGCACGCGGGCAGGCGACACGCATGGCATTCCGGCAACGCAGGATCGAAACGGCAGAAGCCCAGGAGCGGCGCCACGAGCGCCAGCACTGGGCGGAGCCCGGCGGGGCGCACGATCGCCTCGTCGCTTTCCTTGCGCGCGCGCTGCCGATGGCGGTCGGCGTGCTGGCGGCCCTGATGGTGATTACCCCGCTCTCGCCGCGCGGCGAGGTCAGCTTCCTGCTCGACCGCAACAAGGTGGCGATCATTTCGGAACGGCTGCGCGTCGACAATGCGCTCTATCGCGGGGCCGACAACCAGAACCGCCCGTTCTCGCTGACCGCGGGCGAGGCGGTCCAGCGTTCGAGCGCCGAAGGCCTCGTACGGATGGACGATCTGGTCGCGCGGCTGCTGCTCGACGATGGTCCTGCGCGGCTGAGTGCCGAAGCGGGGCAATATGACATCGACGAGGAAGTGGTCTCGATCACCGGACCGATGCGCATGCAGGCCGCCGATGGCTATCGCATGTTGGCGCGCGGCGTCTCGGTCGACCTGGCCAACAAGCTGCTGGTCGGTGCGGGGGGCGTCGACGGGGAAATCCCCGCCGGGACCTTCAGCGCCGACCGTTTGACCGCCGATCTGTCGGCGCGCACCATAACCCTGTCGGGCAATGCGCGGCTGCGCATGGAGCCCGGAAAGCTGAGGATGCCGTAATGAAGCCCCTGCTCCCCACCATCGCCCGCTGGGGCATCGGTTCATTCGCGGTCACGGCGCTCGCCTTTGCCGGAATGCAGCTCTCCGCCCAGTCGATCGCGGGACACAATTCGGATGCGCCCGTGTCCTATGCCGCCGACCGGATCGAGCTGCAGGACCGCGAAAACCGCGTCGTGCTGTCGGGCAATGTCGCGATCACCCAGGCCGGGCTTAACCTCAATGCGGCGCGGACCATCGTGAGCTATTCGGATGCCGGCAGCCTCAAGATCCAGCGCATCATGGCCACCGGCGGAGTCAATGTAACCCGCGGTAACGAGCGCGCGCGCGGCGATACGGCGGTCTATGATTTCAACCGCCGGATCATCACCATGGCGGGCAATGTCCGGCTCAACCGCGGGGGCGATACGCTCAATGGCGGACGGCTGGTGATCGATCTCGCCTCGGGCGTGTCGAGCGTCGACGGGCGCGCCAGCGGATCGTCCTCGGTTACGGGCGAAGGCCAGTCGGGCGGCCGGGTCACCGGGACCTTCTCGGTCCCCGAAAGCTGAGGCGCAGCTAGCGCCCCCGCGCGCCGGCCACCCGCGCAATATCGGCAAGGCCCTGTGCCAGCAGCAATTCGGCGGCCTGGCTGTTGGTCAGCAATTCGCGGTGGAGTCCGACGAGGCGCTGCGTCAGCCGGTCGAGCTTGTCGCCGTGCCGCCACAGCGCGAGCTGTTGCCCGATGTCGCGCTTTTCCTTGAAGAAGATACCCAGCCGCGCTTCCTCGCCGCGGTCGAGATCGCCGAAGGACCGTGAACCGAGCGCCGCGGCGATCCGCGCCAATTGCGCCGCGCGCCGCTCGAAGGCGAGCAACACGCCCACCGGATTGAGCCCGAGCAATTTCATCCGCGCCAGTTCTACCGCGACCTTGGGTGCCTGGCCGCCCATCACCGCATTGACCAGCGGCACGAAACCATCGTCCTCGCTCGCCGCGCCGATCGCGTCGATATCCTCCGCGGTGGCGCTTTGCGGGCTTTGCGCGCTGGCATCGAGATAAAGCGCCAGCTTCTCAATCTCGCTGCGTGCCAGCCGCACGTCGAGATTGGCCGCGCGCGCAATCCGCTCGGCCAGATCGCCGCCCAGCCGCACGCCCGCCCCATCGGCCAGCGCGCGCACACTGCGGGTAACCGACTGGAGATCGGGCGGGTAGAACATCGCCACCAGCGCATCCTTGCGCTTTTCCAGCAGCTTGGCGCTACGCGACTTGTCGGTGGCCGAGGTCGCGACAACCACGATCGGACAGGCAGCGCCCGCGCCGCCATCGCCGGTTTCGACCAGCACCTTGAGCGCTTCGAGCGCCTCTTCGCCATTCGCGCGGACCCAGATGTGCCGCTGATCGCCGAACAGCGACGTGGTGCGTGCCTCATCGCCCAGCCGGGCGGGGTCGCCGCGCAGTTCCGCGCCTGACAGTTCGACACGCTCGCCGGGTTCGGGGAGCCAGCTGACCAGTTCGTTCGCCGCCGCAGTCGCGCCCGCTTCGTCCTGGCCGCAGAAGAAGAAGATCGAGCAGCCCTGCGCCGCCCCGCGCCCCTTGGTCGCGAAATCGCGATTGGTGAGCTTCACCGGGTCTGGCGCAGCGCCAGCGAGACGCGTGTGACGATCCGCTGGGCAAGGTCCTGCGACAGGTTTTCGAGCGCGGTCTGTTCGGCGGCGATGACCGCATATTCGCTCGACACCACGTCGATCCCGGCATCCGAGCCATCGGTCGCGTCGAGCAGGATTTCGCCAGTGGCGAGGTCGACCAGCTGATAGCGCGCGCGCAACGTCCGCCGTTCGCGGCTGATCGTATCGTCGCGCAGCACCGCGAGCCCTTCGAGCTGATCGTCGAGCCGGACATCGATCCGGTATTGCGGGCTGACCGTGCCTGCTGCGCCAAACCGTTCCTCAAGCGCGCTCCGCACCAGCCAGCCGGCGCGCCCTTCGATCGGGGCCACCTCGATGGCCGCCAGCGATTGCGCCATCGCGCCGCTGCCGCCGCCCGCATACATGGGCGACAGGCCGCAGGCGGAGAGTGTGCACAGGGCGAGACAGGCGAAAAGAATGCGCATCAGGTGACGATATTCACCAATCTGTCGGGCACGACAATGATCTTGCGCACCTGTGCCCCGTCGAGCGAGCGCTGCACCTTCTCCGACGCCAGCGCCATCGCCTCGAGAACGTCCTTGGAGGCCCCCTTGGGCGCGGTCAGCGTATCGCGCAATTTGCCCTTGTGCTGCACGGCGATGGTGACCTCGTCCTCGACCAGCAGCGCAGGATCGACCTTGGGCCAGCCGGCGTCCGCAATCAGGAACCCCTCTCCAACCGATGCCCAGGCCTCTTCAGCAAGATGGGGCATCATTGGCGCGACGATTTGCATCAGTGTCCGGATAGCTACCGAGCGACTGAAGGAAGGAGCGGCCTTCTCGATCACCCCTGTCAGTTCGTAGATTCGAGCAACGGCCTTGTTGAAGCCCAGAGACTCGATGTCTTCGGCAACTGCCGCGACGGTCTGGTGGGTCTTGCGATCCAGCGCTTTATCTTCGCCCTGAGCGGTCTCGTCGAATGCCGAAAACAGGCGCCACAGACGGTGCACGAATCGCGAGCAACCCTCGATCCCCGCCTCGGACCACGGCAGGTCGCGTTCGGGCGGGCTGTCGGACAGCATGAACCAGCGCACCGCGTCGGCGCCATAGGTGTCGATGATCGTATCGGGGTCGACGACGTTCTTCTTCGACTTCGACATCTTGATCACCCGGCCGATCTCGACCGCGCCACCATCGTCTTTCAGCAGCGCGCGTTCGGCCTCGCGGCTGATTTCGTCGGGGGCGTAATAGACCGTCTTGCCCCCGTTCTGGCGGCTGTAGGTCTCGTGCGTGACCATGCCCTGCGTGAACAGCGAGGCGAAGGGTTCGGTCACCTCGATCTGGCCCATATGTGCCAGCGCGCGAGTCCAGAAGCGGGCGTAGAGCAGGTGCAGGATCGCATGTTCGATCCCGCCGATATACTGTTCGACCGGGAGCCATTTGGCGATCTCGTCCTTGTCGAACGGCTTGTCCGCGGGCTGGCTGGCGAAACGCAGGAAATACCACGAGCTGTCGACGAAAGTGTCGAGCGTGTCGGTTTCGCGTTCCGCCTTGCCGCCGCATTTGGGGCACTCAACATGCTTCCACGTTGCGTGACGGACCAGCGGATTGCCCGGCGTCTGGAAATCGACATCCTCGGGCAGCGTGATCGGCAGGCTCGCCTTGGGCGCAGGGACCACGCCGCAGGTCTCGCAATGGATGAAAGGGATCGGCGTGCCCCAGTACCGCTGGCGCGATACGCCCCAGTCGCGCAGCCGCCAGACGGTCTTTCCCTCGCCGCGGCTCTGCGCCTCGATCCGGTCGATGATTTCGCGCTTGGCATCCTCGACTTCCATCCCGTCGAGGAAATCGGAGTTGACCAGCACACCTTCACCCGCTTCGGCCTCTCCCTCGAAGGGCTTGCGGGCCTGATCGACGCTCGGTGCGACGACGCGGGGGATCGGCAGGCCATATTTGGTCGCGAATTCGAAGTCACGCTGGTCGTGGCCCGGCACCGCCATGATCGCACCGGTGCCGTAGTCCATCAGGACGAAGTTCGCGATGTAGACGGGCAGGTGCTGCTGCGTGAAAGGGTGCTTCGCCCCGATCCCGGTGTCGAAGCCGAGCTTCTCTGCCGTTTCCAGCTCTGCCGCGGTCGTGCCGCCCCGCTTGCACAAATCGATGAACTTGGCCGCATCGCAGTTCTGTGCCGCCACGGCTTGCGCGACGGGATGATCCGGTGCGACCGCGACGAAACTCGCGCCGAAGATGGTGTCCGGGCGGGTCGTATAGACCGGCAGCGTCTCGCCGTTCGAGAGGTCGAAGCTGAATTCGAGCCCGGTGGACTTACCGATCCAGTTTTCCTGCATCAGCCGGACCTTTTCGGGCCAGTTCTCGAGCTTGCCCAGCCCGTCGAGCAGTTCCTCGGCGAAATCGGTGATCTTGAGGAACCACTGGTTCAGCTTGCGCTTCTCGACCTCGGCCCCGCTGCGCCAGCCTTTGCCGTCGATCACCTGTTCATTGGCGAGCACGGTCATATCGACCGGGTCCCAATTGACCTCGCTTTCCTTGCGATAGACGAGGCCCGCCTCATACAGATCGATGAACAGCGCCTGCTCATGGCCGTAATAATCGGGCTCGCAGGTCGCCAGCTCCCGCGACCAGTCGAGCGCAAAGCCGAGACGTTTGAGCTGCGCCTTCATGTGTTCGATATTGTCGCGCGTCCAGCCGCCCGGGTGGACACCCTTTTCCATCGCCGCGTTTTCCGCGGGCATGCCGAAGGCGTCCCAACCCATCGGGTGCAGCACTTCGTGCCCGACAGCCTTCTTGTAGCGCGCCAGCACGTCGCCCATCGTGTAATTGCGCACATGCCCGATATGGATGCGCCCCGAGGGATAGGGAAACATCTCGAGCACGTAGCTCTTGGGCTTGGGAGAATTGCTATCGGCGCGGAAGGTCTGCGCCTGGTCCCACGCATTTTGCCAGTGCGCGTCGGCGTTGGCGGGATCGAAACGGGTATCGCTGCTCATGCGAGCCGCGTTTACGGATTTTACCGGCTATGGGAAGGCGCTTTCCGGCAGCGCCCCCGCGATCAGCTGACCGCTTCGCGGCGCAGTTCGCGCGCCTTGGTCAGGATGATGTCTTCCAGCTTCTGCACGGTCGCGGCCTGAACCGGCGCGTCGACCCAAGTGCCCGACTGGTTGACCTGGCGGCTGGCGGCCACGCGCAGCGCATCGGCGCGCAGGTCCGAATCGAGGATGGTAACGGTCATCTTGACGCGTTCGCCCGGATTGCTCGGATTGGCATACCAGTCGGTCACGATCACCCCGCCATTGCTGTCGGCCTGGAGCAGCGGGGCAAAGCTCACTGCGTCGAGCGAAGCGCGCCAGAGGTAGGAATTGACCCCGATGGTGGTGACCTGCGCCGCGGCAACGTCCGCCTGCGGCCGCTCACGACCGCCACCGCATGCCGCGAGGCCCAGCGAGGCGGCGGTCGCTACGGCGATGGTTGCGGGGCGGCGGATGGTTGCGAAAGCGCTCATGTCGATCCTTGGTATCCTGCAGATTGCTTGGCTCTATAAAGCCTGCACGCTTGGGAGCAAGGCATAGGCCGTCGGCGGCCCAAACAGCCTTCCACGCGTGAATGCGGGCTTAATCCATGCGCGCGGTCTACTCACCGGCAGCCAAGTGCTTGTGGATACTGCGCAACACTTTTCGCCAATTGCACGTCCCCCCTGTGGAAAAGCTGGCCATCGGGTGCGCGAGTGCTACCTTGGCTTTGACAAACAAGGGACTCGCCCCGCCAGGGTGAAAAAGTCAGGAACCGTTCAGGGCGGTTCTGCCTTTAGTCCCGAGAAACAAGGGAAGCTCGTTCGCGATGGCACGTTCGGTGAAAAGTCAGGGCAAGGCGCGGTTCGTACCCGCGGCGCTGGCTGTTGCCGGTCTGTCGCTGACGATACCCGCCGCCGGTCTTGCCGTGGTGCAGTCCAGTGCGGCAGCGGAGCTTCCCGAAACCGTATCCTATTTGCGCTTTACCCCGGCCAAGGTCGATCCGCAGCTCGCTGCGCGCGTCGCCGCCGTAATGGGTGAAGACGGCCTGCGGTTCACTCCGGCGAACAAACCAGTGCTGACCAAGGACCGCACCGTGACCGTGGCGGTCCGCGTCGACGATGCCATGGCCCGCGCGATCTCGGTCCGCAGCGCGATCGATTCGGCCGGCACTGCCGACGGCCGCGAACGCGTGCTGGCGATCAGCCAGACGAGCTACAATCTGGGTGTGGCGCGCGGCTACCAAAGCTTTGCCCAGCCCGCCAAACCGGCGGCCGTCTCGGTCGGCCTGCGCGACATGGGCATGCCCGACCTCGCCAGCTTCGCCCTCGACAAGGGCGACAAGCCCGCCAAGCCGGGCCGCTTCGATTCGCGCCTCGCGCTCGAGAAGGAAGACAAGGCCGGTCGCTCGCCGCGTACGCTCGAAGGCTCGGGCAACCAGAGCGTCGACCTCAGCACTTCCTATCGCGTGGTCGGCAACGTCAACGTGACCGCCGGTGTCCGCCTGTCGAAAGATAACAACCGGCTCGCCCCGCTGACCGACGGGCTCGAGGACGATCAGGCCGTCTACGTCGGCACGCGCGTCAGCTTCTAAGCAAGCCCCACCCGAAAATACGATTGCACCGCAGCGCCGCTTGGGCGTTGAGGCTTTGCGCGCGCCCTGTCGCTGGCCTAGGCTCGCGGCAACGCTAGGGAATGCTGGGGAGAATCGACTATGTCACGGGTGGCTATTGTAACCGGGGGCACGCGCGGGATCGGCCGCGCAGTCTGCGAACGCCTGCGCGACGAGCGGGGGTTTACCGTCATCGCCAATTACGCGGGCAATGACGAAGCCGCCCAGCGCTTCACCGAAGAAACCGGCATCCCGACAAGCAAGTTCGATGTCGGCGATCCCGAGGCGGTCGAAGCGGCCTGCGCAAGCATTGCGGCGCAGCATGGCCCGATCGACGTGGTGGTCAACAATGCCGGGATCACCCGCGACGGCACGCTGCTCAAGATGAGCTACGCCGATTGGGACGCAGTCATGCGCACCAATCTGGGCGGCTGTTTCAACACCGCCAAGGCCACCTTCGCCGGAATGAAGGAACGCGGCTGGGGCCGCATCGTCAACATCGGGTCGATCAATGGCCAGGCCGGGCAATATGGCCAGGTCAATTACGCCGCCGCCAAGAGCGGCATCCACGGCTTCACCAAGGCGCTGGCGCAGGAAGGCGCGCGCTTCGGGATCACCGTCAACGCAATCGCCCCGGGCTATATCGACACCGACATGGTCGCCGCCGTTCCCGAACCGGTGCTCGAGAAGATCGTCGCCAAGATTCCCGTAGGGCGTCTTGGCAAGGCCAGCGAAATCGCCCGCGGGGTCAGCTTCCTGTGCTCCGAACATGCCGAGTTCGTGACCGGCTCGACGATGAGCATCAACGGCGGCCAGCATATGTATTGATGGGCACTGGGCCGCCGGTGCGCCCCGTGCCCGGTCGATTCAGTCGATCAGGATCCCGACGACCTTCCATTGGCCGTCTTCCTTCACGAGCGTGACCGTCTCCACCGCGTCGGATTTTTTGGCGAAGCGCGTATGGAAGGTGACTTCCCGATAGCCATGCGGCGGCGCGTTGAGGTAGCGGATCGTCGCCAGATTACGCGCGACGACGGCGCCCAGCGGAACCCGGGCCTGTTCCGACGCCGCGGCCCATCGCGCAACGCTGTTGGCCGAGCGGAAACTGTCGCCGGCCGTATCGTAGCCCGCCTGCCAGTCTCCGGCATCGCCAAGCGCCAGCCAATTGCGCGCGGCAGCCTCCAGCGCCGCGTCGCGCGCCGCGGTTTCGGCATCGGGAGAGCCCGCGCCATCGGAGGCGAGGGGCGTGAGGAGCAGCAGCGCTGCGACGGTCAGTACGGACATGAGGATTCCTCCGATTAGCCAGGCACGGTTGCACCTGCTGCCCGATTGATCATCCGAACCGGCTCGCGGGTCTTCCCCCAAATCCTTGGATGCAGGATTTTCGTAGGTCCCGCATTCGCGGTCGAGCACCAGCCGGGCCGCCTCGCGGCTGCTGGTTACTACCAGCTTCCGCCGCGCTGCGCGCAGCCGCTCGTTGATCGTGTGGACCGAGAGCGATAGCGCGCTCGCGGCCGACTTGGCATCGTGGCCCCGCGCCATCAGGCGCAGCGTTTCCTTCTCCTTTTCGGTAAGCGCGTCATAGCCGTCAGCCATGCCCGAAACCTAAGCCCGGCACGGTTCACCGCACACCCCAAAAAAATCGTATCGGCCCCGGCCCGGGCGTTGTAGGGCGCGCGGCCTATGGAAATGCCCCCTTACCATCCCCCCAAGAAATACTCGGTCCGCATCGACGGCCACCGCACCTCGATCAGCCTCGAACCGCTGTTCTGGGACAAGCTCACCACCGCGGCGCGGATGCGCAACCAGTCGATCAACGCGCTGGTCGCGCAGATCGACGCCGAACGAATCCGCGCCGAAACCCCGCCGGGACTGGCGGGTGCGATTCGCATCTGGCTGGTCACATATGAAAAGGGCGGCTGGCTTGCGCCAACCGCCCCTTCGGCAGTTCAAACCGCCTGATCAGTAATTGGCTGGCGGATCGCTAGCGGGAAAGCTTTCGTCGCTTTCCTCGTCCGCCTTGGTCCAGGTTCCGTCGGGCTTGTCGCGCATCGATTCGGGACCTGCGTCGCGGATCGATGCATCGCCCTGGTTGTCGGCAAATGCCGCCTTGGACTTGTTCTTTTCGAGATAGCGATAGCCGGCATATCCAATACCGCCGAGCGCCAAGAGCTTGAGTAACATGTGAGAACTCCTTCCTTGGCGACCCAACGCGTGGATCGCCGGAAAGGTCCGTCAGCCAGCGCTCATTCGTCGCCCACCCGTTCGACATCTGCGCCGACCAGCTGGAGCTTTTCTTCCAGCCGCTCATACCCGCGGTCGAGGTGGTAGAGACGGCGTACGGTGGTCTCACCTGCAGCGGCAAGCCCCGCGATCACCAGGCTCATCGAGGCGCGCAGATCGGTCGCCATCACTTCCGCGCCGGTGAGGTCCACCGGACCGCGCACGATCGCGGTGCGCCCTTCGGTCTCGATATCCGCACCCATCCGCGCCAGTTCGGGCACATGCATGAAGCGGTTCTCGAAGATCGTTTCCTTGAGCACGCTGGTGCCCTCGGCGCGGGTCAGCAGGCTCATCAGCTGCGCCTGCATGTCGGTGGCCAGCCCCGGGAAGGGCGCGGTGGTGAGATTATGCGCATTGAGCGGCCCATTGGCGGCCACGTTGATGCCGTGCTTGTCGCTTTCGATCTCGACCCCGATGTTGCGCAGCGCGTGCAGCGTCGAGCCCATGTCGCCCGCATCGGCGCCTTCGAGCCGCACCTCGCCGCCGGTGATCGCCGCCGCGCAGGCATAGGAGCCCGCCTCGATCCGGTCGGGCATCACGCGATAGGTCGCGCCATGCAGCTTGTTGACGCCGTGGATCGTCAATTCGGACGTGCCGACCCCTTCGATCTCGGCGCCCATCGCGGTGAGCAGGTTGCACAGATCGACGATTTCGGGCTCGCGCGCGGCGTTGACCAGCCGGCTGGTGCCCTTGCACAGCACCGCGGCCATCAGCGCATTTTCGGTCGCCCCGACCGAGACGACGGGAAAGTCGAATTCGCCGCCGGGCAGCCCGCCGTCGGGCGCGATGGCTTTTACATAGCCCTGCGCCAGCTCGATATGCGCGCCGAAGGCTTCGAGCACCTTGAGATGCAGATCGATCGGGCGGTTGCCGATCGCGCAGCCGCCCGGCAGCGACACGGTCGCCTCGCCCGTACGCGCCAGCAGCGGACCGAGCACGAGGATCGAGGCGCGCATCTTGCGCACCAGATCGTAGGGTGCGACCGAACTGGTGATCCGCATCGCTTCGAGCGTGACATTGCGCCCGAACTCCTCGGGCCGCTTGCCGGGGATCGTATGGCTGACGCCGAATTGCGTCATCAGGTGCTGGAAGCCGTCGATATCGGCGAGCCGCGGGAGATTGCGCAAGGTCAGCGCCTCTTCGGTCAGCAACGCGCAGGGTATCAGCGTGAGCGCGGCGTTCTTGGCGCCCGAAATGGGGATGGTCCCCGACAGGCGGTTACCGCCGCGAATGATCAATTTGTCCATGGAACCGTGCTTTACCCTCGCGCGTCATGCTGGCAAGCGTCACGATAGCATCGCAGCGCCGCACCAGCGGATGTATCGTCGACCGATCCCGTGCGCCCCCTCGCGCGAAAACGACCGCGCAAACAGGCAGGAGGAACAGAGATGTCAGCCCGTAAACCGATCAAGAAGGCGGTGTTTCCCGTCGCCGGTCTCGGAACCCGCTTTCTCCCCGCGACCAAGGCCATCCCCAAGGAATTGCTGCCGATCGTCGACCGTCCGCTGATCCAGTATGCGGTGGACGAGGCGCGCGAGGCGGGGATCGAGCAGATCATCTTCGTCACCGGCCGCGGCAAGACCGCGATCGTCGAGCACTTCGACGTCGCCTTCGAACTCGAAACCACCATGGCGGAGCGCGGCAAGGACCTCTCGGTGCTCGAGCCCACCCGCGCCACGCCGGGCGATATCATCACCGTGCGCCAGCAGGTGCCGCTGGGGCTGGGCCATGCGATCTGGTGCGCGCGCGCGATCGTCGGCGACGATCCCTTCGCCATCCTCCTGCCCGACGAGCTGATGGTCGCGGCCAGGGGCGGCGGCACCGGCTGCATGAAGCAGATGGTCGAAGCCTATGAAGAGGTGGGCGGCAATCTGATTTCGGTGCTCGAAGTGCCGCATGACGAAGTGTCGAGCTATGGCGTGATCGCGCCGGGCGCCCAGCTGTCCGAGACGCTGACCGAGGTGACCGGGCTGGTCGAAAAACCCCCGGTCGACGAGGCGCCGTCGAACAAGATCATCTCAGGCCGCTACATCCTCCAGCCCGAGGTGATGGGCGTGCTCAAGGACCAGGGCAAGGGCGCGGGCGGGGAAATCCAGCTGACCGACGCCATGGCGAAAATGATCGGCAACCAGCCCTTCCACGCCGCCACCTTCGCCGGCCGCCGCTTCGACTGCGGCAGCAAGACCGGCTTCGTCGAGGCGACACTGGCCCTGGCGCTCGAACGCGAAGACATGGGCGCCGAAGTCCGCGCGATGGCGGAGCGATTGCTGGCGGAGTAGGCTTCCGGTCCGTCACACCGCTACCGTCACCCCGGACTTGATCCGGGGTCGGGCTTCACGCGTCCTCTGTCTCCAAAGGCAATTCGATCTCGCGCATGATCCGGTCGGTCTCGACCAGGATTTTGACGATGCTCTGGTAGTGGCCGATGTCCGCGTAGGAGATCGCGCGGCCCTTGCGATCCTTCAGCCATTTCTGCGCCGGCTGGTAGCCGCCGATGTGGAAGTCCCATGCGACTTGTGGGACACCATCGAAATACTGCGATTTGTTGATGTAGACGCGCGCATCCTTCAGCTTCGGATGACCGGACGCGACGACACTGTCTTCCTCGTCATCTTCGGCATCGCCCATGAAGGGATAATTCACCTCACCGATGGCGGCGGGTTCCATCAGATGCAGGCGACGCAGCGCTTCACCTTTTTCGCTGACGTGTTGGAACACCTCGGGGCTCGCCGGAAAAGGAATGCGCGGAAAGTCGATCTTGAGGAGTTCGGCGAAGGTCCGTCGATAATCGGGCGAGTGCAACACGCCGTATATATAGTCGAACACCTTGATCTCAGGCGGACGCGCATCGCCGGTTGGCGCGCGGAAATCATCTTGAGGTCCGGCTATGTCATCAGGATCGATACCGGCGGCCTTGCAGATCTTCCTGTAGAGCTTGGGGTCGAGGTTGAGCGTTCGCTCGGTCGGCGCGAGCGCATCTGCTTGAGCGGCATCCTCTTCGGGGTAGAGGTAGAGGGGTAGGTTCATTGCATTGCTCGCTGTGGTTCCCGACAGAAAAATGGCTTCACTGAGCTTTGTCGTCAGAAACGCGTGCGCAAAATCCTGGTCGCGATGTGCCTTAGTAGTCAGGATTCCAATGTTTGGCATAGAGGTGTAGTGCCGCATCACATCGTATCGGTCGCGTTCGATCAAACGGCGGTCATAATACAGTTTCGCTGCCTCGAATGGGCGGTAGGAGAAGCCTTGCTCTAGCTCGGCTTCGTAGGTTTCGCCGATAGCTTGGCGGTCAATCTCGGGGCTTTTTGCACTCGAAACGAGTTTCCAATCCGCTCCCGTGACGATCCCAATGGAGTTCACAGGCAGAAGGTTCTCGAGACCAAAACCCGCCCTGAATCTTGCTTCTAGTTCGTGATCTACTTCGCCAAACTCGAAACGAGGTTCGCGGGTATCTACCAAGGAAAAGGATTCTCTCGGTGGCTCGCGGAGCGCCTCGCTCTTAGCCTTTCGGCTCCCCCACAAATCGCCATGCCAAACCTCCGCCAGCTCATCGCTACCAGCATCCTTCCGCACAGCAACAATTAGCGCCACACCCTGCTGAATATCGAAGACATTCTTGTCCGGCGAACCGTCCGGGCTGACCTCCTTCTTTTTGGCGTTGCCGTGTAGGTCGAGCACCCAAATTTTGTCGAAGGTCTTGAGCAGGTGCCAACGCATCCCGCGAAAAGTTGGGTTGTCGAGATAGCCGTGATTGGTGATGAAGCCGAGTACGCCGCCTGACGGGTTCTTGGCGATCAGGTCTTCGCTCATGCGGATGAACTTGACGTAATCGTCATTCACCCACTTGGGATTGCGTTCTTTTAGCCGCTCCTTGCCGCCCGGCTCCGTCTTGTAGGCTTCCATCAAACCCATGATGTGATCGCCCTTGTTGGCGCTCTCGCCCGAATAGGGCGGATTCCCGATAACGCACATGATCGGCGTCTGGCGCTTCACCTCGCTCGCGCCGCGCGCTTCGTCGGCGAGCTGCTGGAAAAACAGGTCCTTCACCTCGCGCTCCGCAGGTTCGAGCGCGTTGGTCAGCCAGACGGAGAGGCGCGGCGGGTTCTTGCTGGGCACATAGCCGCTCTCGGTCAGCTGCATGTCCAGCTTCATGTGGCACATGGCGTAGCTGGCCATCAGTAACTCGAAGCCGTGCAGGCGCGGCAGCAGGTCTTCCTCGACGTAGGAACTCCACTTGCCCGGAGCGCGCGCCTTCACCCGGTCGGCGATGGTCTGCACCGTCTTGGCGAGGAAGGTGCCCGTGCCTGTCGCCGGATCGAGTATCTGCACCCGGTGCACGTCCTTGCGGATCGTCACGGGCTTGGCTTTCTTGTCAGTCTGCCCGGTGTCCCAGTCCACCGTCACCTTGCCGGTGTCGGCCAGACCGTCGGCAATGCCGAATTCGGTCTTCAGCACATCGTCAACCGCGCGCACGATGAAATCGACTACCGGCTCCGGCGTGTACCAGACGCCGCGGCTCTTGCGCTTCTTCGGGTTATAGGCGGCGAGGAAGGTTTCGTAGAAATGGATGAAGGGATCGTTGCGCGCGGTGAACTTACCGAAATCTTCGAACAGCGAATGCGGATCGCTGGCGCGGAGAACTTCGGCCAGATCATCGACCACATAGCGCAACCGGTCGGGGATATCGTAGCCCGCCACGTACTGAAAAAGCCCGCGCAGGAAGGGGTTCGACTTGGGCAGCTTCTCCAGTGCTTCCTGCCGGCTGAAGGTCTCCAGCGTATCGTCGTGCAGACGCGCTGCGAACATGCCGTAGGTGATCGTTTCGGCATAGATGTCCGCGAACTCACCCGGCGTCAGGTTGGGCAGCAGATTGTCCTTGAAGGTATTGTATTGCCGCCCGAGGCCACTGCGAAACTCTGCATCCTCGGCCAGTGCAATGCCGACCTCGTCCTTGATGATCGCCGCCTTGCCCGCCATCATTTCGGCCAGCTTTTGCGCGCTGCGGATGCTGATCGGCTTCTGCTCGACGAACAGCTTTAACTGCCGCTCCAGTTCATCCAACTTTTCCGGGAGCGGCTGCAATCCGCCCAGATCGCCAAGGAAATCCGCAATGGAAGTGCGGTGGACGACCTCCTTGTTGCGGATGAACTCGAAATCGACTCCGTTGGTGTAGAGCAGGTTCGGGTAGGCATTCTCGTACCGCTTGCGCTGCTCTACGCTGTAGCCCTTCAGCTTGATGACATCCTTGTCGATGTCCTTCGCCTCAGCCCAGCCGAACGCGACTCCGTTCCGCTGGAACAGGAAATCTGGCATCCCGCCTTCGGACCGCTTGGGTTCGTTGATGACGCGCGCACTGTCGTCGACGCTTTCGAACAACCGCTGCAGCGGCGCGCGATAGCTATGCTCGGTCGCATCTCCGCTCTTATAGATTTCGGTGATCTCGCTGAGATAGTCGGCAATATCCACGGAACGCACGCCCCCTTCCATCGCTCCGCCCTAGCGCAGCCGAATCCCATCGCACAGCGTCGATTTTCCTACACGCGAACCGATTGCTAGCTTCGCGGCGGCTCTTTCAAACCGTCGATACCCGCATGACGAGCGCACGCGCATCTCTCGCGCTTAGGTGGACCGCCCTGTGGTCGCGTCCAAGATCGCCCGCGCCGGCAGGCCAACACATCGTAGAGCAGGCTCGAATGGAAGGTAACATCCCGGACAGTGCAGCCCGCCCGCAAGAGCGCAGGCTGCGCCGTGAAGCGGCGGAAGGTCACGCTTCTCGCAAACGCGTTTTGCGGTCCGCCCGGAATGCCTTTTCAGGCGGCAGTGAAGCGCAGCGGCAGCGTCTTCAGCCCGCCGACGAAGGTCGATTTGGACCGCGCGGGCTCGCCTGCCAGCTCGACGGTCTCGATCCGGTCGAGCAGCGCTTCGAACAGGATGCGCATCTCGAGCCGGGCGAGATGCAGGCCGAGGCACTGGTGTGCGCCCGCGCCGAAGGCGAGGTGGCGGTTGGGGCTGCGCGCGGCGTCGAAGCGGCGCGGGTCGTCGAAATGCGCCGGATCGTGATTGGCGGCGACATAGTTCATCATCAGCCAGTCGCCCTTGGCGATGGCCTGACCGCCGACCTCGGTGTCCTGGGCCGCAGTGCGCATGAAGTGCTGGACCGGCGTGGTCCAGCGGATCGCTTCCTCGACGATGCCGGGCAACAGGCTGCGGTCGGCGCGCACGCGTGCCCATTGATCGGGGTCCTGCGCCAAGGCGAGCATTGCGCCCGCAGTGCTGGCGCTGGTGGTGTCGTGGCCCGCGGCGGCGAGGATGATGTAATAGCCCATCATGTCGCGGTCGTTCAGCGGTTCTCCGTCGACCACCGCATTGGCGATGGTGCTGGCGACATCGCCGGTGGGGTTGGCGCGGCGCTGCGCGGTGAGCTGCGCGAAATAGGCCTCGAAGTCCTTGACCGCGCCGGCCACCAGCTGGGTGATCGCCTCGGGCGGGAGGTCCTTCATCCCCGACTGGTTGAGATCCTCGTCGCTGCCGCCGAACATCTGCTGGGTAAGCATCAGCATGCGCGGCTCGTCTTCCTCGGGCACGCCGAGGATCTGCATCACCACATGCAGCGGATAGGGCGCGGAAACCTTGGTGACGAAATCGGCCTCGGCGCCATCGGCGAGCAGGCGATCGACCGCGGCATGCGCGATACTGCGGATCTCGTCCTCCACGCCGCGCAGGTTCTTGGGCATGAACCATTCCTGCGTCAGCTTGCGATACTTCATGTGAACCGGCGCATCGAAGGTGACGAGGCTGGCGACCATATGCTCGCTGCCGCCCGAGAACTGCTTGGCGAACTCGATCCCCTCGGTCAGGCTGAAGACGACGCTGTGCGGGTTGTTGAGGAAGGTCGCATTGTCCTTCGACATGCGCATCACATCGTCATAGCGCGTGACCAGCCAGAAGGACGGGTGCACCGCATCGTCGTCCGGCTCGACCCAGGCGACGGGGGTTTCCTCGCGCAGCCGGTCGAACGTGTCGAGCAGGCCGTCCCATTCGGCGTAGCTTTGCGGGTCGATCACTGCCCGGGCGGTGGCGGGATCGAGCCGGGGGCGGTCCTGCACCGCCATTATGCCTGCTCCGTCTGCTGTTCGGCCGCCTGCTGGAATTCGTCGCGCAATTCGCGCTTGTACAGCTTGCCATTGGCCTCGCGCGGGAGCTGCGCGCGAAACTCGAAGAGCTTGGGCATCTTGATCTTGGAGAGGCTGGGGGCGAGGAAGTCGCGCAATTCGGCCTCGAGCGCATCGCCCGCCTCGGCCATGTCGAGCGGCTGTACCACCGCGACCACCTTCTCGCCGAAATCGGGACACGGCGCGCCGATCACCGCGGCGTCCATCACCTTGTCATGCGTGACCAGCAGGTTCTCGATCTCCTGCGGGTAGATGTTGACCCCGCCCGAGATGATCATGTGGCTCTTGCGGTCGGTGAGATAGAGGAAGCCGTCTTCATCGACATGCCCGATGTCGCCCAGCGTCATCCAGCCCTTGGGATGCATCGCCTCGCGCGTCTTCTCGGGATCGTTGTGATAGGTCGGGATCTGATCGTTCTCGAAATAGAGCAACCCGTCCTGGCCCGCGGGGACCTCTTCCCCCTCGGCGTCGCAGACATGCAGCGTGCCGTGGATCGCCTTGCCGACGCTGCCGGGATGGGTCAGCCAGTCCTCGGCCTTGATCAGCGTCATGCCAACGCCTTCGGAGCCGGCGTAATATTCGTTGATGATCGGCCCCCACCATTCGATCATCTCGCGCTTGATCGGCACCGGGCAGGGCGCCGCGGCATGCAGCGCGCGCTGGTGGCTGGAGAGGTCGTAGCGCGTGCGCACCTCCGGATCGAGCTTGAGCATCCGCACGAAATGCGTCGGCACCCACTGGCTGTCAGTGACCTTGTATTTCTCTATCGTTTCCAGCGCGTGTTCGGGGTCGAACTTCTCCATCACCACGACCGTCCCGCCCAGCCGCTGCGCAGTGGTGCACCAACCGATCGGCGCGGCGTGGTAAAGCGGCGCAGGCGAGAGATAGACCATGCTGCCATCGGCGGGCATGCCGGCGCCCATGATCGCGAGGCCCATCAGCGGGTTGGTGGCGAGGATGTCGTCATCCCCTGGCGGCGCAGGCTTGACCCCCTTGGGGCGGCCGGTGGTGCCCGAGGAATAGAGCATGTATTGCCCGGGCGCCTGGTCGGGAATCGGCTCCGCAGGCTGCGCGGCGAGCGCGGCTTCGTAATCCTCCTCGCCTTCGCCATCCACGATCAGCAGCGGCAGGTCGGCGCATTCGTCGCGGATGCCCTCGATCACCTCGGCATAGCGCGTGCTGGTGAGCAGGAACTTGGCCCCCGCATCCTTGAGAATGTAGCAAATTTCGGGCGCGGTCAGCCTGGTCGAGATCGGGACCATCATCGTGCCCGCGCGCTGCGACCCCCATACCACCTGCAGGTAATGGACATTGTTCTCCATCAGCACTGCGAAATGGTCTCCGCGCTTGAGCCCGCGTGCGCGCAGCAGCTGTGCGAAGCGGTTCGCATAGGCGTCCATTTCCGCGAAGGTCACGGTCTGGCCGCTGCCCGCCATGATCATCGCGGGATGGTCGGGGCGCGTCTGCGCGTGGGTGATTGGATGCATGATTGGCTTCTCTCTCCTCGCTGTCGGTCCGGCGTTCTGCCGCGGACTCGTCCAGTTTCGAGAAGAAACCTACCTAAGCCTCTCGCATGGGCAAGAAAAAAGGCGGCAGGATCGCTCCCACCGCCTCTTTTGCGACCCTTGAAGGGCTAAAATCTTACTCTTCGCCGTCACCCCGGCCGCCCTGGCCGGTGGCGAGCGCGAAAGCACGCTGTGCTTCCGATTCGACCATATAGGGAACCGGGTTGACCGCCTTGCCGTCTATGCGGACTTCATAATGCAGGTGCGGGCCGGTCGAACGGCCGGTCGAACCGACGTAACCGATGATGTCGCCCTTCTTGACGCGGCTGCCCGCAGTCACGGCGATATCCGACATATGCGCGAAGCGGGTCTGCAGGTTCGCGCCGTGTTCGATTGAGACATATTTGCCGTAGCTCGAGAACCATTCCGCCTTGCTGATGTAGCCATCGGCAGTCGCATAGATCGGAGTACCGGTCGGCGCCGACAGGTCGACACCCTTGTGGCTGCGGCGACCGCCGAGCACGGGGTGGGTCCGCATGCCGTAATCGCTGGTCAACCGCGTGTCGTCGAGCGGCATGCGCGAAGGCACCGAAACCCGGGCAGCGGCCGGGGTCGTACGATCGAGTTCGTCCCACTTGGCGAACAGCTGCTGGAACTGCGCGTCGTCGCCAGCCTGAGCGGGCGCGGTGACCTTGCTCATGTCGATGGCACCGACAGCGGCCGCAGCGTTGGTTTCCTGAGCATGGGCCGGAGCGGCGGCAACGCCGAAACCAGCCATCAATGCGAGAACAAGCGAAGTGCGCTTGGTGATCATGCTAACCCGTCCATCCGGCGCTTTGCGCGCCTGTTCGATTTTTGGCGATCCCGGCGTCCCGGCCGTTTCCGCCCTTTTCAGTCTGCGCCGGAACCCCCCGGCTTCTTGTGAGTTTGGGTTATCGGCAGAAAAGTTAATCAAGCAATAGCCGCGCAGGAACCGCGCGGCAGGTTGCCTGCGAAACGCGTTGAGTCGTTTACCGCCTCTCCTGCCTCCACGAAGAAAGCACGCACCGAAGAGATTTCTTCGCTTTTTCTGTAGGTTAGCCCTGCGCGCGCTCTGGACGGCATGAAAATGCTTCAGGTCGACCGCTGGATTCGCGATTGCATAGTCAATGATTCGTTTGGGGATTTTTATCCTGATTTCATGGCCTTAGGGTCAGCAGACGCTCGCGCCCGGCGGCTTTCCGTTCGCAGCGCGAATCACAATCCGGCTCGAACCGCTAGCCTCGCGCGACGTAGCGTCACGGAGGGTTTGCAGCGCCCTCGATTCAGCTCATCGCGCACCGACAGCCGCCGAAAGCGAGACCGGCACATCGGTTCTGCCGAGGCGAAACGTCAGTCGCCGCGAACCGCCGCGAGCACCTCTTCCGCGTGACCCTTTACCTTCACCTTCGGCCAGACGCGGAGGATCTTCCCGCCTTCATCGAGCAGATAGGTCGAGCGGATCATGCCCATGAAGGTTTTGCCATACATCTGCTTTTCGCCCCATACGCCGAGCGTATCCGAGAGCCCGCTCTCGGCTGCATCGGTTGCTAGCGCAACGGTGAGGTCGTGCTTGGCGATGAAGTTCTGGTGCTTCTTGGCCGAATTCTTGCTGACCCCGAGCAGTGCCGCACCCGCCTTCTCGAACTCGGGCTTGAGCGCGGAGAAATCCTTCGCCTCGGTGGTGCAGCCCGGAGTGTTGTCCTTGGGGTAGAAGAAGATCACCGCCTTCTTTCCCGCCAGATCGGCCTTGGTCAGCATACCGCCATCGGGCGTTTCCATGGTGAAATCGGGAAAGGCATCGCCTTCGCCATAGGTCTTGGTCATTCGTCCATCTCCAGGGTTTCACCGAACACGTCCTGCCATGCCGCGGCAACATCGTGGCGCGCCGCATGCAAGCACTGCGTGAGATCCGCATAGTCGCCACACCCGCTCTGCCGCGCCAGCAGCGCCGCAGCCGCGGGATTGGGGCGGGCCAGGTCGGGCGCGAGCAGCCGCGTACCGACCAGCAGCCGCGTCATCAAGCGATGCGCATCGGCGAGCGCCGGCGGCAGTTTCCCGGCGGCGACCAGTCTGCCAATGACCGGGCCGAGATCGGGACCCAGCGCTGCGCGATCGCGCAATTGCAGATAGTGCACCAGGAATTCGATATCGACGAGCCCGCCGCGCAGCAGTTTGGCATCGAGCGGTCCCTTGGCGGTTTTGTGTGCCGCCATCTCACCGCGCATGGTGAGCACATCCTTGCGCAAGGCATCGGGAGCGCGTTCGCGGCACAGGATCGATGTCACCAATTCTCCGACCTCGGCACGCGCGGCAGCGCTCCCCACCAGCACCCGTGCGCGGGTGAGCGCCATATGCTCCCACGCCCAGGCATCCTCGCGCTGGTAGCGCGCAAAGCTCTCCACGCTGGCGGCCAGCGGCCCCTGATTGCCCTGCGGGCGCAGTCTGGTGTCGACTTCGTAAAGCGCGCCCTGCGCGGTCGGCACGCTGAGCGCGGCGGTAACCCGCTGGGCAAGGCGATTGAAATAGAGCGTCGCGCCGAGCGGTCGCGCGCCATCCGATTCGCCTTCGTGCGTGCCCGTGAAAAGATAGACGATATCGAGGTCGGAGGCATGCGTCAGCACGCCGCCGCCCAGGCGCCCGAGCCCGACGACGACAAGCTCGCTACCCGCGATCCGGCCATGCTTTGCAGCGAATTCCTCCTCGGCCGCTTCCACCGCGACCTGCAGGGCGGCCTCTGCGGTACGTGCCAGCCCGGCGGCGATCTCGAGCGGATCATGCGCCGCCTCGACCAATTGCACTGCGAGCGCGAAGCGGGTCTCACCCGTGACCACGCGCAGCCGGTCGAGCTGCATCTCGTAATCGTCACCGCGTTCGCGCCGGCCCATGCGCGCTGCCACTTCGGCAACGCTGCCCGGCAGGTCCAGCGCAGTGCGATCTATCAGCGCATCAAGCAGTTCGGGTCGCTGCGAAAGATCCTCCGCCAGCGGCGGCGCGAGGGTGAGGCAATCGGCGATGAGCGCGAACAAGCCGGGACGCGCTTCGAGCAGGCGGAACAGATTGACCGCGCTCGGCAGGCGCGCAATCAGGCTTTCCCAGCGCACCGCGGCAGCGGTCGGATCGGGCGAACCCGCGATCGAAGACAGCAGGTCGGGGCGAATCGCTTCGAACGCGCTGAGTGCGGCGGTGCTGCGCAGCGCGGGATATCGGCCGCCGGTCCACTGGCTCATGCGTTCGACCAGTTCGACGGGAATTTCGGGCACGCTGCCGGTATCCGCCACGACATGCGGCGCACTTTTCGGAACCGAGATGCGGTCCTCGTCGAGCAGGGCATCGAAGCGTTCCGCGACCGGGCGGGCCAAATCGCCCACCAGCGTAACCAGCGCGGCGCCATCGGCCAGCCCGTGCAACTGCGCGACCGTGTCCAGCCCATCGCCTTCGGGAAGCGTATGCGTCTGCTTGTCGCCAACCATTTGCAGCCGGTGCTCGATCGTCCGCAGGCCGTCATAGCTTTCGCCCAGCTTGCGCGCATCCGTCGGCGAGATCCGTCCGGTCGCGGCAAGCGCATCGAGCGCCGCGCGCGTCCCGCGCACCCGCAGCGAAGGATCGCGCCCGCCATGGATCAGCTGGTGCGTCTGCGCGAAGAATTCGATTTCCCGAATACCGCCGCGCCCCAGCTTGAGGTTGTAGCCCGGCTCGGGAACCCGCGGCCCGCGCTGTTCGTCGCGGATGCGGTGGGTCAGGCGGCGGACCTCGTCGATTGCGCCGAAGTCGAGGCTGCGCCGCCACACGAAAGGGCGGATATGGTCGAGAAAGGCCTCGCCTGCGGCAATATCGCCCGCACAGGCGCGCGCACGGATGAACGCCGCGCGTTCCCATGCCAGCGCCGAACTTTCGTAATGCGTGATCGCCGAGTCGAGCGAGATCGCCAGCGGGCTGACTTCGGCTGCCGGACGCAGGCGCAGATCGACCCGGAAAACGTAGCCCTCGCTGGTGACGTCGGACAGCAGCCGCACCGTCTCACGCGCATAGCGCTGGGCCGCCTCGCCCGGTTCGTCCCGCTCCCGCCGGGGTAGCTGTTCGGGCTCGTAAAGCAGGATGGGGTCGATGTCGGAGGAATAGTTGAGTTCGCCCGCGCCATGCTTGCCCAGCGCAAGCCCGATCATTCCCGCTGGCTCGGCATCGGACATGCGCTTGCGTATCGCGGCCGCGAGCGCGGCATGCAGCGCGCGGTCGGCAAAAGTCGATAGCTCGCGCATGACCTTGTCGAGATCGAAGGCCCCCGCGAGGTCGCCCACCGCCAGCACCAGCGCCAGGCCCAGCCGTTCGCGGCGCAGCGCCGTAGCGACGTCGGTTTCCGCCACCTGTTTGGCGACCAGCAGCGCCTCTTCGCCCGCTCCCTCGGCCAGCATCTTAGCCAGATCCGGGCGCCGCTCCAGCGCACGCGCAAGGAAGGGCGCATGGTCGCGGGCGCGGTGCAGCGCGGAGGTCCAGTCGGCATCCATCGCGACTACCCCTGCCGCCGCCTGGACACCGGCGCAAGCTTGCCCTCGTCCCGCCATGCTGACACAAGCACGCGCAATGCGAGATGTGAGAAGAGGAACCTCCGCGATGAAACGCTTCATCCTTGCCGCGAGCGCGGCGCTGGTGCTGTCCGCCTGCGACATGGGGCTGGACCCCGATGCAGACGTCGATGCCGGGCTCGACCTGCCCGATGTCGCCGACGGCACGCTGTCGGAAGAGACTATGAAGCGCGTTACCGAGCGGCTGTCCTCGGACGAATTCGAAGGCCGTGCGCCGGGCACGCCGGGCGAGGAAAAGACCGTCGCCTATCTGATCGAAGAATTCGAGCAGGCGGGCCTCGAACCTGGCAATAACGGCAGCTGGGTACAGGACGTCCCGCTGGTTGAGATCACCGGCAAGAATTACGCGCCGCTGACGATTGCTGGCGGCGACGGCGAAGCGATGGAACTGGATTATGCCAGCGACTGGGTCGGGGTGACCTATCGCGAGGATGTCCAGACCACGCTGGAGGACAGCGAACTGGTCTTCGTCGGCTATGGCATCAACGCCCCCGAGAAGGGCTGGAACGACTATGCCGGGCTCGACATGACGGGGAAGACCGCGGTCATCCTCGTCAATGATCCCGATTTCGGCGCGGAAACGCTCGATGGCCCGTTCAACGGCAAGGCGATGACCTTCTATGGGCGCTGGACCTATAAATACGAGGAAGCCGGCCGCCAGGGCGCGGCGGGTGCGATCATTATCCACGACACCGCGCCGGCCGCTTATGGCTGGAACGTGGTGGAAAGCAGCTGGTCGGGGCCGCAGGCCTATGCCTCGCGCGGCGACAATCCGCCGCCAATGACGCAGCTGAACGGCTGGGTGCAGAAAGCGGTCGCAGAGAATATCTTCGGCGCGGCGGGCAAGGACCTCGGCGAACTCTCGGCTGCGGCGCGCGAGAAAGGTTTCACCGCCGTTCCGCTGGGCCTCACCGCCTCGACCAGCTTCCGCAACGATATCCGTACCTTTGCCTCGCAGAACGTGATCGGCATGCTGCCGGGGAGCGAGCGCGCGGACGAATACGTCATGCACACCGCGCATTGGGATCACCTCGGCCGGTGCACGCCCGCCCCCGATGGCGACGATATCTGCAATGGCGCGGTCGACAACGCCACCGGCACCGCGGCTCTGGTCGCACTGGCGGAAGCGCATGCCAAGGCAGGCCCCGCCAAGCGCAGCCTCGTCTTCCTTGCAGTCACCGCCGAGGAATCGGGCCTGCTCGGCGCGGACTATTATGCCGCCAACCCGGTGTTCCCGCTCAACCGGACCGTCGGCGGTATCAATATGGACGCTTTCCTGATGGCGGGTGCGGCGAAGGACGTGACCGTGGTCGGCCCGGGCAAGTCGCAGCTCGACCTGTTCCTCGACAAGGCACTGATGAACGATGACCGGGTGACCACGCCCAATCCGAACCCCGAAGCGGGCTATTACTACCGTTCGGACCATTTCGCCTTCGCCAAACGCGGCGTGCCGATGCTGTATCTCGATGGCGGTGAAGACCTGATCGAAGGAGGCACCGAAGCGGGCGCGGCGGTGGCAGCGGATTATCGCGAAAACCGCTATCATGGCCCGAAGGACGAATACGATCCGAACTGGGACTGGTCAGGCGTGATGAGCGATCTCGCGCTGTTCTACCGGATCGGCCGCATGCTGGGCGAATCGACCAGCTGGCCCAACTGGAACGAAGGCGACGAGTTCAAGGGCACGCGCGACGAGGATTGCGCCGGCGAAGGCGCGGCTTGCGCCGTCTGACACCCGGCACGAAAAGGACCGCTCCATGACCTTCCGCATGCCGCCCGAATGGGCGCCGCAGGACTGGCTGTGGATCGGTTTCCCGCATGACGCGGATGAATGGCCCGCAGTACTCCCGCGCGCGCAGGAGCAGATCGCGGCTTTCGCCAACGCCGTAGCGGAGAGCGGGCAGGAAGTGCGCCTGCTGGTCCGCGATGCCGCCAACGAGACGCGCGCGCGGCAGTTGGTGTCGGGCGCGGTCACGCTCGAACGGCGCAGCTACGGCGATGTCTGGCTGCGCGACACGGGTCCGCTGGTGCTGTGCGACGGCGCGGGCAACCGCGCCGCGCGGCGCTTCGGTTTCAACGGCTGGGGCGGCAAGTATCTGATGGACGGCGACCAGACGGTCGGCGCCGAACTGGCCGAGGATGCGGGGCTGCCGCTCGAAACCGGCAACTGGATCCTCGAAGGCGGTGCGATCGACGGAGACGGCACCGGACTGGTGATCACGACTGAACAGTGCCTGCTCAACCCCAACCGCAATCCGCAACTGTCGCGGGGCGACATCGAAGAACGCCTGAAGCGCGACCTGGGCTTTTCCCGCGTGTTGTGGCTGGGCGACGGGCTGGTCAACGACCACACCGATGGCCATGTCGACAATCTCGCGCGCTTCGTGGCGCCCAATACGCTGTGTTTGCCACGCGCCACCGGCAAGGACGATCCCAATGCCGCGATCTACGCCGATGCCAAGGCGCGCGCCGAGGATTCAGGCGTGGCGGTCAGGGACATTCCCTCGCCCGGGCTGGTGACCAGCGGCGACCATATCGAACCCGCGAGCTACGCCAATTTCGCGATCGCCAGCCATCTCGTCGTCGTGCCGACCTTCGGCAGCTCGCATGACGCGGACGGCGTGGCAGCGGTGGCCGCGCTGTTCCCCAACCGCGCGACGATCGGCCTGCCGGGCGATGCAGTGCTGGCCGGCGGGGGGGGATTCCATTGCGCCAGCCAGCAAATGCCCGCAGCCGGATGGCGCCCTTAACCTTTCATTAGCTATTGCACCCGAGAATGGCGGTCATGGTCAAGCCTACCGCTCTCGCCCGCACGCAAGCCCCCGCCCAGTCGGTGGTCGATGTTGCGCGCGCGCTGATTGTGGGTGGCTGCGGCCTCGCGCTGGTCCTCGCCGGACCGGTACTGCCGTTCTGATCGCCTAGAGCAGCCGCAGCAGCGTCGCGAGCGCCGCCCCGCTCAGAATTGCCCCGACGACCGCGCGCCATAGTGCGTCGCCGATCTGTCCGGCGGCGCGGTCGCCCAGCCAATTACCCAACAGCACGGCGGGGAACAGCAGCGCTGCCAGCAAAGGCAAGCGCCAGGCGAGGATCCCCAGCGCCGCTCCCGAAACCAGACCCGCGCCTGCCGCGATGGTGAAGATCAGCATCATCGAGGCCTTGGCCGTCTCGCGCGGGATCGCCCGGCCGACATAATAGGGCACGACCGGAGGGCCGGGCATCCCGGCATAGCCCGTCATCAATCCGCTCAGCACGCCGACCCCGCCGGTGGCCAGATGCCCCGGTTCGGCGCCCGCGCGGCGCGGCAGGAGGATAGCGAAGAACGCGGACAACGCGATCATCGCGATCAGGAAGCGCGCGAGGTCATCGCTGGTCGCGGCCAGCGCCAGCAGGCCAAGCGGGGTGACCAGAACCACGAGAATGGATATGCGCCACGCCGACCGTTCGGCCCCGCGCACCAGCCGGCGGACCTCGCTCAGTCCGATAAAGAGCGAGAGGAAATTGGCCAGCAGCACCGACTCCACCGGCGGCAATGCCAGCGCGAGGATCGGCACCAGCAGGATCGCCATGCCGAAACCGGTCAGACCGCGCACGAAGGCCGAGCCGAAGGCCGCCGCCAGCGCCGCCGCCAATTGCCACGGCGCATAGGCCGCCAGCAGGTCCATCGCGTGCAGTCCTTCTAGCGCAGGTCGGGCGGAGTGGCTTCGCTACGCAGCATCGCGATCGCCTCGTCGAGCGGCATGACGCGCTGCTCCTTCTCGCCCAAAGTGCGCACCGCGACGGTGCCCTCTTCGGCCTCGCGATTGCCGACCACCAGCAGGTGGGGAACCTTGGCATGGCTGTGTTCGCGCACCTTGTAGTTGATCTTCTCGTTGCGCAGGTCGCTCTCGACGCGGATGCCCGCAGCTTTCAGCTTCGCAACCGCTTCGCTGGCGTAGTCGTCGGCATCGGAGACGATCGTCGCGACCACCGCCTGAACCGGCGCAATCCAAACGGGCAGCCGCCCGGCGAAGTGTTCAATCAGCACGCCGATGAAGCGCTCAAACGTGCCGAAGATCGCGCGGTGCAGCATGACCGGGCGATGCTTTTCGCCGTCCTCGCCGATGTAGGTCGCATCGAGACGTTCGGGCAGCACGCGGTCGCCCTGGATCGTGCCCACTTGCCAGGTACGCCCGATCGCGTCGGTCAAATGCCATTCGAGCTTGGGCGCATAGAAAGCGCCTTCGCCGGGCAGTTCTTCCCAGCCGTAGTCCTCATTCGCCATGCCCGCTTCGGCCACGGCCTCGCGCAATTCCTGCTCGGCCTGGTCCCACATCGCGTCGCTGCCGAAGCGCTTTTCGGGACGTAGCGCGAGCTTGACCTGATAGTTGAAGCCGAAGTCCGAATAGACCTCGTGGACCAGCGTGCAGAAGGCACGGACCTCGTCGATGACCTGGTCTTCGGTGCAGAAGATATGCGCATCGTCCTGCGTGAATTGGCGCACGCGCATGATGCCGTGCAGCGCGCCATGCGGTTCGTTGCGGTGGCAGCACCCCATCTCGCCCAGCCGGATCGGCAGGTCGCGATAGGAGGTGATGCCCTGCTTGAAGACCAGCACATGCGCCGGGCAATTCATCGGCTTGATCGCCATCCAGTCGGCATCGGGGGCGACATGCGGATTGGCACCCTTGCCGTCATTGTCGTCGCCCAGTCCTTCGACCTCGGGGACGATATCGGGCACGGCGAACATGTTCTCGGCATATTTGCCCCAATGGCCCGATTGCTCCCACTGACGCACGTCCATCAACTGCGGCGTCTTGATCTCGCGATAGCCCGCGCGGTCCATCTTGCGGCGCATATAGGCTTCGAGCTCGCGCCAGATGCGATAGCCGTTGGGGTGCCAGAAGACCGAGCCCTGCGCTTCTTCCTGCAGGTGAAACAGGTCCATCTCGCGGCCGAGCTTGCGATGATCGCGCTTGGCGGCTTCTTCCAGCCGCATCAGATGCGCGTTGAGCTGCTTCTTGTTGAGCCAGCCGGTACCATAGATGCGCGTCAATTGCGGGTTGCGCTGGTCACCGCGCCAATAGGCCCCGGCAACCCGCGTAAGCTTGAAGGCGGCGGGATCGAGCTTGCCGGTGCTGGCAAGATGCGGGCCGCGGCACATGTCGAGCCAGGCGCCGTCGCTGCCCGGCACGCCCGACCAATAGACGGTCAGTTCCTCGTCCTCGGGCAGTTCGCGCGCCCATTCGGCCTTGAAGGCCTCGCCATCGGCCTCCCATTTCTCGATCAGCTGCTGGCGGCTCCAGACCTCGCGGCGGAGCGGCTTGTCGGCCTTGATGATGCGCCGCATCTCTTCTTCGATCGCGGGGAGATCGTCCATGCTGAACGGATCGCGCGTGGCGGGCGCTTTCACATCGTAATAGAACCCGTCATCGGTCGCCGGGCCGAAGGTGATCTGCGTACCCGGCCACAGCGCCTGCACCGCCTCGGCCAGCACATGTGCATAGTCGTGGCGCGCCAGTTCGAGCGCGTCCGCTTCGTCGCGCGCGGTTACCAGTGCGAGTTCGGCATCGCCCTCGAAGGGGCGGTTGATGTCGCGCAATTCACCGTCGACACGCGCGGCGATGGCGGCTTTGGCAAGCCCCGGGCCGATCGCCGCCGCGACATCTGCGGGCGTCGCGCCTTCTTCCATTTCGCGCACCGAACCGTCGGGCAGGCTGATCTTGAGCAGTTCCGTCATGTCATTCGTCGTCCGTTTGGTTGCGGCGCCCATGGCACATGGGCGCGCGCGCTTGAAGCGGCGTTTGCGCAAAATCCGGATTCGGGAGGAAACGCCATGCCGCCCGAAACCGGGCGGCGGCGGCGCGGATCAGACCGCGACCAACCGCCCCCGGTCACCCGGGGTGGTGGTAGTCGTCGCGGTGATACACACGTTGGGCATGGCCTGTACATTAGGTGCAGGCCGCCGGTTTCTCAACCCATATCGAGCGCGCGGCTGCCCGTTTGCGTCGAAACGCGGCGGGTATCGTTCACCCCGGCTCCCTTCTCGCGCACGCTGGAAACGAAGCGGAACTCGCTCGATGCGCTGGCCGGCGTGAGCTCCACCGCCATGTATCCGCGGCGCGATCCGTCCATCCACTTGAGCTGGCGATTGTGCGCAACCGTCTCGCGTTCGAGGACATCGACCGGGAGGTAAGAGGCGTAGCTTTCGAGTCCGGGGGAAGTGACGCCCTGCACCCCGAATTCGACCCCGACCTTCTCGCCCGCATGATCGAGATCGAAAGCCCAGGCATTATGCGTGTCGCCCGCCAGGCTGATCAAATTCGCATTGGCGTCGAGGGCGGCCCGGAACACCCGTTCGCGCGCGGCGGGATATCCGTCCCACGCATCCATATTGAGCGGCAATTCGGCGCGGCCGGCCATCGCCCCGGCCAGGATGCGCTGGCGGATATAGGCGGGCAGGTCTGCCGGCAGCCCTTCAGTTAGCCGCGGCGCGGTGGCCAGATTGCCCATCAGCACCTGTTGCACCAGCACCTGCCACCGCTTACCCGCGGATGCCGACCGTTTGAGGCCATCGGTCAGCCAGGCCTGCTGCTTCATTCCGAGCAATTGGCGCCTGCCATCGCGGTAGTCACCCTCACGGAAGGCGACGAGCGCGGCCATAGCATCCTCAGGGGTCGTTTTGCCCGACAGGATGTCGCCGTAAGAAAACTGCTCGGCGCGGGCGGTCAGCCGCGTCTCGAGCCGGAAAAGAGTTGCGAGGTCGCCCACCTCATACGCGGCCCAGGGTTCATCCGACACCGGCATCCATTCGCGGTAGGCCTTGGCCGCAGCGGCCTTGCGCACCGACCACTCGCCTTCGGTATCGCTCTGGTGGTTCTGTGCCCCGCCCTGCCATGAATCATTCGCGCTTTCGTGATCGTCCCAGCCGGCGATCATCGGGAACAGCTGGTGGAGCCGGCGCAGGTCCGGATCGCGGCGATAGGTCGCATAACGCATGCGGTAATCGGCCAAGCTGACGATCTCGCGTGCGGGGAACAGCACACGGCCCGATTGCGCCTCTTCGTTCAAGGGATAGGTGCCGGGGCCGTATTCGTAGAAATAGTCGCCAAGGTGCAGCGCGCAGTCGAAATTGCCAACGGCGGCGGCATGCGCATAGGCGTTGAACCAGCCGAAACCCATGTTCGAACAGGAGAACACCGCCATGCGGAACTTGTCGGTCGCACCGACGGGCAGCGTCTTCGTGCGGCCGACGTCCGAGTGCGATCCGTCGGGCGCGGTGAAGCGATAATAATACCAGCGCCCCGGCTCGAGCCCTTCGGCCCAGGCCTTGCAGCACCAGTCGTGATCCGCGCTAGCCATGACCGAGCCACCGCCAGCGGGACGCGCGAAATCGATCGATTCGCTGACCTCGAATTCCAGCGCCGTGTCTTGCGCACCCACGAAACGGGTCCAGAGTAGCACGCGCTCGGCCGCCGGTTCGCCGCTGGCGACGCCGTGGCTGAACCCCTTGCCCCCCGACTGCGCGGCGAGGGGAGCGCCGGCCACCCCCAACCCGAGGACGCCTCCCTTGAGCAGCGAGCGACGGTCGAGTGCGGATAACGGGGCAGCGGCAGGCGGTTCGGTCGCGAACATTCGAATTCTCCTCTTCCGGCGCCCTGCCTGCGCCCGATGACGGTGTGGTGACAAGCCATTTTCCAAAGCGACATGCACGCACGACTGTTTGGAAAGCAGGCTTGACATTACGTCTCGCTGGTGACAAACACGCTTTACATTACGGAAAGGACCATTGCCATGCCACCCAAAACCCCCCTCCTGTTCGCCGGCGCAATCATCGCGATTGCGGTGCTCGCAGTCTTCGACATCGTCCCAGAAGAATTTGCGCAGTTCAGCGTGATTCTCTTCCCGGCCCTCGCGGCCATCCATATCGCGCGCACCGGCTCGTGCGGTTGCAGCACGAATGTCCGCGCATGAGCGGCACCGGCAGGCTTTGGCTGCTCAAGTCGCCGGGACGCTGGGTCACGCTCTACTTCCTCAGCATCGCCGTCATCGCGGCACTGAAACTGAGCGGGGCGATCGCATCGCCCGTCGGCTTCATCCTGCTGGCTGCGGCGACCTTCCTGCTCTTCCCGCTGGCGCGGCGCGGGGCGGATGGCTGCACCAGCCAAGCGATGGCTGCGTACAACCGGCGAATCGTGTTCAGCAGCTTCGGCTATGTCCTCGGCCTCGGCATCGCGATCACGCTGTGGAACCGCTACGAGCTGTCCGATCCGGCGGTCTTCGCCATCTCGCTCCTACCGACGCTCCCGACCTTCGGCATCATCTGGGCGATGGGGCGCTACCTCGCCGAGGAACAGGACGAGTATCTGCGCCACCGCACGATCATGGCGGCGTTGGTCGCGCTTGGTATCGTGCTGGCCATCGGTATCTTCTGGGGCTTCCTCGAGATGTTCGAACTCGTCCCGCATATCTGGGCGTGGTGGGTGCTGCCTGTCTGGGCGATCGGCCTGGGTCTCGCGCAATTGTGGCAGAAGGTGCGCGGCGCATGAAGAACCGCCTCAAGGTCCTGCGCGCCGAGCGCGACTGGAGCCAGCAGGATCTCGCCACGCGGCTCGAGGTTTCGCGGCAAAGCGTCAATGCGATCGAGACCGGTCGTTACGATCCCTCGCTCCCCCTCGCTTTTCGCATCGCCGATGTTTTCGGGCTGGCGATAGAAGAGATCTTCCTGCGCGAAGAATAACGGCTCGCCGATTGACACGGCAGCGGCGATCCCCGACCCTTGCGCGATATATTCACAGGGGTCGTTACTTATGCATGGGTCGCAAGAGATGGACGGGGCGGGCAGCGCCTTCGTCTTTGAAGGAAACTGGCGCGATTTCGCCAAGATCGCCTTGCCCAATTTGCTGCTGACGATCGTTACCCTGGGCATCTACCGCTTCTGGGCGACCGCGCGCGAGCGGCGCTACCTGTGGTCGCGCACGCGCTTCGTCGACGAACATCTCGAATGGGCAGGCACCGGAATGGAGCTGTTCATCGGTTTCGTCATGGTCTTCGTCCTATTCGGCATTCCCTATTTCGGGTTGAGCTTCGTTGCGCAGGCGCTGGTCGCGCGCGGGTACGAATTGCTTGGCATTGCGCTTTCGGCATTCGCGGCGCTGGCGATTTTCTACCTGCTCGGCGTCGCCCGTTTCCGCGCGTTGCGCTACCGCCTTTCGCGCACTCGCTGGCGCGGCATTCGCGGTGGCAGCGACACCGCCGGCTTCCTGTTCGGCCTGTCCTACATGTGGAAGACCGCGGTGGGTTGGATCCCGGCCGGCCTGCTGCTGCCCTGGTCGATGACCAGCCTGTGGAACGAACGGTGGAGCAAGATGAGCTTCGGGCCCTACGCGTTCGAGGCCGATGCCGAAGCGGGCAATGTCTTCGCGCGCTATCTGCTGTTCTATCTGACCCCCTTCGTCCTCTTCGCCGGTGGGATCATCATGGCCGGCATGGGAATGCTCGCGGGTTATGGTGTCGGCGGCGAGGAAGGCCGCGCGCTTGGCGGGCTGATCGGCATCATCGCCCTGGTGCTGTTCTTTTACTTCGGCCTCGGCCTGATCGCAGTGGCATTCTTCGCCAAGTTCTACCGCGAAGTGGTCGGCGCAACCCGCTGGCGCAACCTGCACTTCACTTTCACGGCCTCGACGCTGGATTGGGTGAAACTGCTGGTAGTCGATGCGCTGCTGGTCGTCTTTACTTTCGGGATCGGGCTGGTCTTCCTGTCCTATCGCCACTGGAAGTTCTTCATGACGCATCTCGAGGCGAGCGGGGAGATCCTGCTCGACGAGCTGACCCAGTCGCAGACCCGCACCGCGAAGCATGGCGAGGGCCTGCTCGACGCCTTCGACATGGGCGCGATCTGAGCCGATGGAAGACGCGTTCCAGACTGCCGCCCAATGGTACGATGGCACCAATGCAGTGCGCCATAGCGGGACGTTGAGCTGGGACGGACGCGGCGGGTTTACGCTGGCGGGGCCAGAGGCGCGCGAGGAATTCGATGCCGCCGACCTGCGCTATGGCGAAATCCGCCCTGACCAGCGGGTCTATCACCGCGCCAGCGTGCCCGATTTCCGCCTGATCCTGCCCGAGGACATTCCCGCAGGCCTCGCCGCGCAGCTGCCGGCCAAAAGCGATTACGGCGCCTGGGTCGACAGGCTCGGGCTGGGCAAGGCGGTAGCGATATTCGGCGTTGCCAGCGCCGCGGCGGTGGCGCTGTTCCTGACCGCACCCGACTGGCTGGGTCCGCGTATCCCGCCCAGTTGGGAGCGCCAGATCGGCGAAGCGATGGTCGGCGATTTCGGCGGCCGTATCTGTCACACGCCCGCGGGCGATGCGGCGCTCGCCAAGCTGCTCGCCAAGGTCGATCCGGCCGAGGAGAAGGTGCGCGTGGGCGTCGCCAATATGGGAATGGTCAATGCGGTCGCGCTGCCCGGTGGGCAGGTTATGCTGTTCGACGGGCTGATCCAGCAGGCCGACAGCCCGGAAGAGCTGGCCGGGGTGCTCGCCCACGAGGTCGGCCATGTCCGCGAACGCCATGTGATGACCGCGCTGCTGCGCCAGTTCGGCCTGTCGATCCTGCTGGCGGGCGCCGATTCGGGCGTCACCAACAGCGTCTTCGGTCTCGCCGCGATGGGCTATTCGCGCGATGCCGAACGCGAGGCGGACGATTATGCCCGCGCGCGCATGGCCGAAAGCGATATCTCGCCGATCGGCGCCGCCGAATTCTTCGAACGGATGGCCGAACGCCATGGCGATAGCGCAGACGCCCCCGCTATGGTCGGATGGCTGGCCAGCCATCCATCCTCGGGCGAGCGCGCCAAGGCCTATCGCGCGGCGGCAAAGGAGGACGCGGACTATCCCCCGGTGCTGACCGAGAAGGAATTCGCCGCGCTCCAATCGATGTGCGCGCAGGATCCCGACGTCGAGGAGTTCGGCTTCTTCTGACCCTTGCAATCGCGCCCGGTCGCGTGAACAGCATGCGCAAATGAGCGATATCCAGTTCCACGCCATGCCCGATCGCGGGCGCATCGCCTATCGCTTCACGCCGGGCGCCGGGCCCGCGCTGGTGTTCCTGCCGGGCTATATGTCCGACATGGCGGGCGGCAAGGCGACCGCCGTGTTCGAATGGGCGCAGGCGCGGGGGCAGGCGTGCCTGCTGCTCGACTATTCGGGCTGCGGTGCAAGCGAGGGTGACTTTGCCGACGGCACGCTCTCGCGCTGGTGCGAAGAGGTTCTGGCGCTGGTCGATGCCCTGATCAGCGGGCCGGTGATCGTCCTCGGATCGTCCATGGGCGGCTGGCTGATGCTGTCCGTCGGGCAAACGCTTGGCGGGCAATTGGCCGGGCTGGTTGGCCTCGCCCCGGCACCCGATTTCACCGATTGGGGGCGGTCCGATGCCGACAAGGCGAAGCTGATCGCGGGCGAAACCATCTACGACGAGAACCCCTACGGACCCGAGCCCACACCGCTGCACCCGGGCTTCTTCAGCGATGGGCAAGCGCAGCTCCTGCTCGGCGGCGAGATCCCCATCACCGCACCCGTGCGGCTGATCCACGGCCAGCGCGATCCGGATGTGCCGTGGGACATCAGCCTGCGGCTCGCCGCCGCGCTGCGTTCGGACGATGTACAGGTCAC